>NZ_JAARML010000001.1:1820965-2124459 GCF_011759375.1 Paraflavitalea devenefica | reverse complement strand
TGAGCACCAATATCCAGCAAAATGCTTATACGCTGGTGGAAAATAATCTCCTGCTCACCTATAAAACAAACAAGATCGCCTATACAGCCCGTTTGGGATATACAGTGGGCTCAAATATTTACCAGTACCGTGCCTTGCAGCATTTGGCCAATACCAATATCATGGCTACAAAAAACCGTCGATCAATGGATAACGATAATTTTAATTTCCAGTTGGGAGCAGATTATACTATTAAAAAAGACCAGCGTATCGAGATCTTGTTAAGGGCTTACCAGGTAAACCGGAAAATGCATGCCTACAATACACTTCATACTACCGATTCATCGGCCAAAAACATGGTTTCCCATACGAATACCCATAATTATTATGATCCGGAACAGGATAATTATGCTGTGAACCTGAATTATATGGCACGGATTGGCAAAACACAATTGCAATTCTTAAGCTCACTGGTGAATATCAGCAACCGGCAGCGGGAGGATATACAAACGAGGAATACACTTACCGGAGATTTACAGACTTATTGGAAAACTATTTTAAAGAATGATATTTTCATCCGTACGGCGCAGGTGGACCTTTCAGGGAATGCTGGTAAAGGGAAATGGAGTGTAGGCGGAAGGTTTGCTTTTACGACTACCTGGAATGACCTACGTTATGATACCTTGAATACCGGGAATAGTTTTGAGCTGGACAGCAGTCGCACGAATAGTTTTCGGTATGATGAGTATGTTACTGCCGGGTATGCTTCTTATGAAAGGAAATTCAAAAAGTTTACTATTATAGCAGGTTTGAGGGCTGAACACACGCATAGCACTGCCGATGCCGTTACCCTAAAAGAGGTAACGAACAGAGATTATTTAACCTGGCTGCCCAGTGTGAATGTAACTTATGCCATTAGTGAAAATCAACAGCTTCATTTTTCATATAGCCGCCGCATCACCCGCCCCGTTTTTGCCCAGCTTAATCCTTTCCGGTTTTATTTCAGTCCGCTCAATTACTGGGTAGGTAATCCTTATTTACTGCCTTCGAAAACGAATACCCTGAGTATTTCCTACTCCCAAAAGGCCTTTACTGTTTCTGTGAGTGCCGGCAGGGAAACAGATCCCATGACGCGCTATCCCGAGTATGACCCTGTTACGAATATTCTGCAATACCTGGGAAGAAACCTGCCTTACAATGATTTTGCCAGCATAGAAGTAAGCTTTCCGCTTACCGTTACAAAGTGGTGGAGAATGAGCCATACTATTGGCGGTTATTATTTAAAGGAACAAACACCCTACCATAACGTTACTTACGCGATACCTATCAAGCGACACATGGTGAATGGTAGCCACGTGTTTTCCCTTCCCAAAGGGTGCACGTTTGATATTTATTATAATTACCGTTACAACCAGGGTTCGGGTCTGTATATTATCAGGCCTATCGGTAATGTAGACCTGGGCCTGCAAAAAACATGGTTTAAAGGGAAGCTGAATTCCAAGTTCAATTTTTATGATGTTTTCAATACGTTTGAAGTACATTATATATTCCGCGAAAAAAGCATTATTAATAATCAATTGTGGCACTGGTTTGGCCAGAAAAAGGCGGCATTAACGTTGAGCTACAGTTTTGGAAAATCAACCCACAGTGCCAGGCAAAGCAAACAGAATGAAGAAGAGAACAGGGCCAGTATGTAACAGGCTCCCTGAATAAAAAAGGGTGTATCAGTATATGATACACCCTTTATACATATAGATGATTTTTTAGAAACTATACCTGACCCCTAACTGGAACTGGTAAGGATCACCTGAAGGCGTTACAACACCGGCAGTATTGACACCATAGTTGTAGCGCTGGTTTGTTCTATCAAAACTTTTGCTGTTATACAATGCCTGCGTGCTAAGGTTCTTATAAGCCCCCCATGTTTTATTGAGCAGGTTGGCCACGTTGAACAGGTCCATTGAAACCTCCAGACCCTGTTGCTTATTTTGAGAGAAAGAGAATTTTTTGCTGAGGCGCAGGTCGAAGACGCCATAGAAACCGTTAATGCCTCCATTTCTTTCTGCGATCTTTCCTGAGTATTTGGTAATATAATCTTTCAGGCTCGGGCTCGCACTGGGGTTATCCAGTATAGCCTGTAAACCCTTTTTAATAGCCTCTGGCGTAGCGCTCCCTTTCATATCAAAAATATAGGCCAGGTCATTGGTAGTCACAAAATCGGCATTGCTGTTTACGCCAGACAGAAGGCTATACCGGGTGCCACCAATACCAGAATAACGCACACCCATACTGAAACCCCATAAAGTAGGCGAGGTAGCATAGAATACTACTTTATGGCGAAACTGGTTATCGGAATAAGTAATGTTGCTTACGTCTCTCGGATCGTCCTTCACCGGTAAGGATAAAGTGGAGGTGTTGGCTACGTTACCATTATAGGAGATATTGTCTTTGGCATCATTCCAGGTATAGCTTACTGATACTTCTCCATCTTTATAGTATTGCCAGTTTGCATCCATTACCACCGCAAACTGGTTCACCTTTCCTGTACTGTTCAGTTCCAATACCCTGCCAAGTTTTTTACTGATACGGCCCTGTAACCAATCACCCTGACCATTGTCGGGCATTGATTCAAGCGGTACGTATACACCCCGGTTGTCTTCACTGGTAAGCCTGAAGAGGGGCTCTTTGGACATGTTTCTATCTACGTAGAGGTAATTGTTCCTTCCGAGGGTCATGTAGCCGGTAACACCCACTTTTAACCGTTCCGTGATAAAGCGCGTATAGGAGATATTGGCTTTGTACACAACGGGTATTTTAACATCAGGTCCGTTGGTATTGATGGTAGGCACCTGGAATGCGGCCAGCGTAGGTGTCAAAGCAGGGTTATTGCGGAAAGCCACGAAGTCGGGCGTTGGGATATTCGGAGCTCTTACATCAACAGTGCCATAATGCTTACCATCAAAGGTGAGGTTATTAATAATCATGTAATTATTAATATCGGAAGCAAATACACCGGCGCCGGCGCGGATATAATCCGTATGTTTTTCATTTACATCCCAGGTAAGTTGAAAACGCGGCTGTACAATGAATGACTGCAGTTTATTATCCGTACGCAGTCCCAGTTCATCATACACCAGTTGATTAAACGGCGAAGTAGGGTAATGTGAATAATCGAGGCGAAGCCCTACGGTAACGTCTACTCCTTTGGCCAGTTTGGTTTGCAATTGCCCATAAGCGCCGAGGTTGTAAATACTGGAAGTTACGCTAGGATCTGCCATCAGCGGTACTTCCCTGAAAAAACGATAAGGCGTATTGTTCAGGAAGTTCCTGATACTGTCGTAATGGTAACGGCCATTTACTTCACTGCCATACAGTGACCGGGCGCGGGTGTACATGAAGTCAACGCCAAAGGTATACCTGATGGTATTGGTGTTGTAATAGAGATTATTAACGAGCTGGAATACATTGTTCTTAAACCATTCCTGGGCAAAACGATGACCGCCTATCTGAATATTGGTAGTACGGTTAGCTCCTCCAATAGAAGAAACTGAACGCTCAACAATAGCTCTTGGAATATTTTGCTTCGGCAATGCATCGCCGGGTTCACTGCTCTGGTAAGTATACAGGTGCTGTACCTTCAGTTCATTGGTCAATTTTGAATTAATGGCAGAGCGGAGGGTAACCAGGAAGCTATTATCGAAGTTGAAGTCATTACCGGTAGATTCATATAAATTGATGGCGGTATTATCTACAAGACCCAGCTTGTTCACATCATTGGTGAGGTTGTTGCGGATGGTAAGCAGGTTTTTCCTGTTGATCTGCCAGTCCAGGCGCAGAAAAGCAGCATCTGAATTACGTTTTTTATCAAATGATCCATACTGCGGTTGTGTTTTGGAAACACCATATTGATCACGCGCGATCATGACTACAGAATCAAGTGTTGTCCTGGTCACATTGAACCGGGTTTCATCTGCGGCCGACCGTACATCGGCAATAACCAGCGAACGCAGATCTTGCTGGTGGTCCCAGGCTACAAAGAAATGCAGCTTGTCTTTAATGATCGGCCCCCCCAATGAAAAGCCGTATTGGTAAGTAGAATAATCATTGTTCCTTTTATTACCCCTGATATCATAAGGGCTGGAGAGCCAGTTGGCCCGGCCGAAACCAAATACAGAACCGCTGAGCGTATTGGTGCCCGATTTGGTAACTGCACTCACGGTACCGCCGCCACTGCGGCCATAGGTTACATCATATTGGTTGGTCACCACTTTAAACTCCCGTACAGCTTCAATGGATATACTATAAGGAGCTCCACTGCGGCTGGTAGTAGCGCCTGCAGAGGTAGGGTTTTTAGCATTCATACCATCAATGGTATAGTTGGTGGAAGAGCCCAACTGACCGGATATATTACCGCCCCTGCTTAAGGGAGAAAGGTCCATTAAGGTAGTGAAGTTGCGCCCATTCACAGGCATTTTGGTCATTAACCGGGAAGAGATGGCAGTGGCAGCGCCAATGTTCTCAATTTTCCCTTTAGTCCGATTGGAAGAAGCCGTTACGGTTACCGCACCGATCTCTGTGGCACTATTGACCAGCTCAAAGTTGACCGTAACCACATCACCCTGGCTGAGCATGTAACCTGGCTTTTTTTGTTCGCCGTATCCAACAAAAGTAACCTGCACATAATAAGGTCCTCCCAGCGGAAGCTCTTTAAACACATAATCACCTTTTGCATTGGTTACTGTGGTAGAAGTAAAACCTGTAGATTCATTTTTGATGAGCACACTTGCATTGGCTAATGGCTTGTTCTCTGTGTCGGTTATTTTCCCGATAAAAGAAGCCTGTGTTGTTTGCGACCAGGCATTGGTGGTACAAAGGATAAGACATAGCACGAACGTACTTACAAATAGTAGTTGTTTTGGCATTTTCCCGTATTTGCGGCCAAAAGTAACAGCCCAGTGTTTCCTGAATGTTAAATTAGTATATCTATTACGTTGTAGTTCACCCTATATGCTTCAACCTAAATTGCTGATAACAGTTATAGCACCTGATAGTACATCCCTAAGAAATATAAAAAGCCGCTGCAGGAAATATTATTAACAAAGTAACGATGAGGTGTGTTTAGCTGTTACGGGCGTACCCGTGGCGGTTCGACCGATCAGGGATATTTTGCCGGGATGGGCCAACGTTGCTAGGGCAAAAGCCGTAAATTGCCAGGAGAGCCTATATTTTAGTACTCCTCCATACAACGCAACCGATAAAATCCGTGTCTTATAGGTCTTAATTAACTATTTGATAGTTATGCAATTATTTAACATTTTATTTCACAATATCCGGTAGCCTGACCAATGACAATATTATGAAAAAATAGTATCTTCAAAAAGCATGGTTATCATTGAATTAACCAGCTAAGGATAAAGTTATTCAAGAGAACAGATTAAAAATAATAAATATGAAAAATAGCCTTTGGGGTTTATTGATGCTCTTTTCAGCACCGGTTTTTGCACAGCCATCCGTTATTGACGAGTTCAAAAAGATTAATACGCTTGATCAGGCACAGAAGTATGTTGATGCCCATCCGGAATTGAAGCCGGCCATACTTCGCCTCTCTGCCGGGAAAGATTCAGCCCTTATAGACAAGCGGTTATTGCGACAAAAAAAGGGGGATGTTTTTTCTGTAGGTTATGTTACTTATAAGGTAATAGAGTCTGAAGAATCCGTTAAATACCGGGCCCAGTATATTTTCCTGGACGGAGGATCATTATCCAGTTCCCAGGTTGACAGCCTGAAAAAGCTTATTGTACAAAAGGCCAATTCGGGGGCCCCGTTTGAGAAACTCTCTGATGAGTATACGATGGATGGTAATACCACCCGTGGGGATACAGACTGGTTTTTTGGAGAACTGATGTTTCCCAAAGAGTTCCAGGATGCAGTAGCCGCCCATAAGAAGGGAGAGATCTTTTTCGTGGATGTATCGGAGAAGCAATGGCACTATATCATCAAGAAAACCTACGATGATGATTTGAGAAAAGATATTGTGGTGTTGAGGGCGAATGGAAGGTAAAAGATAAAAGTCAGGCCGCTCATGCGGCCTGATTCATTAAATGGAACTGGTTAATATTTTCTTTTATTAACAAGCTTTACTTCCCGATACAGAATGTGGGAACGATTGATTACCAATATCAAACTTGTCTGAAGGAAGTAAATATGGTGATTAGGGGTTATTTTCTGGAAAAAAAATTTTGAAAATCATTTCACCTTTTTCCTCTCCAATATACCACCCTCCTACATCACGCTTATTAATGGAACTATTAATCAGAGGGTCTCAGGTTCAAACCCTGAAGGATGAGCTTAAAAATCAACAACTTAGAAGGTCGCGTCAGCGGCCTTTTTTGTTTTTGGCAGCAATTTGCTAGCGGGTTGACGAAGAGCTTTGACACTTATTTAAAGAAAGAGAATACCTTGTCCAACGTTATTCTATAATTGCAAATTCTGTCAGGCTAAATCTTTTAGAAATACTTTTCAATACTCACAGCTTACCGTTTGTCGGCAGGTCGCCGTAGTTTTTTCAAGTACATGTTTGACTGAATCAATCTCAAGTGTAAGGTTGGCAACAATGCGTTTAACCTCACTGGCCGCCATAACGCCATATTTAGCCTTCCAATTGTAAATGGTACCAAGCATTAATTTAAGTATTGGCTTGTTCGGATTGGCAATTTATGTGTCTGTGAAGGATTATGTTTTTTATCTTATTAATAAACTCCTTACTAGTCCAACAAGGTTTCTGATTACAGGGTCGTGTGTCCCTTTGAAATACCTTGCATCCAATTCAAGTCCTTTTCTCATGAATAGTTGGTTTCGTCCTTGCATTTCTAAGCCTTCTTCTATTTCCTCCTCTTCAACTTTGTCAAGCAGCAGAATAAAGTCAATGTATGGATAGAAAATTGGCGATGGTTCTTTTACTGAATCAAAATAGGTTTTGGTGTCCAAATCAAAATCATACCCGCAACGCTTCATTATTGTTTTCTTTTCTATTTCGGATTTGTAGGCAAACATTCCGCAAATAATGTTGGGATTCGCTGTTTTTATTCTTTGAGCTTCAACGTTCAGCTCGTTTAGGTATGTCCCTGTCAAAGTGCTTTTAACTTCAACAATCATTAAACAGTCTTCTGGGTTTACAATTACATTGCCTCTATTACCTAAATCAATAATTTCTGCAAACTCTTTTACCAATAGTATGTCCGCTTGTCCGCTTTGGTCAACTTTATCAAGGTTAATGAACCCTCTTTTCAAAAATGCTTGACAGTTTTGAATTGACTTTGTGAGATACTGAATGATAAAATCTTCTCTTACTTCTCCTCTGGTTAGGGTGTGTTTAATAATCTCGGACACTTCATGTTGAGCAAGCAAAAGATTTTGGCTGTAGTGATGATATTGTTCAAATGATTCCATTAGCCGTATAACTCTGAATAGTCATTGATTAATCTTGTTTCTACTCCCAAGTTTTTCATGAGATTATTTATGGCAGGGGCAGGAGTTCCCTTTGAGATGTAGTAAACTTCCATTGGCCCGTTGTAAATATTCAAATACTTTCTTCTCTCAATTAATAACCATCTTAGAAATACTTCGTCTATGCCATAGCCTAAGCCAAAAATGACAATAGGTAAATTAAACCAGACATGCAACCAAGTTTGATGACCTTGCCAATATTCTTGTCTCTTACCGTTAAAAAGACGGTCGTCACCATTATGGATAAGTTTTCTTGCCCTTTCAGCACTACCCATATAATCAGTGAGGCCTAAACGAATGCTGTCTTTATAGCGAACGTCACCGTGTATTTTCCATATCCCGAAACCATCGGTTGGCAAAGTCAATTGTTGATGTCCGTAGTAAGTTTTCCAGGGGTAAAATCGTGTAAAACCTTTTGAATCTATGTGAAACAATTGTGCATTAATTGATTTCTCAAATGATTCATCAAAATTTGTAGTTAGAACAGGGGAATTGTGCATTCTCGCAAGCTCCATTAGTCTGCGATGAATATCAAGATTGAAAGTTGGCAATAGTTCCAGTTTGATTTTTACCCGTTCTTTAACGTCATGACCGTTTTCTGAATGCAGTTCCACCAAATCATAAACCTCAGTATTAGTTAAACCATCTACTTGAAAAGCAATTGGTCGGTCAGCAGCAGAAGTTAAAAGGTCTTTCCAAGAAGGCATAATATTGGCAGCCAAGTTTGGACCGTTGCCAATCAAAAAGGCAACTCGTGGATGTTGTTCTATTATGTTTTGTAATTCTATCATAATGTTTCTCCCCAAACTTTCGCAATCTTATCCTTTATCTTCTGCTCAAATATTTCGATAAGTTGTTTATTGGCATTTACTAAATCTTGCTCCTTATTAAGCCTATTCGCTATTTCTATTTGAATTTCTCTAGGCGGAATAGGAACTTCGATATCATTAAGTATTCCTTGTGATAGGTTTCTAATATTGGCTCCTTGTCCTACTGTTTTCATAAGTTTACTATGGAAATCAGACTTTAATAGATAGCCGATAAATAATGGCTCGATATCAAATTGGAGCCTACACCTTATCGTAAACCCTGAAAATGATATTCTTTCATTTACCTCTGGAATTACAACACTTCTGCCAACTAAATCTTTGTTTCCATTTGACCTGACAAATAAGATATCACCCTTTTGAAGTAAATAATTATCATTTAGATTTTCATTAATCTGAACTACTTCTAAGTCTTCGAGTGGTGCAATGAGATGATTTTTAAAGTTACCTACCCCAAATACTTTAATTAATTCACCTGATGATGATTTTGTGAAGTTTAATCCATTTTTGAATTCAGAAATGTCTCCCATCTTTTTTAATCCCCAATTGGGGTCAATATCAATTTTGGGTTTGTAGTTAGCTACTACGGCTTTGGCGCCATCAATGATTTTTTGGTAGTCTTCAATTTCAGCAACTATTTCTTCCTGAATGGATAAGGGAGGAAGGGGAATTTGAAGGTCACGAATAATAGTTTGCGAAATATTTGGTTGAGCTCCACCACCGCTTAGGGAAATCAAATAGTCTTTCTGAGACTTCAATATCAAGTAAAGATATTCTGGTATAGCTTTGTCATTGGGGAGTATTCCGCATACTGCTTGGTTAGTGCTAGCCTCAAATTTTAAAATACCAACTTGACCTGCGGTAGCTCCATACATGGCGACTAAGACAGTATTAATAGGGAATATTTTAGCAGATGAGTTTTTCAATCCTTCTTCAGTAATATATAGCTCTGAAGAAGTTATAAACCCTTGAGCAACCTCACCACTTCTTAGCCAAGGAATATTTCCATTTTTGTAATACTCTTCTTTGTCTTTTAAAGGTGTTCCACCTGATGATGTTTTAAAAACATCACCGATTTTAACAATATCAAAGGCAGTTCCTGATAAATCTTGGATTGTTTTATACCTTTCCCCACTCAAATTAAAATCCCTATTCTTCGCTATTTCCGCTTTCGGAACAAGGTGAGCAATGGACGTTTCTTCAAATTCTCCCGTTTCGAAAAATTTTTGGGTAACTTTTATCGCTTCTTCTAACTGCCCCCCTTTCACGGCTGTTCGTTGTGCCCCCAAATTATAACCATCATTGTCAATTTTGATAAACAAGATTTCCTCCCGCTTTTTAGCCACTTCTTTATCCATCAGTAAAATGGAAGTTTTTACCCCACTATAAGGATTAAAAACACCTGCGGGCAGACTCACTACCGCATACAAATGGTTTTCCACCAGCATTTTACGAAGGTCTTTGTAAGCGGTTCCACTCTGGAAAATGATGCCTTCGGGAACAATGATACCCGCCTTACCCCTGGGGTTTAAGTGTTCAGCTATGTAATCTACGAACAGCACTTCACTTCTGTTGCTACTGATGGTGAACTTCTTGTGTGGCCTTATCCCACCTTTAGGACTCATAAAAGGCGGGTTTGCCAACACCACATCGAAACTTTCCCGCCAACGTTCTTCGCTGCTGAGCGTGTCGTATTCGTGAATTTTGGGTGTGTTGAACCCGTGCAAATACAAATTCACCAAACTTAATCGCACCATATCAGGCGAAATATCATAGCCCACAAAATTTTGGATCAGTTTTTTTCTATCGTCGGGCGTTAATTGATCACCCAGATTATTGAAGGGCTTATTTTGGAGTTTGTTGTACTCGTAAATATTCAATCCCTGCCTATTGTCTTTTGAGTATTTGAGCAGAATATGTTTGTAGGCGGAAATCAAAAATCCTGCTGTTCCACAAGCCGGGTCAAGAATCGTGTCAGTTTTATCAGGGTCAATAATAGCGACTAAAAAATCAATGATGTGTCTTGGTGTTCTGAATTGCCCTGCATCACCTTGAGAACCCATTACAGAAAGCAAATACTCAAATGCATCCCCCAATTTCTCGCTGTGGGTGTATTCAAATTCGCCAATGGTTTTTAGAAACAGTTTTAAAGTTTCAGGGTCTCGATAGGGTAAATAGGCATTATTGAAAATGTCCCGAAACAATTGAGGAATGTTTGGGTTTTTCTCCATGCCCTCAATAGCTTCCGAATAAAGTGTGAGCATTTCGATAGCTGTCACTTTGGGGTGCATCAACTTATCCCATGCGTATTTGCTGAATTCAACGACTTTGTCCTTTGAGCTGTTATTTGGAAACTCAGGGTCTGGCACTTTGTAATCAGAAAAGAACTTTGCTTGACCGCCCAATTCAACCGCTTCTTTGTCCATGTCATCCATGAACTTGTAAATCAAGCCAATGGTGATTTGCTCAATCTGTGCTTTGGGGTCCGGAAGTTTTCCTACCAAAATATCTCTGCAATCGTCTATTCTCCTTTTTGTCTGTGTATCTAACATATATTCCTTTGGTTAAGCAGCGAACCGCTCTAAATTGATGTAATCTTTGATGTAAACAGGGATCACTTCCCTGTACTTATTAGTAACAGCCTTGAATTGTGAAATGGTAAGCGTTGGATGCGTTTGCAAGGCATGGAAATCTTTGGTTTCAATGATTTTCCGAATATCTTGGTCAACTATGTACGCCTTAAAAAAGTATTTCAACGCTCTTAGGTTTACATCTTCTTCCGGTGGGTAGATAGAAATAAACTTGTCGAACTCTTCCTCCAACAATTCGTCTTTGGATTTAAATTTTGGGATGATACCAAAAATTTTTTCTACTACTTCACGAATGGAAACCTTGCGGTCGATTTTGGCAGCTTTTCTGATTTTTTCGAGATTGAAGTATTCCCATGGCTTGTCGAAGATCTCTTGTTGAATGTGGCTAGCCACTTGTTCCCAATTTCCGAGCTCCACATTCTTTTTAATGATGTCGTCCATGATAATACGGTTTTCAAACTTTTTGAAAAGTTCTCTGTCAATCCGCATACCTTCTGGGCCAATTGGCTCCTCAACCAAACTCAATAATGGGTCGGGTTGATAAGTAGTGTATTTTTTTTTAATATCAACACCACCAATTCCGCCTCCACCGTTTCCTTTTTGGGGTTGGGGTAGTTTTAGTTTTTCATCATAGTCAAACTTTTCTTCGAAGTATTCGCAATTGGCAAAAAAGTCGAACAGTTTAAATATTTCCTTGTCGTGACGAATGATTTCTTCTTCGTTCAGTTCGTTTTTGAATTTGTATTCAAAAGTGTTTTTGCGTGTTCCTCTACCTTTAATCTGCACAAAATCAGCAGGACTAAAAATCGGTCTCATCATGCAGATATTCAATAAATCAGAACAATCATAACCAGTTGTCATCATGCCAACGGTCACACAAATCCTTGTTTTACATGATTTGTAACCTTCCAGCCAGGTGGTCTTTCCGCTAAGGTTGTTATTGGTAAAATTAATGGTCATTTGTTGCGCATCACCTACCTGAGAAGTTACTTGTACTGCAAAGTCGGAATTGTACTTGCCAGGGAAAAGTTGCTCCGCAAATTCATTTAATTGTTCTGTCAGCTTGCGAGCATGGTTTTGACTTACCGCGAAAATGATTGTTTTACCAATTTCGTTTGTGATTGGGTCACGCAAAGCATTTTCTAAAAAGGTTTGGCAAAAGATGCTGTTTGTGTTTTCGGAGAAAAATTTCTTTTCAAAATCACGAGAAACAAATGTTTCCGTTTCTTCTCCTTCTTCGGTTGGAACAACAACTGCATAACCTTCATCAGAGAGTAATTGAGTAGTGATTTCTGTTCTGGCATCTAAAACCTTGGGATTAATCAAATAGCCATCTTTAACACCATCAATTAAAGAATAACGGAAAGTTGGGTCGCCACCCTCACAACCGAAGGTTGAGTAGGTGTCTCGCAACATTCTCCGTTCAATTTCTCTTGGGTCGTTTTCTTTTACTTTGTCAGGGTCAACACCTTTCAAGTAGTCTTTTGGTGTAGCGGTTAATCCCAGTTTGTATCCGTGGAAATATTCAAAAACGGCTCTCGCATTTCCTGAAATAGATCGGTGTGCTTCATCAGAAATTATAAGGTCAAAGTCAGTCGGTGAAAAATCATATCGGTATTTATCATTGTGCATCACTGACTGAATAGTCGTAACCATAATGTCGCATTTTCGCCAGTCGCTTTTGTGTTCCTTGAAAATAAAAGTCGTGTAATCAGGCTTCAAATATTCTGTAAATGCTTTCCAAGCCTGGTCTTCCAATTCCAATCGGTCAACCAAAAACAAAACACGCCTTGCGTTTTGTGTCCTTAAAAACAATCTGATAACAGCCGCAGAGGTCAAGGTTTTTCCCGTTCCAGTAGCCATTTCAAATAGGAATCTTTCTTTACCTTCCGTAACTGCACTCTGTAAAGCCTGTATCGCTTTTAATTGGTAATGCCTTAAAAATCTAAGTCCGTTTGACCAGATAAAATCCTTACTTGCTTCAACGCTTCCGTTCCATTCAGGTCTTTCCGCAAGGTCAGGCATCTGAACTTTAACAATATAGTCAACATCCACTTCTTCGTTTGCTAGAGAATTTCTGTCAGGACTCCAATTTTTGATCGCTCCAATTTCTTCGGGAGAAGGAAATTTATAAATCGGTTTTGGATTTCCCTTTGTCGTGTCCCAGAAGTAGTGAACAATACCGTTGGAAAGAATTACATATCTGGCACCAACTGTCTTGGCGTATTTTCTTGCCTGTTCTTTTGCTACTAAAGGATGAAGGCTCTCCTTTTTTGCTTCAAGAACACAAATCGGTTTATTGTCACTGTCAATCAGCAAAAAGTCCAGAGAACCATTTTTTGTTTTTTCATAGTCGTTTCCCCATGCGTCAATTTCTTGTTGCGTAATCTTCGCATGATTTTCAAGCAGAATGTTTGCTTTTCCTTCCTCATTGTCAAAGAACCTCCATCCCGCCTCTGTTAGTAGTTGGTTTATTTTAATTCTTGCATGAGCTTCATTTTTCATTTTTCTGTCTATATATGTCGAGCGTTGGCAAAATTGAAACACCTAATGACACTTAGAGCCTCCTAACTTTATCTTTTAAGATCCAGGTGCACATTTGGAATAATTACATTGCTATAACTAGAATATGCTTATACGCGGAATACAACTGCGAATGTCAGGTAATGGTGGCACTGTAAATTATGCCGATATTTATTACTCGATTTGATACCTATTCTTCCAACTTCAAGTCTCCGCACATCGCTTCAAGTAGATCGCACGGTTTTACGTCAACGGCCAACGCAATTAAGTACAACTCCTCAGCTCTCAAATGACTTCTGTCATGTAAAGTAAGTTCATTCATTCTTGCCCTTGATAAACCAGTTTTGCGGGCTACTTCAGATTTATTCACTGATTTCTGAGCCAGATACACACCCAGTTTAGTCATTGATTGTTAAGATTTTCTATAATAATTGAAGGAATAAAAGTAAAAAAGTGTGGAAATACTTACAATCAGTTTGTTAAATTGTAGGAATAGGCATAAATTGTGTTGGATATTCTATAATTTTTGACCGACAAACCATCGCCCATCATTTATGAAATGGAATAGCTCATAGTGCAAAACAATAATTTGCGGGCTTAAATATTAAAGCGCATTTGCTTTATTCTCGTTCTGGAAATCTACGACCTTTCGGTACGACGAGTAGATAAGGTGAATCGCTCACGTTTTCCTTTATATCTTTAAAGGCTAGGCGTGGGCGTCCTTATTTCGTCGTCAGGGTGTCGTAGCCCTTCCAGAACGGTAAGGACTAACCCACGTCTTTCTTTTTGTTTATCCTCAATAGTCCTTACCACCAAACCTGTTTTCCCACCTTTATTGTTTGGTCATGAGCCGAAAGGACAAGGAAGAAATGGACCTGATTATTAATTCCTTCTATCATCCCAGTAAGAAATCCCTATTTAAGCGCATGGCCGGTGGTGACAAAGCCGCTTTTGATCACTACTATGATATGTATATAAATAACACGTATCGGGCAGTGCGTCATCTTCCCCGCCTGGACGATGAAACTTTCCTCACAGTCACAGATGTAACAGCTGAAGTTTTTGCCGATGCCTGTCGGCAGAAAGCCTTATTTAACTTTCCCAAAGTTGCGGAAGCCTTTCTATTTCTTACTACGCTAAAATTGACGGCAATCCATCTTGAGCGGCTGGGTCGTCATGACCGAATCCGCCAACTCCAAAAAATCATCCAACTCTAATGTTCAAATACTTTCGCTATGAAAAAGAAAAGCTCAAAAGCTTCACCTTCGAAAAAGACCCACAAAAAAGAAAAACAACAGAGAAAAAGACCGGAACAACTCTTGCTGCTTAGTGAGGAAGAACAAAAACAACCTGTTAAAGTATTGGATGCCTTCTTTGACTGTTATCATCTAAAAGACTTGCGGGAAGTGTTATGGGACTGGTTGGTCGCAGCACTGGGTACTGACAGTGGTATCTATGACCGTGGGCGGGAACGCAGTAACTTGATCTTCCTCTACAAGCAAATTGAATTACTATATGAAGCCGCTTATGTGATTCATAAGATACAGTCAGTACAAAAAAACGACCGAAAGAAAAAGAAGTAACCAGTTTCTTTTAATTAAACTATCCTCTATGCTTACCCATATTAATAAAGAACAACTTGAACCGGTCATAGCTACCATCCTCCGGATCATGAAACCTGAAAAGATATACCTGTTGGGTGCTACGAACCATTGCCGACAGGCAGATACGATTTTTAGCCAGGTCGTATTAGCCTCTTGGTCGGCATCGGAATACCAATTACTGATCATTTCGGCAGCCGATGAAAAGCGAAGTACCGATGAATTACACGATGTAGTAGAGAGTAGCTGCCGAATTTCCACGCCTGTTACTTCGATTGTGATTCCCATGCAGGTATTTAATCAATGGTTGCTAAAAGGTCATTTGTTGGCTCACACCGTTTACCATTCTGACTGCTTGATTCATGATGGACGTAACACGCCCCTTAAGCTGCCCGGCAACTACAGTTTGAAAGATATTCAGCAAAAGCTACAAAAGGAATTTGAAGACTGGACAGCAAGGTCGGTTGAGTTCCTCATTGGTGTGGAAACCTTTCGTACCCGCCGTCAATATAATATCGGCGCTTTTCTGGTGCATCAGGCAGCAGAACTGGCCTGTATGGCGGCAGTGCGGTTGGTGACCGGCTACCGGGCCGGAACCCACAACCTCGACCGATTATTGCGGTACAGCCTCGCTTTTTGCGGGTCGGAATTGAATGTATTTCCCAGGAATACCGATCAGGAGCGTCGACTGTTCAAGTTGCTGCAAAAAGCCTATATCCACGGCCGGTACAAAGATGATTTTGTAATTACCGAAAAGGAGTTTTTAATCCTATATGAGCGTGTTCAAGTATTGGTGGCTAATGCCAAACAACTAAAACCTGCGAGCTATCAACCAGAGTGATTAACTATAGAAATCATTTTTCAAGTATAAAGAATATAGCCATGGGAACTAAAATAATTATCCCGCCCAAACCGGATAAATTTGAAAGAAATCTTTTGGATAACTTCCTGCAATTACGGGATTGGCATATCAATATGGTAAAGCAACGCTGCACCGAAATCTACCGATATGCTGTAAAATGGGATTCTGAAACCAAAAGTTATATTTACGCCTTTGTTTATGGTTTGCGTGCCGTTATAGGAGAAGCTAAAGAGCCTTGCATTGCAAACTTTTTTACATGGTATGAAACCCGCCTTTATCAATCCTTCTACCTTGAAGAAGTTGTCACCTTATTGAAATGCCTGGATAAAGAGCGCCGCTACAAAGACTATGAACATGAACAATGGGAATTGAAAATAAAGGAGCGGCAGCTGATGGCCTCCAAAAAGGAAAAGAAGAAGCGCACGGCTAATGGCAAAAATGGAACCCCGATAAATTGAGTCTGGCCTGTAAATATATCAATACCTGAAGCTAACCGGCAAACCCGATTGATTAGGAATCATTAAATGTACCGAACAATGAAATATAGAATTGTAGTAGGCCATAACAGCAAGGCCCTCTTTTGTACAGATCCTGCTAACATAAAAACATCGGATGAACTGATCCGGGTATTCTCGGCACTCGATAATAAATTTCCGCAGAATGAAGGTTATTATATCAGTATTCAGATCTTCTTGCATGACTCCATCCACGTGGATACAGAAGAATTTCGGGAGAAATTAAAAGCTGGTAAAGCAAAAGGCGCTTTACTACGGCTGCGCAACCTGAGAAGAAAAGCTTCCACCATGGCCCAGGCAGTTTATGGCCGGTTGGAAGATGGGCTACTTTAAACAGCTATAGGCGAAAGGACTTCCTATTTGTCGCAGCCCTCCGCAAAACAGCTACCTTTATGACACCAATGGTTATGGCTGTCGGGAAGAGTTTCCTGCCTTTTTCTGTAACTCTTCGAGTTCTTCTTTGGTTCGATTGATTTCTTTAGCCAGCCGGATTTGTCTTGCAAGTTCTTCTTCCATTACAATAACGCTATCGGAGAATTGGTCTGCATTTTGCCGGTAAAGGCTGTCTGCTATTTTTAATTGCCCTTGAAAATCGGGGCTTTTGACAAACTGCAGGTGCCGATATTTGATGTCATGCTCTTTGTATAGGCTTAGTTGATCATGGGTCATCAACCAGCCAGCACAAACCAATACCAGTATCAGGATTAAACCTGCTGTTATATACATCAGTTTATGAACATGATAATGATGGATTATTTCTTTTGGCTTTTGCCAGACAATTATCCCTTCTTCCACCTTATTAGACAGTGTTTGCATACCCCGCACAGGAAAATTTACTTCCGCCAGCTTTTTTTCCAGGCTAATCAATCGGAGTTCCAGTTTTGCTATCAGTTGGGCCAATGACGGAAATACTTTAGCCATTTCTTTTAACTCGGCTATATCCTTTGTTAACTCCCCGACCTTTCTTTCCTGGGCCTGCATGGACTCTACCATCATATCATTGAAAAGCTCACTCATAAATAATAGGTTTAATTGTTGTGTGGGTTTTACAGCTTAGGTTTCTTTCTTTTCTTTTTACGGCGCGCTTCTTCAAGTAAGGCGGGATTAATACCTTGTTCATGAGCGGGCTCGTCCTTTAATAAAGCATCAATTGCAGCGACTCCCAGGCTACCCAATTGCTGCGACTCCCGGAAAATAGATTCCAGCCAATCGGCTGTGGCGCCCAACTTCTCCAGTAATTGGTTACTGGTGGATCCCTGACTATTTACAGGCTTGCTTGCGCTGATAGATGGTTTTATCTGATGCCGTAGGTTATAGGCAATTATCTTTTGTAAGCCGGCTAATGAAAACTTTCGGTCTATTTTACTGCCCTTGAAGCAATCGCTGCCGATCTTAAAACTGATGCCCTGCTTCTCCTGGGTTTGACCTTTGTATTTATACTGGGTGATAATGCCCCGCTCTAATAACCGGCTTTCCAATTCTTCCAGGCTCAGACAACCGGGCAGGATCTCCATCATGGTCATGTAAATGGTATAGCGATTGGCTTGTGATTCAGTGAGGGCTTCCAGGTTCGTGAGGCTTAAATTTTTTCGTTCTACCTGTATGAGTTTATACTCCTGGGTGAGTTGCTGGGCCAGCTTTTTACCTTTAAAGCCTATCCAGCTATCGGAAATTACCTTTCCGTCGTTATTCACCATATTGGCCAGAATATGGACATGGAGGTGTTTTTTGTCTGCGTGTTTGACGATGGCATATTGGGTATTGCTGATGCCCAATCCTTCCAGGTACTTCCGGGCAATTTCGGTGATGGTGGCATCGCCGGGATCTTCACCGGGATAAAAACTGAGCACACTGTGAAAACATGCCTGCTTTTTGGAAGGACGCAGGGAGTGTTGCCGGTTGAAATCTTCGGCCATAAGCCTATAATCATGTCCCCTTACTCCTTCGGTGGCCAGTACCCCTGCTTCCGGTTTATTGCACATATACCGGGCAGCATGATAGAAAGAATGGCCTGGGAAATTTTTGCTGATCATGGCCTGAGCATTTTTAAAATGCCATCAATCTGGTTACGGTAGTGCTCAAAATGCAGGACGGTTTTGACATGACCCGCCTCATGAAACCCTTTGGCTAACTGGTTTAAGTTGGTGGACATACCCACCAGTTGCCGGGCCAGGCTTCTTTCTTCTTCAGTCAGTCGGGCTTTTACTTCCCCTCTCACTACCATCTCCCGGACATACCGCGACCAAGTTAACCCAGCCTTTTTGGCCTTTTGGGTGACAATAAAGTGCTCGGTTTTCTCCAGCCGGATAGTGATAATCTTTTCTTTTTTGACCGGCTTAACCGGCCTTCCTCCTTTATTTTTTGGTGGTTTTACTGTTTCCATAACACTCATTTTCGGGTTCACGACAGTGGGCTTTCATTCCCTTTGAGACCAACGGGAGCAAAGGGCAAGCAGTTTTTGGCTTACAAAAACACCGCTTGCCTTTCAGCGCGGCCAGGATACCTAACGGCCAGCTCCTATTATTACAGGTGAGCTATGCACTGACGCCCGGTAGGCGGGTTATTATTCCGTTGCCTGCTGTCTACTGCTTAGGCCAGTCTTTTTATTGCCAGTTGTTTCCGTTGGTTGCTTGCCAGATTCTCCTGTGAATATCCTGGGGCTACTCACACCAAACCGGCGGATATTTGCTTTTAAATCCATCCAAAGCTGAATATTGAAGTCAGCCAGTTCCATCAGTTCATCCGGCGTCAACTTATACGGATTAATAACACCAGCGGAAGTATTGCCGGGCTGTTCATTATTGCCGGAAAGAATATTAGGAGCATACCCTTCCCCTATTTCCAGTGATCGGCTGATGGCTACACTGTTGCCATACAGCCGGATTTGCTTTCCAGATGAAAGCGTTAAGACCTTTCTTTTTAGTTCTGCCATAATACTTGTTTGAATTGTATACATGTTTGTTTCTGTTAGCGGGTGAAAAGAAAAAGGTTGGTTTACCCCAGTCTGCGCTTCTTGTCACCAGGAGGATTATCAGGCCCCATCTTAAATTGTTTGTAAATGCTTCGGGCCTTTCCCACATCTTCCGTTTGTTTTAAAACTTTTGCTTGCCGGGCAATCAGGAACTGGTTACAGTCTTTGTAACCGACGTATAACCTACTTCCATCTTTGTATTGATTACTGATAGCAAGTGCCTGCTCTGTACAATCCTGACCCGCTTTATCCCGGTCCAGGTACAGATTGATTTGCTGGTACTGTTCTAATACAGGCCTGCTCTTTTGAAAGAAGGAAAGGGAGTTTAGTACCAGGTAGTTGGTGGCTGATGGTGGGGTATTCTGCCGGACCGCAACGAAAGAAAGGAAACTGAAAAATCCTTCAAAGACAGCTATGTCTAGCGCCTGGTTGTTAATAAACCTAACAGTTTTGGGAGAGCTGCTACCTTTAAAATGCAGGTTCCGTAATTCATAACCGCCTTCATTATTGGGAAACCCAATGGCATAAAAGGTTTTGCCATACAGACTGTACCGTACTTCCTGACAATAAACTTTTGCCAGATCAACCGGGATAGCCCGGTCTTGTAAGTAATGTAGCAGTGCAGGTGAACGCAGCGGGCCGGTGTCCAGAATGGCAATCCGGGAAGAAGGGGTCTCTTTCTTTTCACCCGCCTCGGGACTGGGAACAATGAGCGGGTTACCCACCCGGGCAGGCTGATAAACCCTTAATCCCCCGGGCAACCCCATGTCCGACAGTTTTTGCAGCAGCGTTTTTACCGGGCAATTGAAATACAAAACGCCAAAATCCACCAGGTTACCGCCCTGTCCAGAACCAAAATCAAACCACACATTTAACTTCCGGTTGACCTTAAAGGAGGCGGTTCTTTCCTGTCGTAGAGGTGACAAATACCAATAATCCTGTCCTTTTATCCTTTGCGGATGATGGCCAAGATGAGACAGAAAGGCAACCAGGTCGAGCTGTTTTGCCTCCTTTACAGAAAACGGAAGGGATGCCATAAGAAAATGTTAATCTGAAACAATATGGTAAATCAAATACGGAGAGAGATTAATAGAAGAATCACTTCCTGATCCTCTTAATATCATCTTCCAACTCGGAAGGATAAAATACTTTTTTTCGTGGGCCAAGGTCATGCCGACGAATTACCCCCATGTCAACATATTTTCGGAGTGTTGGGGCAGAAACTCCAATGATTTTACAGGCTTGCTTGATGGTAAGGGGCATCTCTGCTATATTCTTTACGGGAGGTATATTTTCTTCCAGGCAGGATCTTACTATATCCTGTATAAACGATTTGGCTTGTTCTATACTGAATCCAATAAACTGCATCTGCTGTGTCATATCTTCTCAATTTTGATTCACAGCAAATGTCCTGTCAGGAAATACCGATTTTCGGTAAACAGCGGAAAATGGAAGTAAAAACCGGATATTATTTAGCGATGAATTGTGCTCATTTTCTCTTGGCAGGGGCTAATTCGTTCCTAATCAAGGTCAATAGCGGTTCTATGGCTTTCCTGACCCGGTTGCGCTTTTGTGCATCAATCTTTCCGTTACTTACATCTGAAAAACCGGAAAAAGCATCACCTTCACTTTTGTATACCCTGACTTTTTTATCTATAACAAGCCAGGAAACCTGTAACACTTTCTCTTTTTTCAGCTCCCTGAACAGAATGGCAAAGCATTGGTTATCCCAGGTAGACTTTTTGATCAACTCCAAGACAGAGGACTCTTCGCTAGTGAACAGGAGGGCAAAATTCTTGCGCGTGTAGGAGTTCCGGAAACAGGGTTCCAGAAGATTATATAAATGATCTATTACTTTTTGATGAAGTTCCGGGGAAAAATCCTCGTTTAATTTGAGAAAATTATACAAACTGGCTTCCCGTTCTCTACGTGGGGCCGTCCGGTTGTTGGGTATCAGTTTCATCACCGGGGTGGACATACCCCTTGGATTTATGTGTTCTGCAGGGGGAGTTACCTTTAATTCATCCAGTATTGCCCGAAACTGTTCGGCTAATAATAGCCTTTGGGTCCGGTCAATGTCCACAATCTGCCGGAACGTATGGCATTTTTGAAAGTTTGATTTCTTCAGGAGCGCCCACTTCTGCCGGAAGTCCGCATTTTCCAGGTTATAGCTATAAGCCATCGGATATCGGGCCAATACTTGCACCATGTACTCGATTTTATCGTGGCTCAATCGAAGTTCCTCCAGTCTGGTAAAGATTTCAATCCTAAGAACTGACTGTTCGAAATTGAAATACAAGTACTTGCAACACCAATCAAAGTGCGCTAACAGGTTATCAAAATCCAATCGAAATGGGCAATTAAGGAAGGAAATACAGTAGTGGTTGTGTAGGGCATGGCTGGCCACAAAATCAAAGTCAACCGGCCACCCGAAGGCCTTTTTGGGCTGGTCTTTATAGGGAATTTCCCTGATAAAGGCATTGGTTTCTCTGACCCTTACACTAAAAGGTACGTCTTTTACCTGCATCAACATATTCATACATCACAATTTATACCTTCACTAATATAATAAATAATTTACACAAATCACCTATTTGCAATGTGCAAAAATTGCACATTGGTCAGGATTAACCTTGATCTGTGACCAGCATCACATCGAAATCAAAATTATCAATACTACCTGATAACTCAATACGGCATCTAACCGGATAATCGACTTTTAATACGCCATTACTTCCAAGCAGATCAGGTAAGATTATATTTGGTGTTACAAGTAAAACCGGTTGATAGTAAGTTGGATCATTATATCCAAATATTGAATACCTCTGCTGAACTACTATTCCTTTACTTGTTGCTACATTAACTGTAATGTAAAGGCCATTTTGCGAAAGTTTCCGGACCCATTCATCAGGATGTTTCCATTCGAATTTGGGCGTCAATACAATTTTCTTAATTCTGAAAAACGCTCCCAATTGCGATAAAGTGAATTCCTTAACCGGCTCTTCGTTAGTCAATATCATTGCAACGTCTCGTTGTACCAAATCCGTTGTTGCAATGCTGTAGCTAGTTCCCCTACCTGCTCCGTGTACAATGAGATTTCTAGCAGATACAAGATCTGCCAGAATACGTTTCACCGTTGAATTAGGTATACTTAGTTTTTTCGATATCTCCCCACTGCTAATGCCGGGATTGTTTTCGACCATTGCATAAATGTGCTGCTCACGTACACCAATACTCTCACGCTGTTCTTTTTCTTTTACTTTTTGCAATAACTGACCCTGAATATTTTTTAAACAATCAAGGAAAAAGTAAGCCCATTCTGTTACATCTTCACCAGGCCTGTTGCGCTGTGCCTCCATTAATTTTTTATAATATTCTTTTTTTCGGTGCTCAATCTCATGCTCAAAACTCACATACTCTATCCATACATACCCGCTCTTCATTAGCAGTAATGTCGCCAGCAGCCGACTAAGTCGGCCATTACCATCCTGGAAAGGATGTATACTCAAGAACTCATAAATGAAAAGAGCTACCTTGATTAATGAGTGCGTGGTTGAATCATTGTTGTACCAGTTGATAAGTTGCGTCATTGCCTCTTGAGTAGCCCAACCGGGAGAAGTTGTTTCGAAAATAGTTGTTTTACGCCCATCTGCTTCGGTTCGTTCTACCCGATTGGTGTTGATCTTATAAGCCCCTTTATGATAATTATCCTTTGAACTATACTTCATTAGGGTATTATGCAGTTGCCTGATACTGGTCTCTGCAACTGGAATATCGCGGTATGATTCCCCTATGAGGTTCAGGGTTTCGTAATATCCTGCCACTTCCTGCTCATCCCTTTCGGTCAATTTATTGATATCCAGATTTTCAATCAGCACTTCGACTTCCTTGTCAGACAGGCGTGATCCTTCTATACGGGTAGAAGCACCAACACTTCTTACGGTGGCGATTGACTTTAATTCTTTTAACGTTTTTTGCTCCCGCCGCTCTATTGCTTGCCATTGAGCATCAAAGCGATCCAATTGACTAAGTTCCTGAGCCAGTTGCATCCAGTTATTAGGACTAAAAATTAACGTATGAATTTTCATTTCAGACATCTGAGACGATTTGAGACGCAAATATACGATTAAACTCAGGCCAAAGTGAGACGATTTAATACGTTTTGAGCCGATTTATCAGGAAAATAATCACTAATTCATTGATTGTCAATAAAAGTTAATACGTTGCAAAAGTGAGTTATTGCTTTTTATGCAACAACTGGATTTATCACTCCCGTCCTAGGCCGCTGAATAACTATTGCCCAGTGATCCGTCTTTTATCGTTATCCTTTCAAAATATTCTTCTGCAAATACCTATCGACGTAATCATCGACGGAAAAAGCAGAAGTACTATCCTGTTTTTTCACCCATTCCAGGATCTCCGATTTTCTGAACTTATACAACTTACCCATCTTGAAGCAAGGAATTTCACCTTTGGAGCACTTGGCATAAACGATATTAATATCCAACCCCAGAAAATCGGCGACCTCTTTCGCTGACATGATATTTTCATGGGCATGAGATTGGAAAGCTGCCTTTGTAATCTCTAATAACTCACTAAGCATCATTTTTAATTGCCGGATTTCAGTTTCCATCCGATCGAGTCGCTGTTCAAACGCACTTGTATTCATATTCCTCAGTTTAAGTGACTATAAATTGCTTTGCTGGCCGCTTTCGCCCTATTGGTATCAGGCACTTTGGCATATATCTGTGTAGTCTTAACATGCTTATGATTGAGCATTTTACTGACCACATAAATATCCTCTCCCTTCTCAATAAGATCAGTGGCGTATTTATGGCGCCAGTTATGAAATTTCGCCTTATCCTTTAATCCAACGTTACTGAACCACTCTTTTAGCTTTGTCCTTGTCCTGGAATAATTCAAATCAGGAAATACCAATTGATCTCCTTCCTTCTTCTTTCCCAATATATTGACAGCCTGATGGCTGATATAATGCTTAAAAGAACGGTCTGGCTTAGGGTCAATAATATATACATACCAGGCATTTAAGGCAGTGGAATAATGAAAGTCACTCCATTTTATAATTTTCAAAGCACTGAACCTGAATCCGGATAATAATGCAAATATGGATGACTTAAATACCGTTTCATCTTCAATAGGGTTTTCAAGTAAGAGCTTCAGCTCTTCATCATCAATGATCTGCCGGAATGTTTCCACATTACTGATCCGTGGAACTCTTACTGTGTAATCCTCAGTTAAATACTTATCCAGAAATGCCTGTTGAACAACGACGGCGAATTTATCATAGTACGATGCTGCCGAGTTCTGTTTTAGCTTTTCTGATTTGGATTTAAGCGAATGAGTAGACAACAGGTAATCTTTAAACTTCTGCAATAGCTTTTCATCAATATGGCGGAACTTAAGATGCTCTCCCATCCATCTTTTCAGGTATTTGATGGCAGTTTCATAATGCGTGGTATCTACTTTTTCTTTCTGTTTAGCACGAATAAAATTTAAGGCATAAACAAAGAAATCACCTTCCAGCACATCTTTATTGAAAAGGCCGTTTTCTTCCAGCATTAGCGCTTTCATTCGTTTCAAGTAAATCTTTTCTGCGATCTCCGTATATAATTTATTCTCTTGTTTTTCAAGAGTAGTAACGGGATTTGCGTGAAGGTGCAAATTCAAAAACTCCCTTCGGGTATATTGTTTGGTTTGCGGATTCCATACCGGCGGGTAATAATCAATGTACAGGCTTAATTTCCCGCTCTTCAGTTTCTTTTTACGCAAGGCACCTCTCATAGACTGCCGTATTTAGATTTAATAAATTCAAGAACCTGGTTCTTATCAAACAGCAACTTCCTTCCAATTTTTATACGGGGAAAGCTTTTATCTTCCATCAAATTAAAAATGCTTCTTCTACTAATGCCTATTAGTACAGCCAATTCCTTTACATTGATAAGAGCTTTCTCCATAGACACCGTTTCCTGCACATTCTTTGGAGTATTACTATTAAGTAATTGATCCATTTCATTTCTTGCGCCTTCTTTTGAAGCCTGCAATTTCTCACCGCGCATCCTCAGTTTATAATTACGTTTTGCGCAATCATCAGAACAGAACTTAGTCACTGTTGTCTTTGCTGTAAACACCTTTTTACAATGTAAACATGCCTTTTGTATTCTGATATTACTGCTCATAACCTGAAAATCGTTTACTTGTTAACTATGCAATAATCGCCAATACTGCATTGGGGGATGATTTTAATGCACTATAATGAACTAAAGAGCATTAAAGTGCAATAATTTCTCCACGCCTCTAAAATTCTTGTACCTCCGTATCTCAGAACTAATTTAGAGGTTTAAAGTCCAACAACAAAATAAAACGATGGAAAAAATATGAAATCTTCTACAATGCAGTGCTGATAAGCATTGTGTTAGGTAAGTAGATGAAAATAAGAGAAAGGAAAAGAAAGGCCTTATTTGCCGATACAAAACTTACTGAATATATAATCCAACTGGTCTTCGGTAGTGATCTCGCCGGTGATCTCGCCTAAGTAATGGAGGCAGCGGCGTATGTCGAGGGCGAGCAGGTCGCCGGGAATCTGGTTGTCGAGGCCGGCATGAATGTCCTGCAGGGATTTCAGCACTTCCTGCAAAGCATGGTAATGACGGGCATTAGTAACTACTGTATCTTCTGTTTGTAACCGGCCTTGCAATACCATGTCTACCAGCCGTTCTTTTAATACCTCCACATGCTGATTTTCTTTAGCAGCAATAAAGATGATGGTAGCCCGGGCATCAAAGGAATTGCGGAGGGCGTCATTGGCCAGGTCTGATTTATTACCCACCAGCAGGTACTTGATCTGTTGCTGGTCGAGGTCATGTTTCACGGCTTCCAGTTCGGGTACCGTAGTGCTGTTCACATCAAACAGGTAAACGACCACATCGGCCTGCTTCATCTTGGCCAGGCTCCTTTCCACACCGATGCTTTCAATGACATCGCTGGTATGCTCCCGGATACCCGCCGTATCCACCAGCCGGAACAGGATGCCATCTATGTTCAATATCTCCTCGATCGTATCCCTTGTAGTACCGGCAATATCACTTACAATGGCCCGGTTCTCATTGAGCAAGGCATTTAATAAGGTAGACTTACCGGCATTGGGCTTTCCAACAATCGCTACCTGTACACCGTTTTTGATCACATTGCCAAGCTTAAAGGAATGCAGCAGTCGCTCTACCGCACCCTGTGCTTCCCGGATGAGCGCGTAGAACCTGGAGCGGTCGGCAAATTCCACATCCTCCTGGGAGAAATCCAGTTCCAGTTCTATGAGGGCAGAGAAGGATAGTAACTGGTCCCTTAACTGTTTCAGTACTTCTGAAAATCCGCCCCGTATATTGTGCAGGGCTGCTTTACGGGAAGCTTCTGTATTACTAGCTATGAGGTCGGCTACGGCTTCTGCCTGGGTAAGGTCCAGCTTGCCCTGCAAAAAAGCACGCTGAGTAAACTCTCCCGGTTTTGCCAGCCGGGCGCCCAGGTGCACACAGGCCTGGATAACCTGTTGCTGTACATAAGGCGAACCATGACAGGATATTTCTATCACATCCTCCCCGGTATAAGACCTTGGCCCCTTGAATAGGGATACCACCACTTCATCCAATACTTTCTCTCCTTCCTTCAGGTAACCGACATGCAGGGTATGCGAAGGCTGCAACAAAAGGTCTTTGGCAGGAAATAGCTGGTTAATGATCTCAAATGAGCGGCTGCCACTGATCCGTATCATCCCAATAGCCCCGATGCCCGGTGGCGTGGCCAGGGCCACTATCGTATCATCCCATCCCAACAACTTTGCTGCCATATTGTATTCGTTTATGGATATCCTATCCGTGTGTCTAAAGCAGCACAAAAATAGTATACCTGGCCTGAAACGCAACAGTCCCGCATAATGCGGGACTGTTGACAACGCTAATCAGCATCGAAGAGGGGGTAACGGAAATCCAACACAATAACTACTATTCGTTATTCAACTGAAAGACAATAGGCTGACGTTTGTAGGATTTTACCCTGCGTCCGTTCTGGATAGCAGGCTCCCAGGTACCGCTTTTTTTAATAACCTTGATAGCAGCTTCCCAAAGCTCTTTAGGGCCGCTTACCGCCTCTACATTGCTTACTTTGCCCAGGGTATCTACAATAAACAGTATCTCTACTTTTCCCTGTATTTCATTGTCAGCAGCCTCCTGCGGGTAGTTGTTGGCCAGGTTCTTATTCAGGAACCGGGCCCAGGCGGGCATACCACCGGGATATTTTGCATCAATTTCCACTTTAGTGAAGGTGGCGCCATAATCGGTATCGTCCTTTTTCACTATGTCTGTGATCCCTTTGCCGGCCGCCTCATCTGCGGGTGGCCCGGCAAGGCCATCATCCTTTAATCCCTCTACATTGGCGGTGCCGATCTTTACATCTTCCAATTCCTCCATGGCAGGAGGCGCCTCTTCTGGCTTTACCAGTTCATCTTTGGTGATCTTGAACTCAGTGAACTGTTTTGTTTCTATCTGCTGTGGGGGAGGTGTCTTCAGGGGCGGTGGTGGTTCTACGGGTTCTTCCTGGTCAATCAGTTTCAGCTCATTGTCGGGGATGATGATCTCTTTAACAATTTGCTCTTTACCGCCCATGCTGGCAAATACAAAGCCGCCGATCAACAGCAGCAGGATAGACAACATAACTGAGAGGGATATGAGTAAGCGGCGTTTGTATGACTTACGTAGTTCGTAAGCGCCGTACGATTTGTTGCGACCCTCGAATATAATATCGAGTACGTCGGCAGTAAGGATTTTGGTAATCTCCATGGCAAATATTTATTATTAAGATGCCCTGGAAAACACATTCCACAGATGTTTATTTTTTGGAAACCCTTGTGCAATCTGCATTGTACTGCATCACCAGCCTTATTTCAGTGTATAGGTGATAGTTATGTAAACAAACATACAGGCATAAAAAAATCCCCTCCGGAACCGGAGAGGATTTACAATCATTTATTTGGCTGCGGTATTAACCTTCTGTTTCCAGACGGAATACGATAGGCTGTTTCTTATAAGATTTCACCTGACGGCCGTTCTGAACGGCGGGTGTCCATTTACCACTCTTCTTGATTACCCGTACTGCTTCGCCACGTAATTCTTCAGGTCCACTGATCGCTTCCACGTCACTCACGTTACCTTCCTTGTCTACAATGAACTGGATCACTACAGTACCCTGGATCTCGTTGTCGATAGCATCCTGCGGATAACGGAGCGTTTTGTTCAGGTAACGCTGCCAGGCTGCAGAACCGCCGGGATATTCAGATTCAATTTCTACTTTGGTAAATGTTTTGTCCCAATCTTCTTCTACTTTCTTGGGAGCTTCCACCACACCTTTACCGGCGTCATCTGCCGGAGGAGCTACGATACCTTCATCTTTCACACCTTCCTGGTTCACGGTACCGATCTTGGTTTCCTCCAGTTTCTCCACTTCCGGTGGTTTTTCTTCTTCCTTCACCTCTTCATCTTTTACGATCTTGGGAGGGGTGAATTTAGCCATTTCCACTTTGGGAGGCTCTGGTGGTTTGGGTGGCGGTGGAGGAGGTGGCTCTTCTTTTTTCTCTTCCTGTTTGATCTCCTCCAACTGCACATCCTGCACATTCAGTTCTTTTTTCTCGTCTTCAGTGCCTAAGAAGTTAGACAGCACGTAGCCGCCAAACGACAGCAGGATGATAGACGCAGTTACAATAAGGGCGATCATCAGCCGCTTATTATAGGTTTTGCGCAGTTGATAAGCACCATATTCCTTATTTCTTCCTTCGAAGATAATATCAAGAACATCAGCGCTTAATATTTTATTGACTTCCATACGTGTGCTTTGTTATAAGATGCATTCTAAATAAGATTCCATACACCTGCTGATGAATATTTTAATGTTTACTTCCCGGAAGCTTTAACTAACTGAAGTTCAACATCAAAGATATCAACCAAAGCATAGCGTTTAACCTCATTAATGGTCATTTCATCCAATATGTCAACCGTATTTTTATAGGTTGCATCGGGCGTGGGCTTTATCACCACCACGAAATCGTCCGGACTGGTAGATCTCTTTTTGTTGATGATGATGTCCCTGATCCCCTGGAAGTTGGTGCTCTTGAAGTTACTGCCATCAGGCGCCAGTTCCCCTTCGTAATAGAAGATGGAATTATCCTTCGCCAGGATAAGGCTCAAAGCACCGGAGGCTTTTACCTTATTTTGCTCTTCGGGCTTCTCCGTGTCTTTCGGCAGGAAAAGCCGCATAGCTGTAGGCTGGCTCATCGTCGTGGTGAAGATAAAGAAGGTGATGAGCAGGAATCCCAGATCCACCATCGGCGTCAGATCAACGCGCGTGGAAAGCTTTTTCCCTTTTTTTACACCAGGCCCTTTTTTATGTCCCCCACCCGACGAGGTATCCATTTCTGCCATATCGCAATTTTTTTAAAATTAGAAACTTGGTTTACTCATCTGTCGCTTTGGCGCCGATGGCCTCTTTCCGCTTGAACAGGTCGGTACCGGGCGGAACGCCTTCGGGGTCAGTGATCATGGAAAATTTAAATAACTCATTCTTTTTCAGGGCATCAATAATGCCTTTGAAAGAAGGATATTTAGCATCATTATCACCCTTTACAAACATTCTCATTGTCTTGCCCTGGAAAGCGGTAGTCGCAGCCCGTATCCAGTCAACCAACTGGTTATTGGCGCTATCTACCGGAATACCAGGCGCTTTAAAAGCTTTTATTTGCTCAGGTGATAACTGAAGATACGATTTTAATTGCGTAAAAGGTACACCGATGAGGTTGCCGGGAGCCAGGAAGGCTTTCTTTTCGGCAGCGGTCAGGTTCAGGGCTTTGGACTGGTCGATCATGTCGATCAGTTCAGATTTTTGATCCTTGTTTTCGTCGGCTACTGAAAAATACACCTTACCTTCTTTATCCATGGTCACCAATACCGCGTTCTCTTGCTCTACAATCTTGGTAGACACAGACTTAGGTGTTGTCACCTGTACAGGATCCGGAGTTTTGAACTTGGTGGTGAGGATGAAGAACGACAACAACAGGAAGGCCACATCGCACATCGCCGTCATGTCGATCGTTGTACTTTTCCGCGGTACTTTAACTTTTGGCATGATTTAAAATTTCAATTTCTAACTAATGAGATGCACATTCAGCCAATTTCCATATTTATCGGTCGCGGCCTTGCCGGCTTTGCTATGCCCTTAACCAGGCAATTGCCCCAACCTGGCCATGACGGATAAACTGGTCTTTACTTCACCCTTATTTGTAGAGGGAAGCAAAACTTTGTGTTAAAGTGAAACCAGACTCGTCAATACCATAAGTGATAGAGTCGATCTTGGTCGTAAAGATGTTGTAGAAGATGATCGCAAAGGCAGATGTACCGATACCTAATGCCGTGTTATACAGGGCTTCAGAGATACCGCGGGACAGTTCTGCAGCAGCACCGCCGCCACCTTCAGAACCCAGGGCAGAGAAAGAAGAGATCATACCCAATACGGTACCTAACAGACCCAACAGGGTAGCTACGGAAGCGATGGTAGAAAGGAACACGAGGTTCTTTTCCAGCATGGGCAGTTCCAGCGCAGTAGCTTCTTCTACTTCTTTTTGAATAGACAGTACTTTTTGCTCTGTATCCAGCTCCGTGTTGGAGATCATTTCTTTGTACTTGCGCAGACCGGCTTTCATTACATTTCCTACGCTGCCTTTTTGTTTGTCGCACTCAGAAATAGCCTGATCCACATTTTTATTAGCGAGGTGATATTGCACTTTGCGAATAAACTCAGCAATGTTTCCGGTACCGGAAGCTTTGCTGATGGTCAGTAAACGCTCAATGATGAAAGTGATCGCTGTGAGGAATGTTGCGATCAATAAAGGCACGATAATACCACCCTCATACATCTTGATCAATCCGCCTTTTGGTCCTTCATGTTTGGGCCAAAAACCACCAGATAAATCGGGTTTTGTAAAGTTACCTTCAGCGCCCAGGCCAAACCTCCAGATCAGATAACCAGCAAGAATACATACTACTGGCGCGATCCATGAAATAGCATTACTACTCTTCTTCGGTTGAACAGATGTACTACTCTTCGCGGCGGGCGCAGTTGGTTTTGTTTCAGCCATGATTGTGTTTTTTTTAGTGTTTGAAAAAATTAGTCTATCTGTAGTTTAAAAATTAGCTCACAATGCTAATGAAAAATGCTTTTCCACAGGCGATTTTGATCAAGAAAAATTTTTGACAGGGTTCACAAGATAAGGAATTTCCTGAACGGGTGCGCTAAAAATAGGCGTTTTGATTGAATAAAACCGCGGCGAATGTAGAATTAATTTAAAAACAAAACATCTATGTACAACGCTTTTAATGCGCCACTAATCCGCCTGCAAAAAGCATTTTGCAATTACCGCTGACAACAAATATCAAACCAACCGGCCCTGCCGGATTACGGTTTGGAACCTATCAATCAGCCCTAATTGTATACAGGTTTCCGTCTGTCACGAATCCCTGGTTTTTAACCACTGGTATAATCCTGCCCTACCCTTTGAACCCCTTTTCCTTATCTTCAGCCATTAAATAAAATTTAACATGGAGAAAACCCTCAGTCTGAGATCTGTTTTACTGATGGTGGCTGCCAGTAGTTTACTAACCTCCGTTTCTGCCCAGAACAGAAGGCCGGCGACTACAACACCTGCTGCAGACACTACTAAACCCCGTACCGCTGTTACCCCCCCTGCGTTCCCCAAACCAGGCCCCAAACCTTACAAAGAAATTATCACCGACAAGGCCCTTAGCCGTAAGGGGCTTTTCGCTGTTCATAAAGTAGACGACAAGTGGTATTTCGAAGTAGGCGATTCCCTGCTGGGCAGGGATATCCTGGTAGTGAACCGCATTTCCAAAGCCCCCGCCGACACCCGCTCCGGCTTCTTCGGGTATGCAGGCGATGAGATCAATGAAAATGTGATCCGCTTCGAAAAAGGACCCAACAATAAAGTATTTCTCCGCAACATCTCTTTCTCGGTTTATGCAAAGGACTCCACCAAGCCCATGTATAAATCCGTACAGAACTCCAACATTCAACCCATTGCCGCCGCTTTCGATGTAAAAGCATTTTCCAAAGACAGTACCGGCTCTGTAATAGACTTTACTGACTTTGTCAGTGGCGACAATGATATCTTTTTCTTTGCCTCTTTCTTTAAAAGCATGCTCCGCCTGGGCGGCCTGCAGCCTGATAAATCGTATATCGTTGATATCAAAAGTTATCCGATCAACACAGAGATCAAAACAGTAAAGACTTACAGTAAGATGGCGGCACCCTCCCCCATCCCTGGCCTCATGCCTTCCGGCCCTACCGGCAATGCCACTTTTGAGCTCAACACTTCCATTGTGCTGCTGCCCAAGGTTGCGATGCGCCCCAGATACTATGATGACCGGGTGGCATATTTTACCACGGAATACACAGATTTTGACGCAGATCCCCAGGGCGTAAAGGACATCAGCCTGATTACCCGCTGGCGCCTGGAGGTTAAATCAGAAGACCTGGAGAAGTTTAAACGCGGTGAACTGGTAGAGCCTAAGAAGCCTATTATATATTATATAGACCCGGCTACACCTGCCAAATGGGTGCCCTACCTCATCCAGGGTGTAAATGACTGGCAGAAAGCCTTTGAGAAAGCCGGCTTTAAAAATGCCATTATGGCCAAGGTAGCCCCTACCCCGGCCGAAGACAGCACCTGGAGCCTGGAAGATGCCCGTTATTCGGCTATCGTTTATAAGCCTTCCGATATTCCCAACGCCAGCGGCCCGCACGTACATGATCCCCGCAGTGGTGAGATCCTGGAATCCCATATTAACTGGTACCATAATGTTATGCGCCTGCTGCGCAACTGGTACCTGATCCAGGCTTCGCCCAGCGACCCCCGCGCCCGCAAAGCTGAATATGATGATGAGCTGATGGGACAACTGATCCGTTTTGTATCCTCACACGAAGTAGGCCATACCCTGGGTTTACCCCACAATATGGGTTCTTCGGCAGGTACGCCTGTTGAAAAACTGCGTGATAAAGCCTGGGTAGAAGCCAACGGCCATACCGCTTCTATTATGGACTATGCCCGGTTCAACTATGTGGCACAGCCAGAAGATAAGATCACGGATGCCGGTATGTATCCCCGCATCGGAGAGTACGACCTGTGGTCTATCGAATGGGGTTACAGGCCTATCCTGGATAAAGACCAGGACAGCGAAAAAGCTTTGCTCAATGATTGGGTAAAGAGCCACTACAGCAACCCTCGCCTCCGTTTCATTCACCAGAATGGTGTGGACCCCAGGGCGCAGACTGAATCACTGGGTGACAACAATATGAAAGCTAATGAATACGGTATCAAGAACCTGAAGTGGATGATGCCTAAACTGGCTGGCTGGCTGAATGAAAAGGGAGAAGATTATGAAAACCTGGATGAGATTTATAATGAAGCGATTGGACAATTCAGCCGCTACTTTGGTCATGCCGCTACTTATGTAGGTGGTATTTATACCGACTATAAAACCACCGAGCAGGAAGGCAATGTATATACGGTAGTTCCGAAAGCGCTGCAAAAAGAGGCCATGACCTTTATGCAGAAAAACTATTTCGAAACACCTACCTGGCTGCTGGATAAGAATATCCTGGATAAGATATCTTCTCCTACCAGCGACCGGGTGAGCGGACTGCAGGACGGATGGCTGGGCGTACTCCTGAACACCTTGCGTATGCAACGCCTCATCTCCTCTTCCAACCGGGACGCATCCGCCTATCGACTGGATGAATTTATGGAAGACCTGAAGAAAGGCATCTGGAGTGAACTGGCTGCCCGCAAACCTATTGACAATTACCGCCGTAACCTGCAAAAGGCCTACGTGGAAAGAATGGGTGCTATTATCAATCCCGCTCCTGCCGGTGGTGGAGGTGGTATTATTATTTCTTTTGGCCCGGTAGTGGACCCGAAGAAATCAGATATCCTGTCTGTTGCCAAAGGCACCCTCCGTGCGCTGAAAGCAGAGATCGCTGCCGCGATACCTGCTTACTCAGACAAGATGAGCCGTTATCACCTGCAGGACCTCAATGACCGTATCGGAAAGATACTGGACCCTAAGTAACATAACCAGTCTCAATAACTTTAAAGGGTGGGTCGCTTTTGAAAAGCGGCTCACCCTTTTTAATGATAAAGGTGAGCCGCCTCTGAAAGGCGACCCACCTTTTGTATTTTTAAATTAGAAGATTATTCGTAGCGCAACGCATCAATAGGATTCAGCCGGGAAGCCTTGATGGCAGGATACAGACCGGCGCCCAACCCTACCAGGGAACAAATGACTACCCCCGCTATTACCCAGTTCCAGGGGATTACAAAACTGGTAGACAGCAGCAGGCCCGCAATGTTACCGACAACAATGCCGAGGAAGATACCGATACCCGCGCCCAATAAACTGATGATAACAGACTCCAGCAGGAACTGCACCCGTATGTTACCACGCTTACCACCGATGGCTTTTACCAGGCCAATTTCTTTGGTACGTTCCGTAACAGCCACCAGCATGATGTTCATGAGGCCAATAGCTGCCCCGGCCAGCGTGATGATACCGATCAGCACGGCAGCGATGGTGATGAAGCTCAGGTTACGCATCAGCATTTCTACAATGCTGTCGCTTTTATCAATCACGAAGTTATCATCCTCTGTCACATTCAACCGGCGGATAGGCCTGAAGATACCGGTAGCCTCACCAATAGCTCCATCCATTAACCTGATATCCGGGACCTTTATCTGTATTGAATAAGAAGCATTCACGTTGGAATTAAAATAGCTGCGCACGTTGGCATAGGTGGTAATGATGACATTGTCGAGGCTTCTGCCGAGGGTAGAACCCTTGGCTGCCAGCGCGCCGACAATGAGGAAGGGAATGTTATTGATCTTAATGGTTTTGCCAACCGGTGTTTCTATGTTCTCCCCAAAAAACTTTTTCGCTATATCCCTTCCTATGAGGCATACATTACGCCCCGATTGAATGTCCATTGTATTCAGGTTCCGGCCATAGGAGACGGTAAAGCCGTTGAGGTCGGCATAATGCTCATCGGCGCCCTGCACCCACACGTTGGGGCTGGTCTTCTTACTGCCTGCCGATACAATGGCGTTCCGGGTACCGAATATGCTCATACTCACCTGTGAAGGGAACTGGTAAGTAGCTTTAAAGGTCTCTGCCTGTAATTTGGTAATGGGCTTGCCCTGGTTGGATTTCTTTTCCCGCTTTTTGCCCTTTTGCTCTTTTTTCAGATCCGAGTTATTGCCAAAGAACATACGCGGCTCCCGGAAGCGGATCGTGAAACCCGTAGCGCCCATGGAAGAAAAGCTCTCCAGGAACTTTTGCTGGATGGCCACAATGGCGGTATTGATACCTATTAATGCAGTAATGCCCAGCGCTATGATAGCTACTGTAATACCTGTACGCAGCCTGTTACCACGCACGGTCCTGAAAGCTAAGGAAAAGGTATCCCGGAATGTCATATACAATATGTCTCACTAAAGTAAGAAATATTACCGAACAGCGGGAAAAGGGATGGCCGGGCGGGCCTCACATTACAGGAAATAATAAAGCTTGTCCAGCAGCCATTGGGGGAAGATGCCCAACAGCACTACGATGGCGGCCATGACAACCAGTAAACCCTTGAAAACCGGGCTTACTTCCATTTCCTGGGCATCGCCATCCTTGAAGTACATAGCCTGTATAACGCGGAAATAATAATATACACTGATAGCAGCGCACAATACCCCTACAATGACCAGCCACATCACATGGCCATTGTTCACGGCTGCGGCCAGCATGTAGAATTTTGCCATAAAGCCCGCTGTAGCAGGAATGCCTGCCAGCGACAGTAAGAAGATGGCATTGGTGGCTGCCAGTACGGGCTGACGTTTGGCAAGGCCATTGAACCCTTCAAACGTATAATCTTTCATTTTGATCAGTACGGCAAAGACCCCGATGGTGGCCACGCTGTAAGCTGCCGCATAGAAGATCAATCCCTGCCGGGCCATTTCATTGAGTGCTACCAGGGCAAACATCATGAAACCTGCCTGTGCTATACTGGAGTAAGCCAACATGCGCTTTACGCTTTGCTGGAATACGGCGGTGATATTACCAATAACGAGGGTAGCTGCTGTAACAATCGCTACGATTAATTGCCATTGCGGCTGCAACTCACCAAAGCTGTCATCAAACAACCGCAGGAAAGCGATGAATGCCGCTGCCTTTACAATAGTGGCCATGAAGGAAGTAAATACGGTGGGCGCGCCATCGTATACATCCGGCGTCCAGAAATGGAAGGGAGCAGCAGATACTTTGAAAGACATGGAAAACAGCAGGAGTAATAAACCGGCGCTGAGCATTGGCGTAAGCGTGCTGGCACCCAGGCGGATCTCTTCCATACTAAAACTGCCTTTAGCGCCATATATCAGGGCAATACCCATCAGCATCAAACCGGTAGAAAAAGAACCCATCAGGAAGTACTTCAGGGCAGCCTCATTACTTTTCAGGTTCCGCTTATCAGTACCGGTAAGGATGTACAAAGGAATAGACATGATCTCAATGCCCAGGAACAGCATCAGCAAGGTATTGAAGGAAGAAGCTATGCTGATACCACAGAGTATAAAGAAGATCAATGCAAAATAGTCGGACAGGTTATGACCTACTTTTTCCATATCACGGCCCGACAGCAGGGTATACAGGAAGGTGCTGCCGAAAGCAATGGTATTGAAGAGCAGGCCAAAGCCATCAAAGTAAAGCATGCCATGTACGTTCACCTTGAACAGGACCGTACCATTCATATCCAATATATTCACTACGATCAGTAAAGCAAGCCCGGTCAGTGCCGTACCACGTATAACAGCATTATTCTTGCTGAATATACCGCTGAACATCATCACTACACCCCAGATAGCCGATATTACAATTGCATTCATAACTAAAATCTATGCTTTCGCTTATGATGGATGTTTAATAACCATTCTTGATAAGATCGTATCTACAGTACCCTGTGTAAGTTCCAGGAATGGCCTGGGATATACACCAATTACCAGGATCACGATCACCAGCACGCCCAGTACAAACCGCTCATTGAACTTAATATCCTGTATACCGGCAGTGAGGGTATTGGTATTGCCAAAAAAGACCCGCTGTATCATATTCAGGGTATATACTGCCGACAGGATGATGGTGATACCACCCGCTGCAGCAAACACATAACTCATTTTGGAAACAGTGGAATTGAATACCCCGCTGAAGAGCAGGAACTCACCAATGAAGGCATTGGTCAATGGCAGGGCTACGTTGGCCAGCGCCACTACCACCAGCATGATAGCCAGTCCCGGCGCCTTTTGTGCCAAACCGCCCAGCTCAGATATCTTACGGGTATGCAACTGGCGCTCGATCAGTTCCACCACGATCCACATACCGATGATGTTGATACCGTGGTTGAACATTTGGATCATCACGCCCTGCAATGCCTGATCGGATGTTACGAAAATAGCCATGCACATTAACCCTACGTGCGCAATGGAAGAGTAAGCGATCAGGCGCTTGAGGTCGTCCTGCTGCATAGCGATCAGGGATGCATAGATCATTCCGATCACACACAACAGCCCTACCGTATCTCCATTGAGCCAGGTGGCCATGGGCAATACAGGCGCCAGCCAGCGCATTACGCCAAACAAGCCCATTTTCACCATCACCCCGCTCAGCACCATAGTGGTAGCGGTGGGTGATTGCTCGTAGGTATCCGGCTGCCAGGTATGAAATGGAAATACCGGCATTTTGATGGCAAAGGCAATAAAGAATAACCAGAAGAGCCAGCCCTGCTCTTTGGAAGTAAGGACGGCTTTATAGAATGACTCTATCGCAAAAGACTGGTCGGGTGTATGCAGGTAGAGGTAAATGATACCTACCAGCATTAACAGCGACCCAACGAAGGTATAAATGAAGAACTTGAAAGTAACTGCAATACGTTTTTCACCGCCCCACTGTGAGCAAAGGAAGTAAGCAGGTATGAGCGCCAGTTCCCAGAAGAAGTAAAATAATAAGGCATCAAAAGCCAGGAATACGCCCATCAGCCCTGCCTGCGACAGCAGCATGAAGGCATAGAAGCTGCGCGCATTCTTATAGCTGGAATTCCAGGTAGCTATAAAGATCATGGGGAAGGCCACCGCGGTGAGCAGGCAAAGGATCTGCCCCATGCCATCCAGTCCTACTGAAAACTTACTGCCCAGCAGGGGTAACCATTCTACTTCGGTATGCAGGTTGGCAGCCTTATTCAACAACGTCAGTCCAAGCAGGGAAACAGCCAGCGTAATCACCGTAGACAACAAAGCCCAGGTTTTCACGCCTTTCTCCTGTTTGATGAAGAAAGCCGCCAAACCACTCAGCAACGGGACAACGATTAGTAAAACAGGTATCATTTCTGGATTTCTAAATTTCTGATTTTAAAATTCTGATTTGCCGGCACTTACTTCTTCACAAAAAACTGGATAACAAAGAATGCCAGTATACCCAATACCATCAGCAATACATAGCTGCCCACCTGGCCACTTTGTAACAGCCGCACCTGCCGGCTGCTATAATTGATAATACGACCTATACCATTCACGGTCCAATCCAGCACATCCTTCTCCACAAAGCCATTGAGTAATTTAGCCAGCCATTGCAGCGGCTTTACGATGATGGCATTGTACAGCTCGTCCACATACCATTTGTTGGCCAGCACTTTTCCAAAACCTGCAGGCTCTCCCAATTCGGGCCGCTTGCTGAAGCGTGCGAGCGCATAGAAAATAGCGATCACCGCAATACCTACAGAAGCACCCATCAATCCATATTCAGTGGTATGGTCCAGGTGATGTGCAGGTCTAAACTCGTGTACATATTTGCCTGATTCGGCAAAGATGGGATCGAGGAAATGTTCGAGAGAATGCGCATTAGGCATTAACACTTCCGGTATACCCACCCATCCGCCTATCACACTTAAGATAGCCAGCACGATGAGCGGAATGGTCATCGCTGCCGGGCTCTCATGGGGATGATGCCCATGGAGATGTTCTTCACCACGGAACTTGCCCAGGAAAGTGGTAGCGTACAGGCGGAACATATAGAATGCTGTCATACCCGCTGTGATCACACCAATGATCCAGTATATTTTATTGGCGCCATAAGCGGCAGCCAGTATTTCATCTTTGGAGAAGAAACCGGAGAAAGGAGGAATACCCGCGATAGCGATACAGCCCAGCAGGAAAGTAAGGTGCGTAATGGGCAGGTATTTTTTCAGGCCGCCCATCTTGCGGATGTCCTGCTCATGGTGCATGGCATGGATCACCGAACCGGCGCCCAGGAATAAGAGGGCCTTGAAGAAAGCGTGGGTCATTACATGGAATACAGCGCCGGTATAAGCACCAACACCCAGGCCAAGGAACATATAACCCAACTGGCTCACCGTAGAGTAGGCCAGTACTTTCTTGATATCGTTTTGTTTGAGGGCAATAGTAGCAGCAAACAGCGCCGTTGCCAAACCAATGATGGCCACAATACCCTGTGTAAAAGGAGCCAGTGTATACAGGATATTGCTCCGGGCGATCATATAAATACCCGCGGTCACCATCGTAGCCGCGTGGATGAGCGCCGACACGGGTGTGGGACCTGCCATCGCATCGGGCAACCAGGTATATAAAGGTATCTGCGCACTTTTACCGGTAGCGCCTACAAACAGCAGCAGGGTGATCCCTACAATGGCCGCAGTGCCATCGAGTGTTTTGGCGCTGGCAGCTACCTGCTCAAATAGATCACCATAGGCAACCGTACCAAATTTATTGATGATCCAGAAGATGGCCAGCAAAAAGCCCAGGTCACCAATACGGTTCATCACAAAGGCTTTTTTCGCAGCGTTGTTATAATCTGTATTCTTAAACCAATAACCGATCAATAAGTAAGAGCACAATCCTACGCCTTCCCAGCCGATGAACATGATCACATAGTTGGAGCCGAGTACCAGCAGCAACATGGAGAACACGAACAGGTTGAGGTAGGAGAAATACCGGGCAAAATGATGTCCTTCTTCTTCGTGCATGTAGGCAGCGGAATACACATGTATAAGGAAACCTACACCGGTAATGATCAACAGGAAGAGGGAAGAAAGCTGGTCTACCTGGAAGGAGAAAGGAATGGATAATTTCCCTACGCTGATAAAGTCAAACAGGTCCACCACCGCCGTATTGCCCTGCTTTACCTGCAGGAAAATAAGCAGGCTTATTACAAAGGAACCCAGGATCACACCACTGCCAATAATACCCGTAAGGGCTTTGGAAAGCTGCCTGCGCAACAAGCCATTGATCAGAAAGCCAATCAATGGCAGCAAAGGAATTAACCAGACTAATTGTAAAACATTCTTCATAAAGCCTAATTGGAAGTCTGAAGTATGAAGTAAGAAGTCTGAAGCTTACGCACGTTCCGACCTCCGACTTCTGACCTCTGATTTCAGTGTTTCAACCGGTTAAGGAAATTAACGTCTACTGAATGCACATTCCGGTACATCATCACAATGATGGCCAGTCCCACGCTTACTTCAGCCGCTGCAACCACCATGATAAAAAATACAAACAGTTGCCCATCAATCCCGGCATTGGGATTGGTTGCCACTCCTTTCAGGTGGTGCATTTTGGAAAATGCTACCAGCAACAGGTTCACGGCATTGAGCATAAGCTCTATGCACATAAAAATGATGATGGCATTACGGCGTGTAAGTACACCGGCAATACCGATGCAGAACAGCGCAATGGACAAAACGATATAATATTCAATATTCATAAATACAATATGATATTAGTCAGCCTTCTTACCAATTACTACCGTACCTACCATGGCGCTCAGGAACAATACACTGCTGATCTCAAAAGGCACCACGTAATCCGTAAATAAGGTTTCTCCCAGTTGTTTGATCAGCCCGATATTGCCATCCTTCAGTTGTACAACGGAGCGCTTTACTTCGGCATCTTTCAGGGCGGCCACCATTACCAGTAATAAACAGCCGCCGGCCACAATGCCTGCCATCCGCAGCCACTTATTCTTTTTAGGTTCTGTTTCCGCATTCAGGTTCATCAACATGATCACGAACAGGAACAATACCATAATAGCGCCGGCATATACGATCAGGTTCACAATACCCAGGAACTGGGCATTCATCATGATATAATGTCCGGAAATAGCAAAGAAAGTAACGATGAGCCACAGTACGCTGTGTACGGGATTGCGACTGATGACAACCATCAAGGCACTGCCCAGTGCCAGTACACTTAAAAAGTAGAATAATATTTCAGATATGCTCATGGCAGTTCACGGGTGGTTTAGTTCGCCTGTTGTTCCTTATTAGCCCGGTTACCCAGCGCTTGTTTATATTCTTCGGGATTCTCTTTCGGATCTGGTATCAGCAGATCCGGTTTACCATATATAAATCCTTTACGCTGGTAGTTGGCCGGTGCAAAGGTTTCACTCAGATAGATGGCATCTTTGGGACAGGCCTCTTCACACAAACCACAAAAAATACAACGCAGCATATTGATCTCATACCTGGCCGCATATTTCTCTTCGCGGTACAGGTTCTCTTCACCCGCTTTACGCTCTGCCGCTTCCATGGTGATGGCTTCTGCCGGGCAGGCTACAGCACACAATCCGCAGGCCGTACAACGCTCACGTCCTTCCTCATCGCGGTTCAGCACATGCAAACCACGGAATACCGGGCTGAAGGGACGTGTTTGCTCCGGATAATTGATGGTCGCTTTCTTTTTAAAAACGTGCTTCAGCGTAATCATCATACCCTTGAAAATGTTCCAAAGGTATAGCCGCTCCACAATGGTCATGGGCTTACGCTCCACCGGTTTCGCTCTGCTCGTTAATGCTTGCATACTAATAAGTTACTTGTTAGAACTACAGGCCCGGGCGTGCTCTGTTGGCTGCAAAGAAATCAAAATTATAGCTAATTACAGCGCAGATACCCAAAGCTTGTTATTTTTTCAGCCACAATACTACGGCGGCTGTAACAATCATATTGATCAAGGCCAGCGGCACCAGGCGCTTCCAGCCCAGGTGCATCAACTGGTCATAACGGAACCTTGGAATGGTCCAGCGCACCCACATGAACAGCAGGATGAAAGCCACTACTTTCGCAAACAGGGCGCCTCCCTGCAACAGGGCCATCCAGTTCAAACCAATCTTTTCCGTCAACTGTGCATCATTCACAAACGGAATATCATATCCCCCGAAGAACAGGGTTGCCATTACCGCACTGCTGATGAACATGTTGATGTATTCTGCAAAAAGATAAAAGCCCAGTTTCATGGAAGAATACTCCTGGTGGTAACCAAAGTTCAGCTCATTCTCCGCTTCCGGCAGGTCGAAGGGGGTACGGTTACATTCTGCAAAAGCACAGATCAGGAAGATCAGGAAACCCAAAGGCTGGTATACCACATTCCATACACCGTCTATTTGTCCGCCTACGATATCACTCATCTTCAAAGAACCGGTGAGCATCAGCAACGCGATCAGCGACAATCCCATCGGCAGCTCATAAGAGATCACCTGGGAAGCGCCACGCAGGGCAGCCATCAGGGAGAACTTATTGTTGGATGCCCATCCACCGATCATGATGCCATAGATACCCATGCTCACTACAGCGAATATGTACAGGATACCAATATTTATATCTGCAATCTGCAGGCTTACTTCCCTGCCAAAGAAATCTATTTTACCACCCCAGGGAATGACCGCCGACGTCATCATGGCTGCCAGCATCGCCAGGCAAGGTCCCAGGATGAACAGCATACGGTTGGAAGTATTGGGGATGATCTCTTCTTTCATAAACAGTTTCAGACCATCTGCCAGGGGTTGCAACAACCCGAGGGGGCCGGCCCTGTTGGGACCGCGACGGTCCTGCATGACAGCCGCTACCTTACGTTCGGCCCAGGTTTCATACATAGCTATTCCCAATGAAACGGAAACGATGCCTATGATCAATACCAGCTTCTCGATCAAGAATAACCAGTCAAATGCTAATAAGGTAGAATACATATTATAAAAGTCAACTTTGTTCATTAATCAGCTTGCATATCACCTCAAGTTCGGTATCCTTCCGGGCTAGTAGCTAGTGGCAAATGGCTAGTGGGCTTTTAGCGACGCAAGCGCCCCACTCGCCACTCGTCTCTTACCACTTGCCTATTTCTTAAAGTCATCCGAATGGGCAGGCCCGGGGATCTTTGACAGCTCAACGTTCGGCTTATTCACCTGGCTCACATCATGTATATCCATCAGTAACCTTGGCTTGCGGCCCTCCAGTACTTCTGTGATGGTTTCTTTGGGCCTCTTCAGTCCTACATAGTGGCCTTGTGATATGACTGACTGACGGCTTACTTTGGTAGGCCCTTCAATCACCCAGTCACTGGTTTGCTTTTTCTCAAAGCGGCATTCGTTACAGATCCAGTCTTCCACCTCACCCCACTGATCTTTGCGGGCAGTAACGCGGTATACTTCATCGCCACGGTTCCATAAGGTTACCTTACCGGAACATTTGGGACAGTCACGATGAGCATCTACCGGCTTCAGGAACCAGACGCGGTTCTTGAAACGGAAGGTTTTATCGGTCAGTGCGCCTACGGGGCACACATCAATGACGTTTCCTATAAAATCATTGTCGAGCGACTTCTCTATATAAGTAGCGATCTCGGCATGATCACCCCTGTCCAGTACGCCGTGTACCCGTTTGTTGGTGAGTTGATCGGCGGTGAATACGCAACGGTAGCACAGGATGCAACGTGTCATGTGCAACTGGATATAAGGACCCAGGTCGTGCTTATTGAAGGTACGCCTGTTAAATTCATAACGGGTGCCTTCTTTACCGTGGTCATAGCTCAGGTCCTGCAGGTGGCATTCACCGGCCTGGTCGCAGATAGGGCAATCCAGGGGGTGATTGAGCAGCAGGAATTCCACTACGCCATTGCGGGCATCTATCACGCGCTCACTGGTAATATTCTTCACTACCATTCCATCCATCACATTGGTACGGCAACTGGCTACCAGCTTGGGCATCGGACGTGGATCGGCAGTAGAACCGGCGGCTACTTCCACCAGGCAGGTACGGCATTTACCACCACTTCCTTTGAGCTTGCTGTAGTAGCACATAGCCGGCGGGGCTACATCACCTCCAATCATACGCGCCGCATTCAGGATAGAAGTTCCCGGCTCCACCTCGATGGTGATGTTATCAATAGTAACCTTAAATAGTTTCTTTTCTTCGGCCATAATTATATTGCTTAACGGCTAAAATGTACAGTTCATGAATCCTACGCCACCGGCACCGGTCTCGGATCGGCATAATGCGCCAGTCCAAAATTCCTTTGCTGGCTTTCTACCGGGTTCAGCACATGCCATTCAAATTCATCCCGGAAATGGCGGATGGCTGCTGCCACAGGCCATGCAGCCGCATCACCCAGCGGGCAAATGGTATTGCCTTCGATCTTGCGCTGAATATCCCACAACAGGTCTATATCACTCATCTTACCCTTTCCGTATTCAATATTCTTTAAGATCTTCTCCATCCAGCCTGTTCCTTCGCGGCAGGGTGAGCATTGCCCACAGCTTTCATGACGGTAGAAACGGGCCAGCGTTAAGGTATGACGTACCACACACTGGTCTTCATCCATTACAATGAAACCACCACTACCCATCATAGTGCCGGTAGCAAAACCACCGTCGGCCAGGCTTTCATAGTTCATGATCCTGGTATCGCCTTTCGCTGTTTTAAATAACAGGTTAGTGGGCAGGATGGGTACTGAGGAACCACCCGGTATACAGGCTTTCAGTCTTTTTCCATTGGGGATGCCACCGCAGTACTCATCGCTGTAAATGAATTCCTCTACAGAGATGGTCATATCAATTTCATACACACCTGGCTTTTTGATATTACCGCAGGCAGAGATCAGCTTGGTGCCGGTTGATTTACCGATACCGATCTTTGCATACTCTTCCCCACCCAGGTTGATGATGGGTACTACAGCCGCCAGGGTCTCTACGTTGTTCACCACGGTAGGACAATCCCACACCCCTTTCACCGCAGGGAAAGGAGGCTTGATACGGGGATTACCGCGTTTTCCTTCCAGCGATTCTATGAGGGCTGTTTCTTCACCACAGATATAAGCACCAGCGCCCCGCTGCACATAGATCTGGCAGTCGAAGCCCGTACCTAAAATGTTTTTACCCAGCCAGCCATTGGCATTGGCTTCGGCAATAGCTTGTTCCAGTATATCAACAATCCAGGCATATTCGCCCCGGATATAAATGTAGGTTCTGTTGGAGCCAAGAGCATAGGAGGATACGATCAACCCTTCAATGAGCAGGTGGGGAATGAATTCCATCAGGTACCTGTCTTTGAAAGTACCCGGCTCCGATTCATCGGCATTGCACACCAGGTAACGGGGCACACCTTCGGGCTTGGCCAGAAAGCTCCATTTCATACCGGTAGGGAAACCCGCACCGCCACGGCCACGCAGGCCGCTCTTCTTCACCTCTTCCGTTACCTGGTCGGGGCTCATGTTCTTAAACACCTTTTCTACACTGGCATAGCCACCCTCCCGGCGGTACACGTCGTAAGAACGGATACCGTCGATATGCGCCTTTTCTAATAATAATTTTCTGCCCATGGGTCTATTTGAAATTTGAGAATCTATCAGTTCAGGGAAGTTGCCCTGCTACGGCACTCTTCAATGATCTGATCTACTTTTTCCTTAGTGAGGTGCTCGCGGTAATGTTTGCCCAATTGCATCATCGGCGCATAGCCACAGGCACCAAGGCATTCCACCGTCTTAAGCGTAAACAAGCCATCGGATGTAGTTTCACCTACCCCAATGCCCAGTTTCTCTTTAATATAGTCAATGATCTGGTCACTGCCATTCAACATACAGGGGCCGGTTTGACATACCTCGAACAGGTAACGCCCTACCGGTTTCAAATTATACATACTATAGAAAGTAGCCACCTCATATACTTCAATGGGTTCAATGCTCAGTAAGGAAGCCACATAATCCATGGCTTCAGCACTCAGCCAGCCACCAAACTCTTCCTGCGCCAGGTGCAATACAGGTATCAAAGCACTCTTCTGCTTGCCGGCCGGATAACGGGCAATGATCTCCTGTACCTTCTTTAGTTTGTCCTCTGAAAAAACCATATTCTTTGATAATTTCTTATTAAGCGTCTAATTCTCCCGCAATCAGGTTCAGGCTACTCATCACAATGATGGCATCACTCAGCATCGCTCCTTTTGTCAGCTCTTCATAAGCCTGGTAATAGATGAAGCAGGGACGACGGAAATGCAGGCGGTAAGGCGTACGGCCACCATCACTGATGAGGTAAAAGCCCAGCTCGCCATTAGCGCCTTCTACCGGGAAGTACACTTCACCTTTCGGTATATCAATTTCACCCATGATGATCTTGAAATGCCAGATGAGCGCTTCCATTTTGGTGTACACATCCTTCTTCTCGGGCAAATAGTATTCCGGCACATCAGCGTGGAATATTTCTGCATCGGCGCCTTTGAATGCTTGTACTTTCTGATAGGCCTGCTCTATGATACGCAGTGACTGCCACATTTCCTGGTTGCGTACCAGGAAGCGGTCATAACAGTCGCCGGTAGAACCTACCGGTACGTCAAATTCAAAATCTTCGTAGCTGCTATAGGGCGTATGGATACGTACATCATAATCAACACCGGCAGCGCGCAGGTTGGGGCCTGTAAAGCCATAGTTCAATGCTCTTTCGGCACTGATAGGGCCGGCGCCCATGGTACGTTCCATGAAAATGCGGTTACGGCTGAAGAGGTTTTCAAACTCTTTCAGCACGGCAGGATATTCTTTCAGGAATTTCTCCAGCTTCTCGAAAGCCAGTGGAGTAAAGTTTCTTTCAAAGCCACCAATGCGGCCCATATTGGTAGTAAGACGGGAACCACAGATCTCTTCATAGATCTCATAAATGAGCTCCCGGTATTGCATTACATACAGGAAGCCGGTATAGGCGCCGCTATCCACCCCAACGATAGAGTTACAAATAAGGTGGTCGGATATGCGTGCCAGCTCCATGATGATCACCCGCAGGTAATCCACCCGTTTGGGCGTTTTAACACCCAACAGCTTTTCGCAGGTAAGGTGCCAGCCCATATTATTGATGGGAGAAGAGCAATAGTTTAACCGGTCGGTAAGGGTAGTGATCTGGTATAAAGGTCTCCGCTCTGCCAGCTTTTCAAAAGCCCGGTGGATGTATCCTACTGTTTGTTCGGCCGAGATAATGCGCTCGCCATCGAGCTCCAGGATATTCTGAAATACACCGTGCGTGGCCGGGTGGGTAGGCCCAAGGTTAAGCGTGGTGGTTTGCTTCTCAATAGAGCCTTCCGGTAATCGGATATTTGAATGTTGTATTACGTCAGACATTACTGTCTTGTTAGTTTAATAGTGAACTATATAATCGAGCCGCCTCTGCCGAACATCTCATCGTCTTTGTCAATCCTTGTCTGGTCTTCCAGCGGGAATTCTTTCCGCATGGGGAAGTAATCCATCTCATCCACATTGAGCACCCGTTTCAGGTTGGGGTGACCTACAAAGTTAACCCCAAAGAAATCATAGGTCTCTCTCTCCATCCAGTTGGCCGATGCATACAGGGCAGTGGCGCTGTATACATCCGGCTTGCCGATCTCAGTATATACTTTAAAGCGCATGCGGATATTGTCGGCCAGGTTGTGCAGGTGATATACCACGGCCAGTTCCCGGCCGGTATTATCAGGATAGTGTACTGCCTGCAGGTCGGTCAGAAAACGGAATTGCAATTCCGCATCATCATACAGGAATTGCAATACTTTTAAATTCAACTCTTTCGGCGCTTCAAAGGTCAGCATACCATACGGCTCTTCAAAACCTGTTACCTGATCACCGAATTTTTCTACCAGTCGTTGTTTAATATGTTCGTAGGTCAATGCCATATTTTTAGCTTCGAGCCTCGAGCAGCGAGCTGCGAGGGGATTTCTGCCTGAGCTCGTAGCTAATAGCTCGTAGCTCGTGGCTGTTTTTATTGTATTCCGTAGCTTTCCATCAGTAATTTGTACTTATCACTGTTCCTCCGGCGCAGGGTTTCCTTGCCCACCAGGTCCTGTATACGCATAAAACCATCCAATACCGCTTCAGGGCGGGGCGGGCATCCGGGTACGTATACATCCACGGGAATGATCTGATCAATTCCCTGCAACACGCTATAAGTGTCAAAAATACCACCGCTGGAGGCACAGGCGCCCATGGCCAGCACCCAACGGGGTTCTGCCATCTGCAGGTATACCTGCTTTACTACGGGCGCCATTTTTTTGGCGATAGTGCCCATTACCATCAGCAGGTCGCACTGGCGTGGAGAGAAACCTACCCGTTCAGCGCCAAACCTTGCCAGGTCATAATGCGCTCCCATGGTAGCCATAAATTCGATACCGCAGCAGGAAGTAGCAAAAGGTAAAGGCCAGATAGAGTTCTTACGGGCCAATCCCACCACGCTTTCCAGCTTGGTAGCCATAAAAGCCTCACCCATATAGCCTTCGGGCCCTTCTTTCACCAACTTTATGTCGGTCTTACCGTAAATATTATATTGAACAGGACGTGCCATATATCTTGATTTGAAGAATACTAATTTGAAAATGCTGAACTACCCCTTATTAACAAAAACGTTATAGTTATAGTTTCATCTTCAACCTTTCAAATTAGCATCACTTGCCCCGCGCAGGCGGGATTAAACACATTTTAATCTTCCCAGGTTAACGCTCCCTTCTTGATTATATATATAAATCCGCACAGGAAAAATCCTACAAACATGAGTACAGCCAGGAATCCATCCCAGCCAAGTCCCCTGAAATTGACGGCATAGGGATAGAAAAAGATCACTTCTACATCGAACAATACGAAAAGAATGGCAACCAGGAAGTACTTAATGGCCATCGGCTGGCGGGCATCGCCATGACTTTTAATACCGCTGGCAAAGGTTTCCAGCTTATCAGCCGTTTTACGTTTGGGGCCAAGCCAGTGGGTTACGCCCATCATAACCGCCACAAATACGATAGCGAACAGGAGTTGCACACCGATAGGGAAATACCAGAAGGAGCTGTCCGGATGCTGGGCAACGGTGGAAACTTGCAACAGGTACATCATCAAAAACCCGTTTTTGTTTAGGGGCAAAAGTAATACAGCATCCGCAATTTCCAATTTTGAAACTTCAAATTCAATAAAATAAAAAAATCCCTGTTATCACAATAACAGGGATTTAGCAAAGAAAATACGATTTATGTTATCAGATCGTTATTTGCCGTTCGTTTTTGATCCGGAGGTGCCAGCCGCATTGCCATTTGTTTTTGGCTTGGTGGCAGGCTGAGTTCCCCTGGGCTTGGTCAGCACTTCAATGAACTGTGTAGCAGTCTTATTACCGGGGTCGATCTCCAAGATCTTATTGAGGTAATAAATTGCTGAATCCTTGCTCTTCTTAACGTTATTCTGGTAACCCGCCAACATACTGTAGGACTCAATGATCTGGGATTTGAATTTTACAGAATCTATACGTTTGGCATTTTCCAGTAACTGTGCATATTCTGGTGCAGCCAATCCCATTTCCAATGCTGTATCCTTGGCTGCTGCAGCTTTGGCTGTCCACAGGTATCCATAGATCTCGTTGGGATATTTTTCTTCATAGATTTTAAAGACGGCAATGGTAGAATCATAGTTTTTAGCCTGATAATGGGCAAAACCATAGTTATACAGATCGCGCTGGGAAGGATTGGGGTCCATGCGGTAAGCAATACCCAGCCAGTTGGCTTCCTGGGCGCGGTCGCCTTTGGCTTTGGCCAATGCTGCCGCTTTACCGATGTACTTCAGCTTATTTTCCAATACCGTATCTACTTGCACCGCCTTTTGCAGGTTGGCAAATACTTCTGCTTCTGCACCGGGTATTTTGGCGTTGATATGTGCCAGCTCTTCGTAGTCGGCGCCTCTTACAGGTTCTTCTTCAGTGGCCTTCGTGAAGAAGGTGTTCATAGCCTGTTTGGCGGCGTTGGCATCGCCCAATGTATCAGCAGCATAGGCTATGAGACGATACATACGGGGAGTTACTTTATCACCATATTGGGCAATCAGGCTTTCTGCTTTGGTTTTCGCTTCTGCCACTTTTCCTGATGAAAACAGGAAGTCTGTTTTCAGGTATTCCTGCTCAGGACCGGGATCTGCACTGGCAATGTATTTATCCAGATAAGGAGCAGCCTTGTTTACATCCCTGTAATACCAATAGTAGAACAGTTCGTAATAGGCAGGTTTATACGCCGGATCGAGCGCTACAGCTTCTTCGAAAGCGGGCAGGAAGTAATCCTTGTTACCCTGGGTAAGGTATACTTTACCGGTTTTATACTTGGCGGCTGCCAGCTTGGCATCAAGGATCAGCGCCTTGTTATAGGATTGAACGGCATTACCACCATCAATGAGCTTCCTGTAGGCATCGCCCATTAACAGGTATGTTTCGGGATCCTTGAAGTTCTTTACGGCGGTAGCCTGGTTCAGCTTTTCAATGGCATAGTTGGCATCGCCGGTCCTTGCTTCCACGTTGGCACGGCCTACTGCATTGAGCAGTTCTATATCTTTTCCTTTGGTAAGGGTGATAGCTGCTTCAAAATGCTGACGGGCATCATTGGTCTTGCCTTCCATCAATTCAACCTGCCCGATGCCGGCCATCAACAGGGGCGCGTTGCCATTTTGGGTCAGTGATTTCTGGTACAGGTTTTTAGCACCTACAGAATCTTTCTGCTTCAGTAAGGTTTGGCCTAACCAGTACACAGCATCGATATTGTTGGGGTTGGCGGCAAGCACTTTTTCAAATGTTTCCTGCGCACTTTTCCAACGCTCATAATAGAAAAACTTTTTACCCTGGTCCACACTCTGGGCAAAAAGGACGTTGCCTCCCGCGACAACCGCTGCTACTAATAGAATGAATGATCTTTTCATCTTCTCGATTGCTGATTTTAGAGTTGTTAAAATGTACGGTATCCGTTGGTTGTTTACTCTTCTTTGATATCCATAGGTCTCACCTGAAACGAATTCCTGGCTGGTAGTAGATAAGCCCTGTAAAAGATCCTTTGTCCCTTATCTACATTGATGAGAAAATTCGTGAATCCGCTGCCAAGTCCCTGATAATTTTCTTTTAAAATATAATATAACGGCCGTACCATCGGATAGCGGTGAGCTGCAATATTATATTGTACGGGATCAACATAGATGCCTTCGCACCCCAGGCATTCCACTTTGGCAATTTTAACTTTTTGTAAAAAGCTCAATTGCGTGGAATCTTCCTTATTGCCAATCCAGTTCACTCCTACCAGTCCTATGGCATCCGTGTTTTTTGATACGTAGTCTATGACCCCTTCACTGCTGGCAGCCGCCACTACATTTTTACCCATTGGCTGTCCTTTGAGCAGGGAATCTACCACGTATCTTACGGTGCTGGTAGCGGTAGTACCATCCAGCAATACTTTGTACTTAAAGCCACTGATCCCCTTCACCATCCCGCGTATATCCTGCATGGTAAAAAGCGAATCCCGTACCTGGTTATTGACCACGACGGCAATAGCGTCATAGGCAAGAGGCCCCCATACAGGCGTAAAGAACAATTTCGTTGACAAGGTCTTTGCTTCCTCATCGGTCAGCCCACGCGTCACAATCACCATCCTCGTACTGTCGTTATTCAGGTCGCGGAGGCATTCTGCTTCCGGCTTATAGTGTACAATGATCTTAGCGTCAGTATTCTGTGATTCAAACACCTTTATCTGTGAATCAATCACCGGCTTAAAGGACTCATCCACGCTGATGTGAATAGTACCACTTTTAAGCGTATCCTTATATACGGGCCCATTCCCACTTTGGCAACTCATCATCAACAACATTCCCAAGCCTATAATTCCTATACCTGTTTTACAAAACCGGGTTATTATCCTGTTGCGTTTCATCCCTAAATAAATTTTCTTTTCTCCGGGTATTCAAAAAGCCTATACAGCCAGTAGAGTACCTGCTGTCGTGTTTTTTGAATAAGTCGGATAATGGCCGGATATGAGAACCTTTCAAATACCTTACCGGAAATGGTATTTATGCTGCGGGGGATTGGATTTTTTAGGTGTATTTCCTTAGCGGAAATAGTTTTTCTTATAACCCCTGTATATTCTGAACCCTCCATATAACAAACACAGCCCTGCAAAGATCCAGGAGAAGGGTTTGGTTGGGAATTCCAGTTCTATGCCCAATCGATCGGAAAACAGGAAAAACAGGCCCATCGCGGTATAAATAAATCCCATACCATAGTCCATGATCGCCCGTCTGTTTGCATAGGCTTTTTGCCGCTTGTCTTCTGCTCTTTTATCTTCTGAATCCACTGTCATCCGATTTTTTAATGGGTTCGGGCAAGATAAGAAATAACCTGCAATTGAGCACTGTGGGTACTATTTTACTCGAAAATTAATACCCCTTCCATTATCCCCCTGCCAATATTAAATATTATTCTACGGGCACTTCAAAAATGATGGGTATCATGCAGTAAACCGATACTGTTTTCCCTCCCTGCGAGCCGGGTGTCCAGCGTGGCATTTTAGCCACTACCCGCAGGATCTCCTTTTTGAAAGCCTCATCAGCCGTTGTTATAAATTCCACGCCCGAAAGATGGCCGTCCTTATTGACTATAAAACGTACAGGCACCTTTACCCGTTGCCCCGGCTCTATCACTTCTTCCGGCACACGCAGGTGCCTGCCGAGGAAACGGCCGTTATAGTCCCTGCGCAGGCTGTAAGCCCCATAGTCTTTGTTTCTTCCTTCAAATAATATGTCAAGTATGTCCGATTGCAGTATCATGTCTGGTTTCATCGTAGTTGATTTTTAAGCCCATTGCCCTCCGGGCAACAAAGCGTGAATAAACCGTTGAAGATGAATTCATCAGCATGACTTGCGCAAGTCCTTGTTATTGAGATGCAACAAGGTGTAGAAATCCATATTGCCGGAACCGGGATTAGGAGGATTTTAAGGATTGGGCGTCCCAGGTCAAAGCGCACTCACTAAGGGTTGGGGAGCGGCTGTTGGGACCTGCCAACTACCGGCTTTCCTCCCTTCATGAAGGCACCATCTTAAGGTCATCCTGGGGTCATCTTAGGGTCATCCTAGGGTTTTCCTAAGGTTTAGACCCTAAGATGACCCCAGGATAACCCTACCTAAACCTGAAGATGGCCGAATGAAATAGCCTTTTACCTTGGTTCATACAAGGATGAAAAAAGGGTTTGCACCTGCTTTGGCCTGATTATCTTTGCAGCCATGAAAATTTTGATGGTGTGCCTGGGGAATATTTGCCGTAGCCCCCTGGCTGAAGGGATTTTACAACATAAAGCCCGGCAGGCGGGACTGGATTGGACTGTAGACAGCGCTGGCACCAATGGCTACCATGTAGGCGAAGCACCCCACCGTTTATCGCAGAAAGTAGCCCTCCTGAACGGTATTGATATCAGCCGGCAGCGGGCGCGCCGCTTCAGCGGAGTCGATTTTAGCCAATATGATAAGATCTATGCGATGGCCGGCGATGTGGTAGAAGAAATGAAGAGGCTGGCCAAACAGCAGTACCTGCCCGGCAAGGTAGACCTGTTGATGAATGAACTCCATCCTGGCAGCAATATGGATGTGCCCGATCCCTGGTACGGCACAGAGCCCGGCTACCATGAGGTGTTTACAATGATAGATGAAGCTTGCGACAGGATTGTTAGCCAATACACTCAATATTCAAAGAAATAATTAACAGATACTGATTTTATACAATGACGAAACCATCATTACCACAGGGAACAAGAGATTTCGGACCGGAAGTAGTTCGCAAGAGGCAATATATCCTTAATACCATCCGCACGGTGTTTGAGCTGTATGGGTTTCAGCCATTGGAAACCCCCGCTATGGAAAACCTGGAAACGCTGATGGGAAAGTATGGTGATGAGGGGGATAAGTTGATCTTTAAAATTCTCAATAACGGACTTAACGATCCAAAGAATATTGATAAAGCCAGGGCAGCTTTTGAAAATGTATTGCAGGGCAAGAACGATAAGAACTTTACTGAGAGAGCGCTGCGGTATGATCTTACCATCCCCTTTGCCCGCTATGTGGCCATGAACCATGGTCAGCTTGCTTTTCCTTTTAAACGCTACCAGGTACAACCGGTATGGCGTGCCGACCGGCCACAGAAAGGCCGCTACCGGGAATTTTACCAGTGCGATGCGGATGTGGTAGGTAGCAATGCCCTACTGAATGAGGTGGAGCTATCGGCCATTTACTGGCAGGTGTTCGGGGAACTGGGGGTACCAGTGGAAATCAAGATCAACAGCCGTAAAATACTGGTAGCGCTGGCCGAAGCCTGTGGCGGCAGTGATAAGATGACAGACATTACCGTGGCCATTGACAAGCTGGATAAGATAGGTTTGGAGAAGGTAAAAGAAGAATTGCTTACCCGTGGCCTGGATGAACACCAGATAGCTATCATTGCCCAATACCTGGATATCAGTGGCAGCAATGCCGAAAAGCTGAACAAGCTGAAAGAACTGGTAGGCAGCCTGCCTGCCGGGGCCAAAGGCATAGAGGAGCTGGAGTTTGTGATCAGTCATTTTTCCTCGCTGTTATCGTCTGCCGGTCAGCAATCGCCATTGGTAGTAGATTTCACGCTGGCCCGTGGCCTTAATTATTATACCGGTATTATTTTCGAAGTGAAAGCCATCGGTGTACAGATGGGCAGCATTGGTGGTGGTGGCCGTTATGATGACCTTACCGGCCTGTTTGGCGTGTCCAATATTCCGGGCGTGGGTATTTCCTTTGGGGTAGACAGGATCTATGATGTGCTGGAAGAACTGAAACTTTTCCCACAGGAGGTGCAAACCGGCACCCAGGTGCTGTTCTTTAACCTGGGCGAAGCGGAAAGTAAAACGGCCTTTAAACTGATGCAATCTTTGCGCAGCAGCGGCATCCGCTGTGAACTGTTTCATGAGCAGGCTAAGTTTGACAAGCAATTCAAATATGCCGAGAAAAAAAATATACCCTTTGCCGTAATTATTGGCAGTAAGGAACTGGAAACAGGTACCTGTGTAGTAAAAGACCTGGGTAAGGGCGAACAGAAAGCCGTAAAGTGGGACGAATTGAAGGCTGTTTTCCTCACCTGACAGGGTATTTTATCCTAATCACTCATTAATACTGGCTAATCCGGGAAGTATTTTGTTTATTTGGGTCAGTTAAATCAAAAACCCTTTATGCAACGTACTTCTTTATTGGGCCTGCTGGCCTTTGCGTTGGTGTTGATCGTTTCCTGTAGTACTGCCGACAAATCAGGCATTGCTATTCCGAAAGATGCCGCCGTCGTATTGCACATTAACACTTCTTCCTTATCGTCTAAATTAAGCTGGAAAGAGATCCAGCAAACAAACTGGTTCAAAGAAGCTTACGCCGAAGCGGATGATTCCCTGGCTAAAAAAATGCTGGACAATCCAGAGAATTCGGGCATTAACACAGAAACCGACCTGGTATTTTTTGTAAAGCGCCAGGGTAAAAACGGCTATGGTGTTTTTGAAGGTGGTCTGAAAAATGCAGCCGCCTTTGAAGCTTTTAATAAAAAGATAAAGCCCAGTGCTACCAGCTCCAAAGACGGGGAGCTGACCATCCTGAAAATGGACAAGGATGCTATCGTGGCCTGGAATGACACTCGTTTCATTTATGTAGGCAATCCTCATTTAAACGACTTTGACCGTTATCAGGAAGGTGAGCCCAAAGCCTCCTTAACTTCAGACAGCCTGGTGAATTTTGCCAAAGGGTTATTCAACCTGGAATCATCCAAGAGCTTAACCAGTGACGATAAGTTTGCTTCACTTTTAAAAGAGAATGGTGATGTACACGTGTGGGTAAATGCAGAGAATCTGTACGGCAATATGCTCAGCGAGGTGACAGCCATGATACAGAACTTTACCAAGCTCACAGAAGGCAATATTTCTGCGATGACCCTGAACTTCGACAATGGCAAGATCGATGTGAAAGCAAAGACCTATTATAATAAAGAGCTGGGCAAATTATACGAGAAGTATAAAATGAAGAATATAGATGCCGATGCCCTGGCACGCATCCCTTCAGAGAATGTAACCGGTGTTTTTGCCATGAACTACCCACCCGATGGCTTAAAAGAGTTCCTGAAAGTATTGGGTGTGGATGGCATGGCCAACAGCTTCCTGGGTGAAGTAGGTTATAGCATGGATGAGTTTGTGAAGGCCAATAAAGGCGATCTGCTGGTAGCGGTTTCTGATTTTGAGATCAAAACCGAGCAGGTTACAATTCCCAGTTATGAAGAAGGAGGCACGCCTTATACGTATAACAAAACAGACCCCTCTGTGAAAGTATTGTTTGCTACCTCTATCAACGACAAGCCGGCATTTGACAAGATGATTAGCATTATAAAAGCTAAAACAGGGGAAGCACGCGGCGGTGTTGACTTTTTCTCTAAGATCAGTTATTCCCTGAATGATAAATGGTTTGCTGCCGGTAATTCAGAAGAGCAGGTAAATAAGTTCCTGGCTGGTGGTGCTAATAATAAGCAAGCTTTTATTGGTAAACTGACCGGCCATCCGATGGGTATGTATGTTGACCTTCAAAAGATCCTGAAGGCTTCAGAAGCAGCCTCTACCGACAGCACCCTCAAAGTGATATTATCAGAATCTGTAAGGATGTGGGAAGATATTGTAGCTACAGGCGGTGAGATCAATGACGGCGCTATCAGCAGCCATTTTGAGATTAACCTGGTAGACAAGAACACGAATAGCTTAAAACAACTGAACCAGTATTCCGACCGGTTAGCAGCCACCCGGAAAAGAGGTTTCTAATATTTTGTTTTTATAACAGGCAGGGCTTATTCCCTGCCTGTTTTTTTGTTGCCAGGCCATGCAGGCTATCCGGCATTTTATTTCAGATGACTATTTTTGAACTGTTATGACTATCACGTTTCAGGATGTACTACCAGTTTATTTTGAGGAGAGCCGGCGTCAGCAATCTGAAGTATGGGGAAAGCAACTGGTATTTAATAAAGGAGAATATATTAAGATCGTAGCGCCATCGGGCAGCGGCAAGTCGTCGCTTACCCATTTCCTCTATGGCCTGCGCAAAGACTATAATGGCAACTTCCTGTATGGTGATGCCAACCTCCGCACCTTTTCGGCAGAAGATTTCGCCCGGTACAGGAAAGACCATATCAGCATTGTATTCCAGGACCTGCGCCTGTTCCCGGAACAGACAGTGCGGGAGAACCTGGAACTGAAACGGCAACTGAATCCTTACCATCCGCCAGAGAAGATCACCGAAATGGCAGAGCGGCTGGGCATTGGCAATAAGCTGTCTATAAAGAGCCGCATCTGCTCTTATGGTGAGCAGCAGCGTATAGCTATTATACGGTCCTTATTGCAGCCATTTGATTTCCTGCTGCTGGATGAACCTTTCAGCCATCTTGATGACAATAATTCCAAAAGAGCCATGGAACTGATGCTGGAAGAAGCAAAGGCCCGCAATGCCGGGATTCTGTTTGCCGACCTGGAACGTATTGATTTTTTCCCGTGGACAAGATTGTACCATTTATAAGCAACCTGTAAAATATTATACCCTGTGGCAGTATCCTTCCAACCTGTAAAGCCGCTGTTACAAACAGGCACCAACACCGCCTCCCGCTGGTTTTCGTATGCCGGACTGGGCATTGGCGTGTTGCTGTTGCTCTGCTCAATCCAGATGTATATTAATATACAACAGTTGCTGGGCGGCAATACGCCCCGTAAAGATGGTTATGATTTTATTTCTATCTCCAGGACGATCACGAATGAAACGATGGGGCAACTGGACAAGAACCTGTTCACCACCGCCGATATGCAGGAGCTGGCATCAAAGCCTTTTGTGGAAGGCGTATCACCCCTGCTGGCCAATAATTTCCGTTTCCAGATCAGTGGTGGTTCAATTGCTCCCTTTGTAAGTGATTTTTTTGTTGAATCGCTGGATGATAGTTTTATTGATACGGTACCAACGTCCTTCACCTGGCATGCGGGTGATGGGGTGGTACCCATTATTGTTTCTTCCGACTTCCTGGAGATATACAATGTATTTGCGCCGGGCTATGGCTTGCCGCAGATATCGGAAGCCACTGCCACGCAACTGGGTCTGCAACTGATCTGCTATCATCCTGATGGCACCCGCGAGACTTTCCGCGGACGTATCGTAGCACTTAGCGACCGGATTAATTCGATTATTGTACCCAAAAGTTTCCTGGACTGGGCCAATAACCGGTTTGGCACCACCAAAGAGATCAGGGCTTCACGCCTGTATGTGAAAACGAAAGACGCCAATAACCCTGACTTCCTCAGTTTCCTGCAGCAGAAGCAATACAAGGTGAATAAAGACAAGACGAAGTTTGGCCGTGTAAAGCAGGTATTGCAGGGTATTTTCAGCGGGCTGGGCATTTTCGGATTGATGGTCGTGGTCCTGGCCCTGATGTTGTTTTCTTTTTACCTGCAACTGATGATCGCGCGCAGTAAGGACAACCTGCAATTGTTGCTGATGCTGGGCTACTCCCCCAACTGGCTGAGCAAAAATGTTTCCCGCCGGTTCATCCCTGTATATTTATTGATCGTATTGCTGGCCGTAGCCTTCGCACAAGGTATGCAGTGGGCCTTCCATCACTTTGTGATGTTTGACCGGGAAGAGCTTTCCACCCCGCTGCATTGGAGTGTATTTGTAATCGCTGTATTCCTGGTAATCCTTTCCCTGATCACGAATTACAGGATGGTAAAGAAGTTGTTGTATAAGATGGTGTGAGCCACGGCTACCCACCAAACACCTGCCCCCAGTGATGGTCCATGTGTTCTATATAATCAATAACGAGCCATTCGAGGGTTTTGGATTCGCCGGAGGGAATGATGATCTTATAGGAAAGTTTCTCCGCAGGAATGCTGCTGATCACATATACGATCTGTTGGTTGAGTAATTTCCACAAGAGCAGCATATGGTCAAGCGGTAGGTCCTGGTAGCGGTTGATGGCTACTAAGTTATCCTGCATGTAACGAAGCACTTTATAAGGTTGCGGCTGACTCTGAATATCTACAAACCGCTTGAGGTTGTTGATGGCGGAATCAATCAGGTGTCCCAATATTTCTTTCTTTGACCATTTGCCCGGAGCCGGTTTTTGCAGCAATTCTTCTACAGGTATTTCCTGGATGCGGGTAGGGATGTTGTTGATGTGGGCGGTTAAGTCAATGATCACTTGCTCAATGGTCATGGTCATAAACAATGATTTAAATGTTCAATGATTAATTTTCTCCCGATAGCCATCGGGACGTGCCAATTACATTCCCTCATATATAATTGCCGCGCCCTGCCCTACTCCTACGCACATGGTGGCTAGTCCGCGTTTGGCGCCGCGGCGTTTCATTTCATGTAATAAGGTGGCAGATATCCGGGCGCCGCTGCACCCCAACGGGTGACCGATAGCAATAGAGCCTCCGTTGACATTTACTTTCGACGCATCCAGTTCCAGGTCACGCATACAGGCAATGGATTGCGAAGCAAAGGCTTCATTGAGCTCTATGAGATCGAGGTCTTTGGCGGTGATGCCGGCACGCTGCAATGCCTTGCGCGAAGCAGGTACGGGACCAACGCCCATGATGGCCGGGTCGACACCGGCAATGGCCATAGAGCGGATGGTAGCCATTGGCTGCAGGTTGTATTTTTTTACGGCTGCTTCACTGGCCAGTAATAAAGCGGCGGCCCCGTCATTGATGCCGGAAGAATTGCCGGCCGTAACAGAACCCTCTTTTATAAAGGCAGGCCGTAAAGAGGCCAGTTTTTCCATAGATGTCTTGCGGGGCGGCTCATCTGTTTCGAGGTAGATCTTTTCACTCTCATTCTTACCACCCAATATTTCTATGCCGCTGATCTCTGCTTTCCAAAGTCCCTTATCCTGTGCGGCAAAATATTTCTCCTGGCTTCGCAAAGCAAACTCATCCTGCTCCTGACGGCTAATGTTCCATTGCTTTGCCACATTCTCTGCCGTTTCGCCCATGGAATAGGGATAATATTTATCTGTCAATCGTTTATTCACAAAACGCCAGCCAATGGTGCTGTCGTGCACTTCAGTAGCCCTGCTCCAGCCGGTACCTGCCTTGGCCATGACAAAGGGAGCGCGGGTCATGCTTTCCACCCCACCTGCTATGTACAGTTCGCCTTCATTGCACATGATAGCGCGGGCCGCATCCATAATGGCCTGCAGTCCGGAAGCACATAAACGGTTCACGGTATTACCGGCTACAGTTACCGGTAAGCCGGCCAGCAGGGCTGCCATACGGGCCACGTTGCGGTTATCTTCCCCGGCCTGGTTGGCATCGCCGGCAATCACATCTTCAATGGCATTTACGTCTATACCGGTATTGCGTTGCAGGAGGGATCTGATCACATGGGCCAGCAGGTCGTCGGGACGGATGGTGCTCAGGGCCCCGCCATATTTGCCGATGGGGGTGCGTACGGCATCAATAACATACACTTTGTTCATATAGCTATATTAAGGGGGCAAATATAAAGGCTTCGCCATTAAGTGGGGGAAAAGAGGTACCAGGACGGCTGTTCCCGCATTTATTACGAATTGATATTCAATGAAATAAACCACTCCCAAGCGCCCTTCCCCAATTATGGGGCCATTAGCGTACCTTTGCGGCGATGAAAACGGCGAAGAAAAATATCCGGCACCTCACGCCGGATGAATTGAATAGTTATTTTGAAACACTGGGGGAGAAGAAGTTCCGCGCCAAACAGGTGTACGAATGGTTATGGCTGAAGCAGGCTCAACAGTTTGACGCCATGACCAACCTGAGCAAGGAGCTACGTGCTAAACTCGCCGATAATTTTTCCCTGCCTGCACTTACCGTAGATGCTACCCAGTATTCTGCTGACGGCACTGTTAAATCACGTTTTAAAACACATGATGGCCACCTGGTAGAAGGGGTGCTGATCCCTACAGAAGAACGTAAAACCGCCTGTGTATCCTCACAGATCGGTTGCTCACTGAGCTGTAAGTTCTGTGCTACCGGGTATATGGACCGCAAACGCAACCTCGACTTTGATGAGATCTATGATGAGGTGGTGCTGATCAACCAGCAGAGTGAACGGGTATATGATAAGAAGCTCACGAATATTGTATTCATGGGCATGGGCGAGCCCCTGCTGAATTACCGGAATGTACTGAAAGCGATTGAGCGCATTACTTCACCGGATGGCCTGGGTATGAGTCCGCGCCGCATTACGGTATCCACTGCCGGCGTAGCCAAGCAGATCAGGCAACTGGGCGATGACAATGTACGGTTTAAGCTGGCCCTTTCCTTACACGCGGCCAACGATACCAAACGCAATGAGATTATGCCCATCAATGAAAGCAATAACCTGCAGGCATTGATCGAGGCACTGAATTACTTTTATAAGAAGACGGAGAACGAGATCACGTTTGAATATATCCTGTTCAACAATTTCAATGACAGCCTGAAGGATGCCGATGAATTAATCAGGATCTACAGGCAGGTGCCGGCCGACCTGGTGAATATCATAGAGTACAATCCTATTGATATGGCCACGTTCCGTAAGCCGGATGAGCAGGTAGTGAATAATTTTATGAGCTACCTGGAAAAGCACCGCGTGAATGCCCGCCTGAGAAGGAGCCGCGGCAAGGACATTGATGCCGCCTGTGGACAGTTGGCGAATAAGGAAGGGATTATTGGTTAGGTATTAGCTGTTAGGAGTTAGCTGTTAGCGCTTCGGCAGGCTTACGATTATATATTTTATTTTATCATTACTGTTGTAAAACAGCAAATCATTATTATGAGTAAGAGTAGTAAAGCTCCCTTCGGAAAGTTTATCCAACAAAAAGAAACGGGCGCAAAAAAGAAAGAGCGTATCCGCCAGGAGAAAAAAGTACAGCGCCAGGAAACAAAAGCCTATTTCGATAAGAAGAAAGAAGAAGCCAGGGCATTTCGCCAGGGCAATGCCGCCAATGCAGCCGGCGCGGCCCCTAAAACACCCAAAGGAGGTTTTCCCAGTGCGGTGGGGAGAAAACCGAAATCAGCCGATAAGCAAGGAACCGATGACTGGCAAAGCGGAAGAGATAGTATGCGGGAAAATGCAAAAAGCGGTGGCAAGAAGTTTGTGAACAAGGGCTATAACCGCATGAGTTATATGGAGCGGAAGAAGAAGCAGGCGGAGAGAGAAACACAGAATCCAGAATCCAGAAGCCAGAAGCCAGAAGCCAGGGTACAGAAACCGGCCTTCGGTAAAAAGCAGGAAAGCAAGCCTGCCTTCACTAAAACTCCAGCAAACAAACCTGCTTACAGTAAAGCACCAGCAACTAAACCAGCTACAGGTAATAAGACCAAACTTACTATTAGTAAGCCCTCACAGGAACCAGCTAAACCTGCGGCAGGAAAAGCATCAAACGTTATCCCCCTCAATAAATTTATTGCACACGCAGGCATCACCTCACGCAGGGATGCAGCCGATATTGTGAAATCGGGACTCGTTGTGGTAAATGGTAAAGTGATCACAGAACCAGGTTTTAAAGTAACGGCACAGGATGAAGTGAAAGTGAATGGCAAGCAGATCACCATCCGGAAGAATATGGTGTATATCCTGATCAACAAACCCAAAGATTTTATCACTACTACAGAAGACCCGCAGGGAAGGAGAACAGTGTTGGACATTATTAAGCATGCCACGACCGAAAGGGTATATCCTATCGGCCGCCTGGACAGAAATACTACCGGTGTATTGCTCCTGACGAATGATGGCGAACTGGCGCAAAAACTGGCGCATCCCAGTTATATGGTGAAGAAGATCTATGAAGTGAAGCTGGACAAGCCTTTAATCAAGAAGGATTTTGATACGATCGCTAATGGCGTCACCCTCGAAGATGGTTTTGTAGCACCCGATGCACTGGCTTATGCAGACCCCAAGGATAAGAGCGTGATCGGGATTGAAATACACAGCGGCCGCAACCGTATTGTACGCCGTATTTTTGAATTTATGGGATATGATGTGCGCAACCTGGACCGGGTAATGTATGCCAACCTCACCAAGAAGAATGTAGACCGCGGCAAATGGCGCTTCCTCAGTGAAAAAGAAGTGCGCCTGCTGAAATACCTCAATACTTCGTACACTAAAAAATAAAATACCAGCACGTGGTTAAGTCATCGCCGGAGATATTGATCGAGAACGATCATTTTATTGTGCTCAATAAACCATCTGGCTTATTGAGTATTCCTGACCGGGAAGGAAAAGAGTTTTCCCTGAAGCAAATGCTGCAGGAAAAGTTTGGACAGATCTTTACGGTACACCGTCTTGACCGTGATACAAGCGGGATCATTGTATTTGCCAAAGATGAAGAAACGCATAAGTACCTTTCCCAGGCATTTGAGGAAAGAACGGTAGAGAAATATTACCTGGGCATTGTTAATGGAGTTCCTCCTGAAAAGAAAATGACCATTGACGAACCCATAGCGGAGAATACCACCAAACGTGGCGTAATGCTGATCCACCAGCGGGGAAAGCAATCGATAACAGATTATGAAGTGCTGGAAGAGTTTGGCAAGTTCTCTTTATTGCGGTTCCGTATCCATACGGGACGTACCCACCAGATACGGGTGCATATGCAACACGTGGGTCACCCCATCGTAGTAGATGCACTGTATGGCGATGCCAACCCCATCCTGGTATCTTCCTTTAAGCGGAATTATAACCTGTCGAAAAGTGAAGAGGAAGAGCGCCCCATCCTGGGCAGGCTGGGGCTGCATGCAGAGCGCTTACGCTTTAAAGATGCACAGGGTAATGAGTATGCAGTGGAAGCACCTTTACCGAAAGATATGCGGGCTTTGTTGCAGCAGTTGAGGAAGAGGAAGTAAGTCAATGAGAACCGCAGAGTCCCCTCCGGGAGACTCTGCGGGAAATATAAAAGCAAGAGCCGCCTTCCAGAGGCGGCTCTTGCTTTTACGTTAATAATCAGCAATATTATTATTGCTGTCTTCAATGAGTTATTCATTCTTATAGACGATTCCGTCCTTCATCACAAACCTCATCTTCCCCATGGCCTGGACGTCTTTGGTGGGATCGCCTTCTACGGCGACGATATCGGCCAGTTTACCTTTTTCTATACTGCCTATCGCATCACTCATGCCCAGCAGGTCGGCGGCCGCCACGGTAGCTGACTGAATGGCTTCCATGACCGGCATTCCGGCCTCGTACATGTACACAAATTCCAGCCAGTTCTTACCATGCATATATACCCCTGCATCGGTGCCAAAGGCAATCTTTACACCCGCCTTGTAAGCTTTGCCAAAGGTGGATTGTATTTTAGGCCCGATAGCCAGCGCCTTGGGCGTGACGAGATCGGGATAGTAGCCGGGCTTTTTGGCAGAGTCACCCACCGCTTTTCCGGCTGTAATGGTGGGCACGTAGTAAGTACCGTGCTGCTTCATGAGCTGCATGACCTCATCGTCCATATAGGTGCCATGCTCAATGCTGTTCACACCGGCTTTTACCGCCCGCTTCATGGCTTCTGCCCCATGACAATGCGCCGCCACCCGGAAACCATAGTCTTTGGCGGTGGAAACAATGGCTTTTATTTCTTCTTCCGTAAACTGCGGATTCTCCCCACTCTTTGCTACGCTCAGTACGCCACCGGAAGCAGTGATCTTAATAAGATCAGCACCATCTTTATATCGCTGACGCACAGCCTGCATACATTCTGCAGGGCCATTGGCTACGCCGGCAGCAGGGCCGGGATCACCCATGAGGTCTTTGCGGTAACCATTGGTAGGATCGGCATGGCCGCCTGTAGTAGCAATAGATTTGCCGGCAGTGAGGATGCGGGGACCTTTGATGTATTTTTTATTGATGGCATTGCGCAGGGAGATATTGACACCGGTACCACCCAGGTCGCGCACAGTCGTAAAACCAATATTGAGGGTACGCTCGGCAAACACTACTGACTGGTAGGCATAGTCGGCCTGGTTAAAGGTGAATTTCTGAATGTACTGGTTGGGATTGGTCTCATCTTCGAGGTGTACATGACAATCAATTAAACCAGGCATGACGGTCTTTTCTTTAAGGTCAATCACTTTGTCGGTACCGGCCGCTTTGGTATAGCCGGCCTGTACATCCGTAATTTTATTGCCTTCAATGATGATGGAGTATTGTGTAAGCACCTGTCCTTTGGACACATCTATGAGTTTACCACAGTGCAGGATGGTACGTTGTGCCAGGAGACTGAAGGGGATGCATAGGATCAGCAGGAATAGAAAAGGCTTTGACAATCCTTCGACGGAGCTCAGGATGACAGCTAAGGATTTTCTCATGTACAGTTTAATTTCCAGTAAGATATTCTGAAATGGGGGAAAAACAAAAAACCTTCCCGTAAAAACAGGAAGGTTGTATAACGATGTCAGTAATTACAACTAATGACTATTTGTCGAGGTTCGGTTGGGGTGTATAACGGAGGTAAGGTTTTATTACCTGTACACCTTTGGGGAACTTCTTGATCGCATCTTCGGTAGAAACGGCAGGTACCACGATCACATCTTCACCATGTTTCCAATCGGCAGGCGTAGCTACACTGTAACCGGAGGTCAATTGCAGAGACTCGATCACGCGCAATACTTCATGGAAGTTCCTTCCGGTAGAAGCAGGGTAAGTGAGCGTCAGCTTCACTTTCTTATCGGGTCCGATCACGAAGAGTGAACGAACAGTGAAAGTTTCCGAAGCGTTGGGGTGGATCATGTCGTACAGAGTAGCCACCTTGCGGTCGTCATCAGCAATGATGGGAAAACCAACAGTACAGTTTTGTGTTTCGTTTATATCCTTTACCCAGCCAAGGTGTTTGTCCAGCGGATCAACACTTACAGCCAGTACTTTTACATTGCGTTTTTCAAATTCGCCCTGCAGCAAAGCAGTTTTACCGAGTTCTGTAGTACAAACAGGGGTATAGTCGGCGGGGTGTGAAAACAGGATGCCCCAGCCATCGCCGAGGTACTCGTAGAAGTCGATATCGCCAGCAGTCGTTTTGGCCTGGAAATTCGGCGCGATGTCTCCTAATCTTAAGCTCATATACAAAGATATTTATGGTTTAAAAAAATCCGCAAACGGATTACGAAGATACAGATTCCCTACTTCACGAGTAGACTAAATTGTTAAATTTATCTTACGCGGGCATTTTCGACCTCGCCGGGAGAAGCTGGCCCGATTGCAACATTGCTGACGGAAGGGGCCGACCTGTAACAGTCCCCTATCTGAATGATATATAATACATTACTTACCAGTAGCCTTGGTAATAGCATATTTTCCGAAGCGGTTTTTCACGTCATCAATGGCTTTATAGAGGCCGTTCTTTTTTTCAGTGTCGGTAAAGAGATTGGTCTGGACGGCTTCATCGGTCAGCTCACTGAGCCTTACACCCATGAGGCGTATGGGCTGGCCTTTGCGCCAAAGCTTGTGAAACAGCTCTTTAGCTTTGGGGATAAGTTCATCATCGTAGAAGGTATAGGGAATGGTGGTTTGTTTGGAGGTGGTCTCAAAATCGGGGTAGCGTATTTTGACGGCTATACAGCCAGCAGTCTTGTTATCCTGCCGCAGTTCGTAAGCTACCCGCTCTGTCATGTGCACCAGCTCGGTCATTAACCGGTTGACGTCGGTCAAGTTCTCTTCAAAGGTATTTTCGGTGGAGATGGATTTGGATTCATAATACGGCGTCACTTCACCATGGTGGATGCCCTGTGACTTGTTCCAAAGCTCAAGACCATATTTGCCGAAGCGTTTCTCCAAAATATCGGGCGATTGCTCACTCAGATCTTTAATGGTATAAATACCAATGGCTTTAAGGGCATCATAGGTATGGGTACCCACGCCGGGAATTTTATTGACGGTCAACGGCGCCAGGAACTCTTTCTCCTTGCCAAAGGGAATGTGGAGGTAGCCATTGGGCTTGGCGGCATCGGTGGCAATTTTAGCGATCATTTTATTGGAAGCCAGCGCAAAGGAGATGGGCAATTGTGTTTTGTCAATGATCTCCTGCCGCAGATCAATGGTCCACTGGTAAGGCTGGAAGTATTTATCCATCCCGGTAAGGTCGAGGTAGAATTCATCAATGGAGGCCTTTTCAAATAAAGGGGCCTTATCTGCAATGATGTTGGTAACGATCCGGGAATATTTGCTGTAATCGCCCCGGCTGTTGTTGGTCACAATGGCATGCGGGCAAAGCCGCAGGGCCGTTTTCATGGGCATGGCAGAATGAATGCCATATTTGCGGGCTTCATAGCTACAGGCCGCCACTACTCCCCGCTCCCGTCCACCCACCAGCAAGGGTTTCCCCTTCAGGGAAGGATTATTGACGCATTCTACAGAAACGAAGAATGCATCAAGGTCGAAGTGCGCTATAATGCGTTGTGGTGTGAAGGACATGATGGACAAAGGTACCTTTTATTTATTTTTACTGCATGGAGCAGGAACTGGCTTTATTGCGCAAGCAGATCTTTGCATTGCATCCTTTATCGGAAGCAGAATGGACTGATTTTTCGGCCATCTGGCAGCCAGTGCAATATAAACGCAAAACCATTCTCACTACCGCCGGCGAAACCGAGCGTTACCTGTATTTTGTAACGGAAGGTGTGCAAAGGGCTTTTTATCTTGATGATAAGCATCCCGAGGCTACGGTTGTTTTCAGTTATGCACCCTCCTTTTCCGGTATTGTAGACTCGTTCCTTACCCAACAGCCTTCCCGCTATTTCCTGGAAACACTGACTGCCAGCAAGATGCTGCGCACCTCTTACCAGCAGGTGCAGCAACTGATGGACCAGTATCATAATATTGAACGGTGGGTACGGCTGTCTGTTTCCTGGGTGATGATGGGCTTGCTGGAAAGACAGATCGAATTACTGAGTTATAGTGCAGAAGAAAAGTTCAGGATCCTGCTGAAACGGAGCCCGCATGTATTGCAACTGATACCGCATAAGTACCTGGCTTCGTATATGGGAATTGACGCCAGCACGTTCAGCAAATTGATGGCGAGTGTGCGGATATAGGAACACAGCTTACACAGGATATATGCCTCTTCATATAGGCAAACAGGCAGTTCAGCCAATTTAGGGTTTTCCTTCAAGGCTTGTTTGGTAGCATTGGTTTACAAAATATACTTTAGCCCCATGAACCGTTTTATAGCCTTTTGCCTTGGCCTATTGGGATATTTTACTTCGATGGCCCAATCTTCCACGTATATCGGCGCGGAAGTAGCTTATTCAGCAGATATCTTTAAGATCAATGACCCGGGCGGCCGTCTCTCCGACGCGGATGTCAACAGTGCCTTGTGGGGCGCCACTATCCGCCATATGATGAACAAGCACCTGTTCCTGGAAACAGGCGTTTATGCAAGGGCCTATAAGACAGGCATTGCTTTTGACCATGAAGGCGGTAGTGGTGGTACGGACAGAACGGCGGTGCTGGTGCCACTGCGTGTTGGCGGACGTCTGCCACTTCTTAAAGGCGCTATCGCCCTGTGTCCGGTGACCGGCCTTTCACTGGCCATCGCCAATGAAAGCCCTGGTGGTATCCTGGACCCAACTTCCACCATGACCAGCAAGGGCCGGATTGACTATTTTTATACGAACCAGTATCCCGCCCAGGTATTTCCCCTGTTCCAACTGGGTGTGGGCATTGATATCCGCCTCGGGCAAAAGGCCTTGCTGGGTCTCAGTACCAATTATTATGCAGGTGTCAGAAAGACCCTGATACAACATGTGGAATATACCCCGGAGAATGGCGCTATGGTAAAAGCCACCCAGCATACAAGGGGAGGTTTTTATACAATTGGGATCGGGTTTAAGTATGCGGTGGATTGGTTTAGGTAACATTTCCACTTTTCAAAAATCATGGTGTGCGCCAAGATTTTTGAAATAGAAGGCCGGTAGCTTTGTGTTATCAAATGAATGATTGATTTATGAAAACGATGCAAAGCAGCCAGTTGCTGGATAAGCTGGAAACAGATACCAGGCAGATTATTCTCACATTACATTACCTGCTACAGGAAGATCCCGGCGTGTTGTTGCAGCAGCCTGCTCCCGGAAAATGGAGTGTGGCACAGGTAACAGAACACCTGAACTCATACGGACGTTATTACCTGCCGCTGATAAAGCAGGCGCTGGACAATAGTACTTATAAGGCCAATGCTTCTTTCACCCCGGGATGGCTGGGTAATTATTTTACCCAATCCATGCTGCCCAGGGAAGATGGCCGTATTACCCATAAGATGCAGGCGCCTAAAAATCATCGCCCCTCTCCGGATGTAGACAGCTTTGCGGTACTGAATGAGTTTATGGAACAGGAAAAATTATTACTGGCGTTACTGGACAAAGCACGCAATACCGACCTCAATAAGCTAAGTATCCCTATTTCCATTGCCCAATTCATTACCCTGAAACTGGGCGATACTTTCCGCTTCCTGATCGCACACCACCAACGGCATTTTGTACAGATCAATAATACACTGGCCATTGTAAAAAAGGAACATGGCTATACTTTCCCCAAGGCCAGCTTTAGTTTTGACGCAGGTTTTTAGTTGTTGCCAATCATCATAGCGCCACCGGTACAAAACTATTGCATGATATGGGTGGCCTGGGTAACCGGAATGAAAATGAAACCATCAAACAGTTTGTTGATCCTGCCTGCTACAAAGTCCTTTTTATCAGAACGTCCATAACCGGTAAAACGCAATGGTAAGGCCGGAAGAGGATATTGTTTATCACGGGTATCAATAAAGCATGCTTTATTATCCATGGATCTTAACAGCTCTTCCCAGGAGTTATTGATAGCATTGGTAAGGGAATCGCTTTTAAAGCGACTGGTATTGACGATAAAACGGTCGGTAGTGCTACTATAAGTTCCTCCCGCTGTGCCTGTTCCAATTACCCTATAATTGCCGGGAAAATATTCATTCAGGTACATACCGGTACCACCTCCATTGCTTTCATCGCCAAAGATCCGCTCTTTGGCCAGGTGTGCATTGTGGGCCCATACTACTGCTTTAGCACTATTTTGTTGTTCCGATATCCGCCGCACCATATTGGCCATGGCTTCATCGCGGGAGGCTTCTTTGCGTTCTTTTACCGGCCTGTAGATACTATAATAAGCCAGCTCACAGTTGTATAAAGTGGTATATACTGTTTGTATGGCCGTGCCGGTCAATTGCTGCTGCAGTTGGGGCTTCAGGCTATCAAGTGTTGCTTTTATACGCAGGGTCACTTCATACGCTTTGACGCCGTTGTCCAGGATATCTTTCCATTGATAAGAAGGTTTGGATGCATTCATATCCGCGTAGGCAGCATCCATAAAGTGCGCCCGCATCAGCAGGGTATCCACCATAGCGGCAAGAGCAGGATTATTCAACCTGCCGGTGATTGCCTGTATGATGCGCGCGTTGGTAGAAGTTTCTGAATAATCAATGCCTGCCAACTGAAGTTTGTTGCTATGCGTTTGGTTGTATTGCTGCATCCATTGCAACAATTCTTTTATTTCCGCATTCTGCCACATACCCAGCAGGTTTTGTTGCATGAGCGTATCCAGGTTGCCCACACCGGTTTGTATGTATTTATTAAGTTCTACACACCAGCCATAACTGTTTTCGAGGCACACGACTGTAAAACCTTTTTCCTCACAGAGATAGCGGGTAATCCAGGTACGCACTGTTTGAAATTCACTGGTGCCATGGGTACCTTCTCCCAATCCAACCACTTGCGAAGCAGCCATGTTATTGAGTATTGGTTTCATTTGCTGTTTAAATGCCTGGAAAGTACTGATATCTACAGACGATTGGTGTTGCTGTACCCATGTGCGGGCACTGTCTTTAGCAGCCTGTGTAATTTGCTGAGCTGTTGTGTTAAGAGTGGCGCCTGTGAGCATGACGCATAAGCTTACGATTGTAATGATGTTCTTAATCATGTTATTTATTTTTTATTGCATTCTGCGGCTTTCGTTTTCGATGCTGGTTTTGCGGTTGGCATTGGCTTTTACATTTTTGTTGCCAAAACGGTATGTGAAGGTCAGTTTTACAAAGCGGGTTTCGGGTTTGACATAGTTTGTTGACTGTATGCCAAAAGATGCCACCGTGAATGTAGAATTATAGGTATTGAACAGATCACTGACACTTAACGCAATGGTGCCCTTGTTTTCCAATACTGTTTTAGACATACCAAGGTTCATGTTGAAACGTGACTTATAACTTACTACACCCAGCGCCATCGGGGAGAAATAAACAGCCGATACCTGTACTTTATATCCTTTGGGTAAGAGGATGGTATTATCACTGCTGAGAATGGTAGTTACTTTAGCATTGTTGAGATCAGAACCGGCAGGCGCATTGAATTTTGCATAGGATACGGCAACTGTGTTATTGGTCATCCATTTGTTATTGAACAGGGATTTTGAATGTGAAACAGCGGCTTCCATATAATCGGCGCTGCTGAGGTTGTCCCAGGTATTGATCACAGCCGGGGAAGTACTGTCTTTACGGTAGATATTTGTGAGCACATCTTCAAATCGGGAATAGGTAAGCGTCGTAAACAATTCATTGTTGTACACATAAGACAGCTCAAAGTTGTGTTGGATACCGGGATTGAGGTAAGGATTACCCTGGTAGTAACTGTACTGGCTTTTGTATACGATAAAAGGATTTACAATGTCGTATTTATAGCGCTCTATGCTTTGGCGATAAGAGAAAGCAAACAGGTGGTCTTTAGCAGCATTGTATTGAATAGCCATATTGGGAAAGAAGTTGAGGTATTTGTTCTTGTTGGTTTGTTGTGAGGTCACTGATGTTCCTTCGGTATGTGTTTGCTCGGCCCTCACGCCCATCATGAGGCTTATTTTTTTGAACTCCTTGTTTACGTTCACATAAGCCGCATACACATTTTCCTTGTAGATGAAGTGATTGGTCTTACCGAAATCTTTTGCCCATGTTCCGTTCCGGCCCTGCTCCCACACGGCATCATTGTCGGTAGTGGCCTGTGATATTTTGGTCCCTACTTCCAGGCTACCCTTTTTTATTGGTTGCTTATAGTCAATGGAGAAGGATTTAATATCGTTGGTGGCTGGCGCATCGGCCCTTAACAGCTTCGCATCATATTCAGCGCCCCGGGGATCAAAATACCTGGTTGTGAAATGATCATTCCATTTTTTATTGTAGCTGAAGTAGTCGGCATTGAACCTTACTTCTTTCCCGGCAGTGTCCAGGATGGCTTTATAATACAGGTTTACAGAAGGAATGATGTAACGGGCTTTGCCATTGGCAACTACCATAGAGAGGGAATCATTGTCAACGTCGGTATAATCAGCCATAGAACGGGTGCCGGATGTTTTGTCAATGTTATTGATCAACCCTTTTATGAGGATACCGAATGAATTGCGTTTGTTAAGGTCATAATCCAGTCCGGCCTTTATGGAATGACTACTACGCTGATCTGTTCCATAGACATTATCGGCAATGTGCTTGCCGTTGTTTATAAAACGGTTGAAGCTGCTTTCATTGAATTGCTGGTTATTGAGGTAATCATAGCTGCCATAGACATTTACCTTCTTACTGCGGTAGTTGAGTGAAAGGCCGGTATTCCAGGAGCCATATTTTCCGGCACGGCCTCCGAGTGTAGCAGATCCATTGACGCCTAGTTTGGTGTTTTTGGCCATTATGATGTTGATGATGGAACCTCCCTGCGCATCGTACCTGGCGGAAGGATTGGGCATGAGCTCAATTCTTTCAATGCGGTTGGCAGGCATTGCATTGAGCATGTTTTTCAGGTCTTCCCCGCTCATATTGGTGTACCGGCCATCCATTAAAACGGTTACTGTTTTTCCTTTTAACTGGAGGTTATTCCCCTGTTCTACAATACCAGGCGCCCGCACCAGTACTTCCCAGGCATTTCCTCCTGCCGCGAGGGGGCTGCCGGCGACGGTTACAATGGTTTTGTCTACTTTCTGTTTGATGAAAGGTTTTGATGCGGTAATGGTTACTGCTTTCAGGCTATCGGTTTTTATCTTTACGCTATCGGTTACAGTGTCTTTAATAACCTGGGCATGCACCATGATTACAAGGGTGAAGCAAGTGATAAGGAGTGCGATCCTCCGGGCTGTCTGTTTCATATTGTTTGTATTTTTATAATTTTATGATGACACAAACCTACGGCGCATGGTAAGCGAAGTGAAGTGGCATTCTGCAAAGAGGCGGGGTTGTGCGACGTAAAAAAGAGGGCTTAATTTCGTCGAAGAAATGTATGATTACATCGAAATGGCGGCCAGGAACGCGCTATCTATTTTATTCTTGTACCTATGTTAAAGCGACTACAATTACAGAAAGGCCAGGTGCTACAATTCCCTTTCATTTATGAGCTATCAGTGTGGCTGATCTGCGTATGTATTTTTAAATACAGCTATTTACTGGATATGGCCAGGCTGCCTAATCCCCAATATGATAATTTCCCCCATCCCGAACTGATCCTGTTTGCCATAGGCCTCACTGTATATGTTATTCCCTTTTACCACTGGATAGTGCCCGGCCTGCTTCAGCAGAAAAGGAACGGGTGGCTGCCGGTGGCGATTATTTTGTATTTCGGCATTGTATGCAAGATCAGTAACTGGCTGGTATCGCTGGTATTTTACAAGCTGGTATCGCAACCTGAACTGAAAGCATTTTATGGAAGCTGTTTTGAGCTTGCTACACGGCTGCTACGAAGGCCATTTGGATGGGCCCCCAATACTTTATTTGCTGATATTATCGCCTTTTTGTCGGTAAGTTTTATCTGGTACGCCTATGAAAATGAACGCAAGAAACACCTGCTGGAAAAAGACAATCTTGTATTGCAACTGGAATCATTGAAGGCGCAATTGCACCCGCATTTCCTGTTCAATACCCTGAATAATATTTACGGGATGAGCCTTACCGGCAATAAGGAAACGCCTGCCTTTATTTTGCGCCTGTCGGATATGATGCGTTTTATTTTGTACGATTGCCAGCAAAACCAGGTAGCGCTGGAAAAGGATATTGCCTTCCTGGAAAATTACCTGGAGATGGAGAAGCGACGGTACCCGGCAGCGGATATTGAGTTTACAGTGCAGGGTGATGCCGGCAGTCAGCAAATAGCGCCCCTCCTGTTTATCCAGTTTCTGGAAAACAGTTTTAAGCATGGCGCTCACCGGTTGAATGATACCGGCTTTATACATGGTTCCTTAACGGTAGAAGCAGGCTCCCTGACGTTTGAGCTTCGCAACGATGTGTTTGCCCCATCCCCGGCCCCTCTCCTAAAGGGGAGGGGGGAAGAGCCGCGATATGGGGGTGTGGGCATTAGTAATGTACGGAAACGCCTGGCGCTTTATTACCCCGGAAAACATACGCTTGCGATCAACGCCGGTAATAATATATTTGAAGTGAAACTTACCCTATCATTACAATAGCGCTATGACCAATCATGAACATACAGGGCCTGTGATCCGGTGCCTGATTGCCGATGATGAGCTGATCGCCCACCAGATATTAGAACAGTATATTTTACAAACACCGGGTTTGCTGCTGGTAGCCAAGTGCCGGAATGCACTGGAGGCTTTTGCCAAACTGGAGCAGCATACGATTGACCTTATTTTCCTGGATATCGAGATGCCATTGGTGAACGGGATTACTTTCCTTAAAACACTGAGCAATCCGCCCCGGGTTATTTTCACCACCGCTTATGCCGATTATGCCCTGGAAGGGTATGACCTGAATGTAACAGATTACCTGCTGAAGCCTTTTTCTTATGAACGGTTTAGTAAGGCAATTGATAAGGTGCGGCAATTGATGCATACTTCCGGTAATGCGGAAACCGGTGACGAGCAGGATTATCTGTTGATCAAAGAGAAAGAAGGATTGATGAAGATCGCGCATGCTGATATTGTTTATGTGGAAGCATCGCGCGATTATATGAAGATTTTCACGGTGCAGGGGAGTCACCTGGTGCATCTTACGATGAAGAAGCTGGAAGAGCTGTTGCCCGCCAGCCAGTTTGTGCGTACGCATAAATCATTTATCGTGGCCCTGCGGCAGATCAAGAGCCTGAAGCCCGATAATGTGGTGCTGGCCAATAAGGTGAACGTGCCGGTGAGTGCAGGATATAGCGAGCAGGTGATGGAAAGGTTTAAGAGATCATGAGGAACGGGCACAAGTACCCTGCCCGCTTAGCCAGGCGGCATACTTGCGCCAGTTACCGGAAGATGTCGAGGAGGCCGTCGGGGAGCTCCACTTGTATTTGTTTTTTCTTTTTGTCTATTTTCTGTAAAGTATCCTGGTGGATGGGGATGAGGGCTTCTTTGCCATCGAGGTCTATGCGGCAAAGCACCTGGTGGGGCTGTTCTATAACTTCGAGTATTTCACCAATGTCATTTCCGTTGTCTATGATGTGAAAGCCCAGCAGGGAGATGGGGGCCGATTTCCCGGCATGCTGGTGAAAAGCTTCTTCTTCGAGCCATACCTGCTTTTGTACGAGTTTCTGCGCCGCTTCTTTGCTATGGACGTTCTCGAGCTTGATATAGATCTCCTGGTCGCTTTTTACGCGGGCTGCCTCTATGAAGTAAGGCAGCATCTCTTCCTTTTTATCTTCCAGGAAAAGGGTTTCCAGGCCTTTAAGGGCTGTTTTTTTACCGAGCTCATGGCGCAATACCAATTCGCCTCCTACGCCAAAGGTGGCTACCAGTTTTCCGATGCTGATGTAGTTGGTCATAGTTATAAAAAATCCCGACGACAAAGATAGTCATCGGGATTTTAATGAGTTTGGCTTTAGCTATACTGCTGCTTAGGAGGCTTCTCCCTCGCTTCTCCTTCTGATAGGAGCGCCAACACCACCACGGCGAACTCTTCTGTCTTTGGCGTTTGCTTCCTGGCGTTTCTTAACATGTACCTCATGTTCTGAGTGCCATGTCTGGAATTTCACCATTGCAGCAGCCTCGTCGAACAGACCAAGTTTAACACCGCGTAAGAGGTGTTTCAGATACAGTACTCCCTTAAACGACAAAATTCTGCGTACGGTGTCCGTAGGTTGAGCGCCTTTGTGCAGCCAATCGAGGGCTTTCTGGCGGTCAAGCTGAATAGTAGCCGGAACCGTAAGCGGATTGTACGTACCTAATTTCTGGATGAATTTTCCATCTCTGGGGGAGCGGGCGTCTGCCACTACGATGAAATAAAATGGTCTTTTCTTAGACCCGTGACGTTGCAGTCTGATTTTAACTGGCATTTTAAATAGACATTTAAATGCGTGAACAAATAGGGTTACTTTCTACTTTTTCAAGGATTGCAAAGGTAGCAATCCGGTTGATTTTTCCAAATATAATAATTCGTTTGAAATAGCGGCCCACTTCTGAAAAAATTATGATTAAAAAAATATTAAGCCGGAATCATTAATAATTTTCGAAAGTTGACCATCAATTCTGCGGCCATTACCTCCTCCCCATCCCCATACGTCCCATGGGCATTTTGTTCATCATTTTCATCATTTCCTTCATCTGCTCGAACTGCTTGATAAAGGCATTTAATTCGGCCAGGTCTTTCCCCGCGCCTTTGGCAATCCGTTGTTTACGACGGGCATCTATAATATCGGGGTTGTTGCGTTCCTGGGGGGTCATGGAGTTGATCAGGGCTTCGATGCCTTTGAAGGAATCGTCACTTATATCAATGTCTTTCACCGCTTTACCAACGCCGGGAATCATTCCTAGCAGATCTTTGATGTTGCCCATTTTCTTGATCTGCTCCAATTGTTGCTTAAAGTCCTCAAAATCAAACTGGTTCTTCCGGATCTTCTTCTCAAGCTTTTTGGCCTGGGCCTCATCGAACTGGGCCTGGGCTTTTTCCACGAGGGTGGTGATATCACCCATGCCGAGGATACGCTGGGCCATCCGCTCGGGATAGAAAACATCGAGGGTATCCATTTTCTCGCCACTGCTTACAAACTTAATGGGCTTGTTGACAGTGTATTTGATAGACAGGGCTGCACCACCACGGGTATCGCCATCGAGCTTGGTAAGCACGACGCCGGAGAAGTCGAGGCGGTCATTGAAAGCCTTGGCGGTATTGACAGCATCCTGGCCGGTCATGGAATCTACCACGAATAGTATTTCGTTGGGAGAGACAGCGGATTTGATGTTGGCCACTTCGGTCATCATGACCTCGTCTACTGCCAAACGGCCGGCAGTATCGATAATCAGCACGTTCTTGTTCTTACTTTTGGCCTCTTTGATGGCATTGGTGGCGATGGCTACGGCATCTTTGTTTTCCGGCTCACTGTACACGTCTATGCCGATCTGGCCCCCCAATACTTTCAACTGGTCTATGGCCGCCGGGCGGTAGATATCGGCCGCCACGAGCATGGGAGACAGTCCCTTTTTGGTTTTGAGGTAGTTGGCCAGCTTGCCGCTGAAAGTGGTTTTACCGGAACCCTGAAGGCCGGCAATGAGGATGATGGCAGGGCTACCTTTTGTGTTAAAAGCACTTTCTGTGCCTCCCATAAGCTCTACCAGCTCATCCTTCACGATCTTGACCATGAGCTGGCCGGGACTTACGGCGGTCAGCACTTTCTGCCCCAGGGCTGTATCCCTGACCTTATCGGTAAATTCTTTGGCGATTTTATAGTTTACGTCGGCATCTACCAGGGCGCGGCGGATGTCTTTGACAGTGGCAGCAATATTGAGCTCGGTGATCCTTCCTTCCCCTTTTATCTGCTTAAAGGCGGATTCCAATTTCTCCGATAAAGACTCGAACATATTACACAGTGTTTAAAATTAACAGTTTAACGGCAACCAGGTAATGCCATAAAGTTCAAAGGTGAATGTAATGATACATTCACCTTTGAACGGACTGCAAATTTACAGTAAGATTAGCTTATAAAGTGTAAAGTTTTCTTTGGGTGTACTTAACATTTTTAAGGTTAAACGCCTAAATATCCCCGCAATTCCCTGGAACGGGAGTTGGTGCGCAATTTGGTGATGGCTTTGTCCTTGATCTGGCGAACACGCTCGCGGGTGAGGTTGAATTTCTCCCCAATGTCTTCCAGGCTCATGGGATGGTCCACGCCAATACCAAAGAAGTAACAGATGACCTCTTTTTGCCTTTCGGTGAGCATTCTCATAGACCGCTCGATCTCTTGTTTGAGCGATTCATTGTGCTCAATGTTGAGGTTGGCGCGTTCGGCATTGGGATTTTCCAGCACATCTACGAGGGTATTGTCTTCCCCTTCAGACAGCGGTGTATCCATGCTTACGTGGCGCGCTGCAATACCCAGTGTGGCGGAGACTTCCTCTGTTTCCAGTTCGAGCAGTTCGGCCAGCTCTTCAGGTGAGGGTTCCCGTTCATACTCCTGTTCCAGTTGGGAGAATGCCTTCTGGATCTTGTTGGTAAGCCCTACTTTGTTGAGCGGGAGGCGCACAATGCGTGACTGCTCGGCCAGGGCCTGCAGGATGCTTTGACGGATCCACCATACAGCGTAGGAAATGAATTTAAAGCCGCGGGTTTCATCAAAGCGCTGTGCAGCCTTGATCAAGCCCAGGTTGCCCTCGTTAATGAGATCTGGCAGGGAGAGTCCCTGATTTTGGTACTGCTTGGCTACGGAAACGACGAAACGCAGATTTGCCTTTGTGAGTTTGTCGAGTGCCAACTGATCACCTTGTTTGATTCTACGGGCTAACCGCACTTCCTCTTCGGGGCTGATCAATTCTACTTTACCGATTTCCTGCAGGTACTTTTCAAGGCTCTGAGATTCACGATTCGTGATAGATTTCGTGATCTTGAGTTGACGCATACTCATAGGTAGGTCATTTAAAGGGTTTTTAAGGTTTAAAGGCTACAGTTCAGACATAAGAAAAACGCTTTTGCAGGTTTTTTCTTATATCCGGACGACCAACAATAAAAGTTCACATTCAGCAATTTAACGATTCTAGTCTCCTAATCCAAATAATTTTAACTATAAATTGTTGGTTGTCAGTAGTTTTAAAGTTTTTCGGGTTGTATATGACTTTCCCTACCTTTAACGGGAGTTGCAACAAAAAAATTTTGGGGGTTGCATTATTTTTCTATTATTGCGCATTGGTATTATAAAAAGATCAATACAAGGAGTAGATGAGTAAGAAACAACAATTTACGTTAGAGTATCCGTTAAGATGTTCTCCTTCCATTTTATATGAATTCCTTAGTACGGCCGCTGGTTTGCAGGAATGGTTTGCTGATAAAGTGGATGAGCGGGATAATGTTTTCAGTTTCTCCTGGAATGGGACTACTGATAAAGCTGAAGTGACTGAAAGTGAGCAGGAAAAATTCATACGATTTCATTGGCTACACGCACCATCCGATGAATATTTTGAGTTTCGCATTGAGAAATCCGAAGTTACTAACCAGACTATTTTGGTGATCCGGGATTTTGCAGAGAAGGGAGAGGTAAAAGATCAGAGCCAGTTGTGGGCTTACCAGGTAAAAGATCTGTTTCACCGCCTGGGCAATTAATGGCCCAGGGCCTGTAATAATACCTGGCAGAGGTACACCAATTTCCCGTTGGCCTGCTCCCACTGCGCAAGGGGAATTTTAGCGGAGAACTTACAAAAATCATTACGCGATAGAATTTTTTCTATTGAGGCTTCTTCTAATTGTTGCAGCGGACTATAGTTGTCTTCCATGAAATGATGCTGCCATTCATCGCCAGCTACACAGATATAAAAATCATGTTGTTTGAGCAGTGCTATGTTTTGTAAGAGTGCGGCCTGGTATTGCTGCTTGTAAGCTCCTTTCAGATGGAGCGTAATGCTGAAAAAATGCCCCCACCAGAAGAAGGTACGGATGGCAAAGATTTCTTCTTTATTAAATACACGCGGAAAATCGAGGATAACCCAGGGTAATCCTTCATATTTTTCTCCTTTGGATATTTTAGGAGATGACAGGAGGATGGTTTCGGGTAAGGGTACCGGCAGGCTGTGAAGGGTATTTTTTATAACCGGCGCCAGTTGACCAAAAAGCAGCACTACTTTTTCAATGATATTATTCTTTGTTAAAAGCCAATGAGCATTTTGCACGAGGGTTGATTCCTCTGCTGAAAGCTGTATTTTTGCGGCATCCATAGGATAAAGGTAATAGTTTCGGGTTTCGAGTTTGGGGTTTCGGGTTCTTTGGTTTCATGACGCTGATTAAACTTAAACGCGCCTAACCCGAAACACGAAACCCGGCACACGAAACTCATAAGATTGTGATCAAAAAACTGGATATACTGGTACTGAAGGCATTTATAGGGCCATTCATTGCCACTTTTTTCCTCACGCTGTTTGTGTTGATCTTACAGTTTTTCTGGCTGTGGATTGATGATTTTGTGGGTAAGGGTATTGATACGATGACGATCGTGCGACTGATCGTATACCTGAGCGCTACGCTGGTGCCCCTGGCCCTGCCCCTGGCCGTGTTGCTTTCCTCCATTATGACTTTCGGTAACCTGGGTGAGACCTTTGAGCTGGTAGCGATTAAATCGGCCGGCATTGGCCTGCTGCGCTTTATGCGTTCCCTGCTGGTGACCACGATACTGATGGCCGGGCTGGCTTTTTATTTTAATAATAATGTGATCCCGGTAGCCAACCTGAAGATGAAGACGCTGCAGTATGACCTGGTGAATAAGAAGCCGGCATTTGATCTGAAGGAAGGGCAGTTTTATACAATGATCCCCGGCTATTCGATCAAGGTGTCTAAAAAGATCAATGACTCTATCCTGAATGATATTATCATTTATGAAAGCAGCCCCGGTGCGCAGGATAATATGATTTCCGCCAAACGGGGCATTATGCGCATGTCGGATGATAAACACTCCCTGGAGTTTACGTTGCAAAACGGCTGGCGCTATGAGGAGGAAGGAGAACGTACAGGCATCAATACCCGGTTTTACCGGATGGGCTTCCAGGAGTATAAGAAAGTACTTGACCTGAGCGCGCTGAAGATGAATTTTACGAATGACAGTGTGTACAAGGACCGGGCGGAGATGCTGAGCGTACGGCAACTGAGTAAGACGATTGATTCCCTGCAACGGATGTTACAGCAGTCGCAGGAACGACACAAGATGGAATTGAAAGCCTACCTGCCCTTTATCCAATATGTTGACAGTGGATGGGCCAATGTAAAGGTACCGGCCATCAGGAAGGATAGTTCGTTCCGGAAGATGCTGCCAGACAGTGCCCGTTCGGGCGTGCTGGACCAAAGTATATCATATGGCAATTCCATTAAGTCGGTGCTGGAAGGCGCTTCTACAGAATATGAAAACAAACGTAAGGAATTGCGTCTGCACCTGATGACCTGGCACGAGAAGTTTACGATGTCTATTGCCGTACTGGTATTATTCCTGATCGGCGCCCCGCTGGGCTCTATTGTACGCAAGGGTGGCATTGGGACACCGGTGGTATTTGCCATTGTATTTTTTGTGATCTTTTTCCTGCTGAATAATTTCGGAAAGAAGTTTGTGAAAGAAGATGTGTTGCAACCTTTTGCCGGCATGTGGCTGGCCACGATCGTATTGCTCCCTATCGGCCTGTTCCTGATCTATAAGGCGCTGCACGACTCGCAATTGTTTAACCAGGAGTTTTATTTCCGCATTTTCCGGAGCATCCGCCGCTTTTTATCCAGGAAAAAGGCTATGGAACCTATGAAGGCCACCCCGGAGATGACTTCAACTACTGAAGATATGGCGGTGATACAACGTGAAGAACATGAATGAGCGGCGCCGGTAAATCTCACTTATTTATCTTTTTCTTCCATAGCGCCTGATTGGTATTCCTGCACGGTATAACCTTTAGAGGGTACTTTGAGGATGTTCTGATCTATTGGCTTTCTGCTGATGGCTGTTGCTGTATAGGTAATTTTCCCTTTTTTGTATTCATAGGTGTATTTTAATACAAGCCCGGGAATGCAGGCAAAGACGGGTTCCGCTGCCGCCAGTTCGGCACGCTGGATATCCTGTGTATAGAAGGCTGTTATACTTCTGCCATCGGCCAGGGAGAGGACAGCCTTTTTGCAGTGATAGCCGGAAATAGAGACTGTATCATCCATAAGGCGACAGGTGGCCTGGTCATATTTGGCATTGTATTGCTTCCACTGGGTGGCCGACAGGTAGACTTTATGTTTGTTCTTTCCTGATTCCTTCACAATAGCGGCTACCCGGTCGGGGTTGCCGGAAGGCAGGAGGAAGATGCTTTGCATACGCATGAGGCTTACCAGGCGCAATCTTGCCAACCCATTGCTGATGAAGATGGTTTTGGTACCTCCATTATAAGCTTCGCCAATACCAATGCTCTTGTTCTTTGCCTTCATCAATTCAATGGTGTAGGTCACGGTTAAGTCGGCCTCTGATCTGTCGGCGGGTACTTGTGCTATACAGGTTGTATCCGGTGCTTTTATAAAAGAAGCACAACACAGGAAGAAGATGGCAAGACTGGCGAACCGTGATTGAGACATGATGCAATGATTAAACAATTGGATAAGGTTTAGTAGGATAATCTAATATTTATATATGAACTCGGCCAGGTCAATAGGATCAAGCGGATTAGCAGCACGTTTTTGATCAAAACGGGCGCCATCGGCTTTCTTCCACCGTTCCAGTTTTTCTTTTTCCTTCCTGGCTTTCCGCGTAAGCGTTCCCTTCGACTTGCGTTGGTACATTTTCTTCAACATGTCCATCATGTTCTGGGAGATGGTGAAGTAGCTGTATTGATCAAGCCTTATGGTGAGCTCACTGTTTTCCTCCTCTGTTAAAAAGGAAGGCAGTTCTTCATACTGGTAACTGGCGAAGGTGACAAAGAAATCATTATCTACTAATTGCATGCCGACGCCTTCAGCCGTGAACCGGTTATTCTTAAAGTAATTCTCTGTTTTTACATTATCATATAGCTGGAACCTGGCTATTACGGAATCGGGATGTGCAGCAGTCTGATGAACGGAATCAATAACAGGTATGTTTTGAGGTGTGGTTTGGCCGGCCAGCTCAACCGATGGTTTATCAGGTGATTGAACAGCGAAACGATAGATACCCCATCCGGCTGCTACGAGCAGCAGGGCAGCGGCAATAGCCCTGAGCGGTGTAAAAAGCTTTCTGATGGGCGCCTTAACGGCAAGGCTATCGGTGGATACCGCGCGGACGATGCGCTCAAAGGCATCAGCCGGCGGCGCAACAGCAACGTCCTGCAGGAAAGAAAACAGCGGTTTGCCGGCAATGGCATCCGCTATCGCCACAGGCATAAAAGAAGGCGGTTGTATTTCCAGTTGCTGAAGGCCCTGCAGGATACCCTGCCATTTGGCCTCTTCAGCCTGGGCGCTTTCTGCCTGCAGCCTGTGAAACAGGCTGTGGAACACCTCTGGCGGAGGCTGCACCTCATACTGCTGTAAGCGGTTTAATATATCAGCTTTATTCGCCATTGGTTTCTTTAAATAGTTTTTGGAGGTATGCTCTTGCCCTGAATAGTTGTGACCTGCTGCCCTCTTCCGAGATCTCGAGCATTTCTCCTATTTCTTTATGGTTGTAACCTTCTACGAGATTGAGGTTGATAACGGTCCGGTAGCCATCGGGCAATTGGCGGATCATTTTCATCAGGTCTTCGTTGGTTAGCTTATCATAACCATTCAGCCCGTCAGAGGCGATGTCTATATCTTCCGAGATACTGGTTAAGACTGCCTTTTTTTTCCTGATGAAATCAATGCAGGTACCCACGAAGATCCTGCGGGCCCAGCCTTCGAATGACCCGTCGCCCCTGAAACCAGCGAGGTGCCTGTATAGTTTTACAAATCCTTCCTGGAAGCAGTCATTGGCATCATTGGCATTTCCGGCATAGCGAAGGCAAAGGCTATACATTTTGCCGGCTATGTGATCATAGAGTTGCTGAAAGGCTTTGTTATCACCATTTGCAGCCTTTTGAGTTAAGACCTCAAAAAGTGGAGGGGCGTTGCGTAGAGGTTCCATTGGGCAAATATCTGATTTTTCCAGGTATGCCGACCACCGAGCATCAACCTCCACGCATAACTGAAAAAAATCTGACATTTTTTTTAGTTTCCGCGAAACGTTTGAACCTCTCTTCCGGTCTAATGAATAGTATACGGATTTTAAAGAGCTTAGACCTTGTTGATCAAACCCTTGCACTTGGGTGCTTACCTCCCTTTTTTCCTGTAAATACAGTTTGTGTTTACCAGTGATGGATGCTGTTTGCGTTCCGGCATGGCAGGTATTGCTTTGCCTGGATACAAATACCAGGGGGAACCTTATTGCCCAAAAGATTGATTTGTAAGTACAGACAATAAAACAGGACTTTTTAGCGACCGCCTGAAGGCTGGCTATGCTAAATGAACGGTTAAACGGTGGTGGTTTTTCAGTTTAGTTACAGTTAGTTACCAAGGTAAAACAGAAGCCGGCAGGCGGAAGGAGTGGTTTTTTCTGCCCCGGCATTTTTAATCCGTACCCTATCCTTGATTTGCGCATACCCCCTGTGCCACAAATGTCTTTCCCATCCGTACCCTTTTTTTGCTAGCCCTATTAACCCTATTGTTATGTATCCCCTATTAAAAAGTGTTCCAATTTCAGACCGTATGAAAGAAGCTGATTTTAAAGATGAATTTGTTCTATTGGAAGGATTAAAAGACAGGAATATCCACTCCTATATCAGGTTGTACAAAGAGTATTCGGAAGATCTGCTGGTATTGGCCTATACTTTAACAGGCGACCCTGTTCTTGCCAGCAATGCGGTAGACCGCTTATTTACTGCCCTGTATGAAAAAGACCTGTTTATGCAGGTAGAACCACCTCTTCATCATTTCCTGTACTCGGAGTTACGGAAGTATTGCCCAAATAAATGATGTTTTTTACTACATGATTATGTAGTAGCCGCCTATTTTTGTGGTAGTACTTTTAATGTGCTAATGGCGGTAAGAATTTTATTATATGACGACAATGAGGCCCTCCGGCAAAGTATGGAGACTTTGTTGGGGGAAGAGCCTGACCTGGAATTTATAGCCGGTATTCCCAATGCCGAGACGGTAGAGACAGATGTGCGGGAGCTGGAACCGGATGTGGTATTGATGGATATTGATATGCCCGGGGTCAGTGGCGTGGAAGCTGTGCGGCGCATCCGTAAGATTGACATCCAGCTTCCGATCATTATGCTGACGGTTTTTGATGATAATGAGAATATATTCCGGGCTATTTGTGCCGGTGCCAGTGGTTATATCCTCAAACGTTACGCATCCATAGAGGTGGCGGCGGCTGTTCGCAATGTATTGACGGGCGGCGCTCCCATGACCGGTACCGTGGCCCGTAAGGTGTTGATGATGATCCCGCCTGCTCATAATACCGACCAGGAGAAAACTGATCTGTCCGAGAAGGAGATCAGCATCCTGCAATTGCTGGTGCAGGGATTCAGCTATAAGATGATCGCCGCCCAGTTGAAGATCAGCCATGATACAGTACGCTTCTACATTAAGAAGATCTACGATAAGCTCCATGTACACTCTGCCACAGAAGCTGTTTCCAAAGCGATCAAAGATGGATTGGTTTGAGGGTCCTTCCGTTTAGCTGCATGATAAATTTAAGACACGCTCATTTATAGACCGTACACTACATGAAGATGTAGTGGAACGATGTTCGAGACAGTATAGTTTTGGATAAACCTTTACTGTTTATGAAACAACTACTCTTTTTCCTACTTGTGCTACGTGGTATGACCGGAACAGCACAAAATGTGGGCATTGGTATTACCAGTCCTGTTTGTAAGCTGGATGTTTGGAGCCCGGAATCCTTTGTTTCCCGCTTTTCGGGCCCCGATGGGATGTATGTTATTTTTACCGAGAATGGCCTTTACCGGGGCTATATAGGTTCCTTTTCAGGGAATGCAGAAGATGTGGATTTCGGTACCGGCGCAGGAAATACCACCGGCAAAGTCCACCTTACTATCCAGGCATCTCCCAAACTTACTGTTGAGACCGATGGCAATATTAACATCCAGGAAGAGCTGAACCGCTCTTCCAAAACAGGTACGGCCAACCTGCTGCCAATCTGTTATGGAAATATAAGTTCCGCCGGCACCATATATACCGGAAGTGGCAATTTTACAGTGAGCCGCATTATTACAGGTTGGTATGCCATCACGATCACCGGTGAGAATTACCAGTTTCAGCAATATGTAACTGTGGTTACCCCCTCGGGCAGTACAACGCCGGTTATCACCTCTCTCGGCAGTGGCAGCGGCAACCTGCATGTTCATATTTTTAACCTGGCCGGTGCTGAGGTGGATAACCAGTTTTCCTTTGTGGTGTATAAGCAGTGAGCGGCAGCCGGCAATGAGTCGCTGACAGGTGGCTGTTTATTCCATTTACTCAGTAAAAGCTGCCGGTTACTAAGTAACCCGAAGAGGGCTTCGGGAAAGTAATATTTTGCACTACCTTTTAATGTACCCACTGGTTGATATTACTGGTCACCTCCAAACTTATTTATGAAAAAGAATTGTGTTATTACAGGCCTGTATGTGATGGCCCTGTTACCGGGATATGCTCAATTGACTGTTCAATCAGGCGCTACGTTACATATACAAAACGGCGCACAGGTAGCAGTACAAGGCAATGTTACACTGGCGAACGGAAGTACGCTGGTGAATAACGGCGTTGTCAATATCGGCAATAACAGCGGCCTTGCTGCTGACTTTACAGATAATACCGCCTCGGGATATAGTTATGGTACCGGCCGGTTTGTATTTACCAGTACCGGTAATCAAGCGATTAACAGCCTCAACACTTTTGACCGTGTTGATATGAATGGCAGCAGCCTGACGTTGGGCAGCAATATTACTGCCAATAAATGGTACCTGGTAAAAGGCGTTATTAATACCGGCGCCTTTATGGCGATAGCTCCGGGCACTACACAACTGGCCGTAGAAGCCGATGCCAGCAATCCCGGTTTTACGAATGGCTGGTTCAATGGAAGACTACGTCGCTCTGTAACCCCGGCTACTGTGAATAATTATAAGTTTCCGGTAGGCAATGCGGTAAGGTCCAATGTAGCTGAACTGGATAACCTTACCGCCAATGCACTGAATAATGTTACTTATATAGACGCTTTCTTTGGTCCCAAAACAGGAACAGATGCCGGGCTTATGGTAACTGAACAAGGCGCCACGTATGTAAGCATCAGCGATGGCGGTATCTGGCATTTAACCCCCAATGTGGCCCCCACGGCCGGTAAGTACAATCTTAAGTTATCACTCAATGGATTTACCGGTTTGACCGATAACCAATTTGCCATATTACGCCGTCCGGAAGGCTCTGTGAGCGGGGCAGATTGGAGCGTTCCTGCCGGCAGTAATGTGAATGGTAATGGGGGCGCAGGCCGGATGGTAACACATGGTTATGCGCTCAGGAATAACCTGGGAAACTTCAGTGAGTTTGGCATTGGTTCATTGTCTGCAGCGCTGCCTGTTAAGTTGTCAGACTTTAACGTAAAACGGTTAACGACCAGTACGGTGCAGGTAAACTGGGAAACACAGACGGAACAAAATAATAAAGGATTTGATGTAGAACGCCGGCTGGAGAACGAATCTATTTTTACCGCAAGAGGATTTGTCGGTTCCAAAGCACCTAATGGCAATAGTAACCTGCCGCTTCATTATACGTTTGCCGATGCCAATGATTACAGCGGCATCAGCTATTACCGCCTGAAACAGGTGGACCTGGACAACAGGGTTTATTATTCTTTGATCAAGGCGGTAAAAGGTGAAACAAGCGTGCATGTGACGATCTGGCCCAACCCCAATGAAGGCCAGTTCAGTATACGGCTGGAAGGTGTAAATGGACAGAAAGAAGCGTATATTTTTGACCTGAACGGCAAGATGGTCCAAAGGCTATCGGTGAAAGGAATGCAACCTGTACATGTACATAGCCTTGCTGCCGGTACGTATATCCTCATGATACCAGATGTTTTTGGGCCTGGCGCTCATTTTAAGGAAAAAGTAATGGTGGTACGCTAATCCCTGCCAGAAAATATATTATACTTTTACTCCAAATCTGACGATTTGGAAAAAGGACGGCAAAACCTTCGCATACAGAGATGGGTGGTAACAATAGGCGTGTGTCTGTTCCTGGTTAAGATCGCTGCTTATTTTTTAACCCGGTCAGTAGCTATTCTTACTGACGCGCTGGAAAGCACTGTTAATGTGGCGGCCGGCTTTATTGGTTTGTTCAGCCTATCTGTAGCTGCCAGGCCAAGGGATGAAAACCATCCCTACGGACATGGCAAGGCCGAGTTCCTGTCAGCCGCCGTAGAAGGCACCCTGATCGGGGTAGCTGGCATTATTATTATTTACGAAGCCATCGATAATTTCCTGCACCCGCATCCCCTGCAAAAGCTGGATTATGGCATCTTACTGGTCGCCCTGACTGCCCTCCTGAATTTTGTGATGGGTTATTATAGTGTGCGGCAGGGCAAGAAGAACAATTCTCTGGCGCTGGTTGCCAGCGGCAGGCACCTGCAATCCGATACGTATTCCACTATTGGCATTATCCTGGGCCTTTTACTGATCTATTTTACCGGCCTTGCCTGGCTGGATGGCGCTGTGGCCATCCTGTTTGCTTTTATTTTGATCTTCACCGGCTACCGCATTTTACGGCATTCGATAGCAGGCATTATGGATGAAGCAGATAAGGAACTGTTGTTAAAGATGGTGGACCTGCTGAATAAACATCGCCGGGAGAACTGGATTGACCTGCACAACCTGCGTGTGATCAAGTATGGTGGCCAGTTACATGTAGATTGCCACCTTACAGTACCCTGGTATTTTAATGTACGCGAAGCGCATCATGAGATTGATGAGTTATCCAGCCTGATCAGGCAGGAGTTTGGCGATTCGCTTGAGTTATTTGTACATTCTGATGGCTGTCTTGATTTTTCCTGCAGCATTTGTACGAAAGCAGATTGTACGGTGCGCAAGCGTCCTTTTGAAAGACAGGTACCCTGGACGCTGGAGAATCTTCCTTTAAACAAAAGACACCAATTAAGCACAAAGACCTGACAAACCCGGCAGGAAATGCGGTTCCCAAAAACAGCCTATATTCGCCTTCCCAATGACTTATTTTTATACTTATTAAATCTGTCAATATGCAAGCCTGGAAAGATTATCAGGAAAAGAATAAGGACCGTTTTCTGAATGAATTGCTGGAATTGTTGCGCATTCCTTCGATCAGTGCGAATAGTGTCAATAAGGAGGATATGAGGAAGTGTGCGGAAGCCGTGAAACAACGTTTGCAGGAAGCCGGGGCCGATACTGCTGCTGTATATGAAACAGCAGGCCACCCGGTGGTTTATGGCGAAAAGATTATAGATCCGTCAAAACCTACGGTATTGGTATATGGGCATTATGACGTACAGCCACCTGATCCACTGAATTTATGGAACAGCGGACCTTTCGAGCCGGTGATCAAGGATGGACGTATTTATGCACGCGGATCGGCCGATGATAAAGGCCAGTTTTATATGCACGTGAAGGCATTGGAGATTTTGTCTAAAACGGGTGCATTGACCACGAATATTAAGTTCCTGATAGAAGGGGAAGAAGAAGTAGGATCGCCCAACCTGGGTGCATTTGTAGCTGCGCATAAGGACCTGCTGAAGTGCGATGTGATCCTGATCAGCGATACTGCCATGATCAGCATGAACAATCCTTCTATGGATATTGGCGTACGTGGATTGGCCTATATCCAGGTGGAGGTAACGGCAGCCAACCGCGACCTGCACAGTGGTGTGTATGGCGGCGCTGTAGCCAACCCGATCACTATCCTGGCCAGGATGATCGCCTCCTGCCATGACGAGAATAACCATATTACCATCCCCGGTTTTTATAATGATGTGGTTGAAGCAGGCCAGGAAGAACGTAACCTGATGGCACAGGCGCCTTATGATGAGGAAGCTTATAAGAAAGACCTGGGCGTGAAAGAGTTGTGGGGTGAAAAAGGATTTACGACGAATGAGCGTACCGGCATCCGCCCTACCCTTGAGCTGAATGGCATCTGGGGTGGTTATACCGGTGAAGGCGCCAAGACGGTATTACCTTCAAAAGCATTTGCCAAGATTTCTGCCAGGCTGGTGCCCAATCAATCTTCCCATAATATCACGGAGATCCTGCTGAATTATTTCCGTAAGATCGCACCTGCCTCCGTAACGGTGGACGCAGTAGAGCTGCACGGCGGAGAACCTTATATGACGCCTATTGATTCCCTGGCTTACCAGGCTGCTGCAAAAGCCATTGAAACAACTTTTGGTAAGAAGCCAATCCCCGTACGCGGCGGTGGCAGTATTCCCATTTGTACGATCCTGGAAAAGGAACTGGGTGTAAAGATCGTATTCATGGGCTTTGGGCTGGATAGTGATAACCTGCATTCGCCCAATGAGAAGTTTGACCTGCTGAATTTTTATAAGGGCATTGAAACGATCCCTTATTTCCATAAGTATTTTGCTGAGGTTGGGAAGTAGAGGCAACTGGGCTAAATTTTATAGATCCCGGAAGCGAATAGTTCCGGGATTTTTTAATTTTACAGTATGGGTAGTGAAAAAGAAAAATTACGCATTGACAAGTACCTGTGGGCAATCCGGTTGTTTAAGACGCGGGCGCTGGCAGCAGCAGCCTGTGATGCCGGCAAGGTGAAGCTGCATGATATGCCCGTGAAACCATCCAAGACGGTTTCTGTGGGTGATGAGTACCATGTGAAAACTGAAGCCCGCCGCTGGCGCGTGCAGGTAACAGCCCTCTTGCATAACCGAGTGGCCTATTCTGAAGCCATTAAGTATTATACTGATATTACACCGCCTGAAGAACTGGAACGGATAGAATTCCAGGCTGCCAGCTTTCATACCGGCAAGCGCCTCAGCAAGATTGGCCGTCCTACGAAGAAACAGCGGAGAGAACTGGGGGATTTTTTTGATGAGTAGCCGGGGAGGCATCGAGGTAATAAGACATAAAGGCAACGAGCCCCAATAATATAAGAAAGCCCGCCGGATATCCGGGGGCTTTTGTCTTACCTATAACCTTTGATCAGAAAACTATTGGTTGGTTTCAGCAGGCTCTTTTTTCTCTTTAGCGACTTTTGCTTTGCCTGCCTTGTTTTTATGCAATACTCCAAAGCGGATACCCACGTGCACATCGGCCTGCTTTGACTCTCCTAACAACGCAGTTAAGACACTGCCCGACCCCACGAAGAGCGGACCCAGGCGGAGTGACAGACCTGCATTGAGTTTGGTAAGCCCATTGTAGTTGAGCGGCAGGTAACATCCGAATTTGGAGGTCTCATACCGGGGAGTAAGGGTAAAAGCGTTCTGGTATTGGCTGTTGTAGGGCTTGCTATCACTGCTCACCAGCGAGAACTGGCCGGCAGCGCTAATGTAAAAACCACGGTGCAGGTGGTAATCCACATCTACCTGCAAGGTGGTAGGCAGGCCTACTTTGTAAGTATCTTCTGTACTACCGGCAACAGGTGTAAAATATTGCGGACGACTGTCAAAGAATTGCTTGTAGTCATCCAGTTCCTCATCTGACAGCTCTGACAGGTAAAAGCGTTCAGGACCTGTAACACCGAGGTCATAAGCACCACTCCGGGTGTTATCCCGCTTGTACTTTATGGCGCCTATGTCCAATAAGGCCACCCCTACACGGAGTTTGTATTTGTTCTCATCCCTGCGCCAATCATAGTTTTCACCGTTCCGGTATTTCTGGTGATCGGGCCTGAACTCATATACGAAACCAATATCAGTACCAAAGCCTTTGCTGTCGAACGAAGTAAGATCATCTGCCTCAAAATCATCAAAACGCGCTCCGCCAAACCCCATGCCGATGCGACCCGTGGTATTGGACAGGTAAGCTTTTTCCTCTATTGCATCTTCATTGATGGTGGTACTGAGGTTCTTGATCTGGACATAAGCATTGCCTACACCAGCAAGGTATTTGAGGGTGATACCTCCTTTGAGAAAGTGTTTTTCTTTGTCTATAAGCACCCTGCCAACGCTTGCACCAAATTCAGCCCAGGCATTCATGTTTACACGCATGTTCTTAGCAGCCGTGATGGTATAAGGCAGCCCTGCATCACTTGTATAGCCATCTATTATTTGCTGCATCAGGGTACCATCCACTTCTTCTACATTGGCCATAACCCGGCTACGCGTGGTGATAGCGATAGCTGTCTTTTTACCAATATTAAATAGGAAGGAAGGCCCCAATACGTTAACGCTCATAAGGCCACTGGTAGTACCTGCATTTTTGCCATATAACTGATTTTCCAGGCTATCGGCATTGAATGATTCGCTGAGGTTTTTCAGTTTGAAAGAGGCCTGATTGTTACCACCCAATGCATTCACGGAGATAAGGTTCACATCCCAGCGATAACGGCTGTCTGCAATATTGGCAGGATTAAAGAAGACGCTGTTTACACCGGTATAGTTACCGGTCCTATAGCCGGTATAATCCTGGGCGAAACCAGATAAAGAACTACAAACAAGAACGGGTACGATCGTTTTACGCAATAAAAACTGACCGTTTAATTGCTTAAACATGCGGTTTAGAGGGTTTAGGGGTTATAGGGTCAATAATAAAAACCGGTGTTTCAGGCTTTAAACGCAAAAGCGGTTATTATTATTTGATTAAGCAGCATAGGAAATTTTGGACAAGCGTCCGGATGAGATTCTTTTATCTTTGTGCTATGCGAATTGACATTATTACCGTTTTACCGGAGTTGCTGGAGAGCCCCTTGTCACATTCTATTATGAAGCGTGCCCGGGATAAAGGATTACTGGAAGTACAGGTGCATCATCTGCGTAAATGGGCCGTTAATGATTACGGGCAGGTAGACGATTATCAATATGGCGGCGGGGCCGGCATGGTGATGATGCCCGAACCCCTGGCCAATGCGATTGAAAGTTTATCACAGCATACCCGCTATGATGAGGTTATTTATATGACCCCTGACGGGGAAACTTTTAACCAGGGTACCGCGAACCAGTTGTCTATGAAAGAAAATTTATTGATCATTTGCGGACATTATAAGGGGATTGATCAACGGATACGGGATCATTTCGTAACGAAAGAGATCTCTATTGGTGATTATGTATTGAGTGGTGGTGAGCTGGCGGCTGCGGTAGTAGTTGATGCAGTAGGAAGATTGTTGCCCGGCGTATTAAATGATGAAACGAGCGCCCTTTTTGACTCTTTCCAGGATAATTTGCTGGCGCCTCCTGTATATACGCGTCCGGCCGATTTCCGTGGCTGGAAGGTACCTGATATTTTGCTGAGCGGCGACCTGAAAAAAATAGAAGAATGGCGTTATGAGCAGGCGGTACAACGTACTACGGAAAGAAAGCCGGATCTGTTGAAAGACTGAGGTCGGAAATCCGGGATCAGAAATCCGACCTAAGTTGTCAGGCTTTCGATTTCATTGAACCGCTGTTTTGCTCATAGTAGCGCGATCATATATACCAGCGCGTAGAATACCAATTGCATAAGCAGGTTGACGATGATTGTTTTTTTCATAGAGGTGGATTTTGGCTGCCTCTATAATTGCATGCTTCATGCCAAAAGCTTGTTATCCACATCGCAAAACTACCTGCGGTTTCCGCGATGTATTGTATGTAGTGCTTTCTCACTTAGTTACACTTCATTAATTACTGGTATCTATTAAAGTTCCGGCTTTGGGAAGTTGCTTGCCGGTTATAGTGGGAGGATTTTGGTATCCTGTACTAAAATGATAGTAACCGGGAATAAAAAAATAGCCCGGATAGACATCCAGACTATTTATAATCCAATATCCTATGAAAAACCGATTAGCTTAGGGCAAACGATATACCACCTTTTTTTAAGTGCAAAAAAGCCCGATACAGGTGTTTGGGTAGCTTATTTTGCGGATTTAATTCCGCATTTGTGATTTTGGGTTCCACAATTTGATTTCTTCAATGATGCAAAAGCTCCCCCCTTCCAGAGCACTTATGCTTATTTCAGTTCTATTTTAGTTTGTTTACCGGCAAACTCTATTACTGCTGAAGCAAATTTGCCGCCTGCCAGGCTGATGGGCTTTATGGCCTTGGCTGCAGCCGCCGGCTTACTGTTGACCGTTATAGAAGTAAAAGCGGCCGTGGCCGGAACCAGTATGGTAAATTTCCTTACCTGTTTGCGTTTATAGAGGGCTTCATTATTGGTTTTGATGTCAATGGAAATATTGCTTCCTTGCGCTACGCCGGTAAAAGTAATGAGCTCATAATCGGCTTTTTCCAGGGTCCTGGTACTGGTGCCGTCATCATCATAGAATGTATAGGAGGAAGTAGTCTCTGAAGGATAATAGAGCAGACTGATGTCTTTTGAGTTGTAGGTCTCTACAGATTTAATGGAATCGGCCTGCCATAACGGAATGAACCCACCGGCTTTTACAAATAAAGGTATGCGGTTGATATCTACCGGCTGATTGAGCCATTGTTTTCCATTGAGCAGGGTATTGTCATAGAAGTTGTACCATTTCCCTTCGGGCAGGTAGAGCATTCTGGCAGTAGCGCCCTGACTGGTAACTGGCGCCACAAGTAAGTTATCGCCCCAATAGTATTGGTCTTCTGCTTTGAAAGCATCAGCATCGGCAAAGCTATAGTAGTATAAGGGACGCATGAGCGGCTTGCCCAATACTGCCTGCTCATAGCTCAGCGTATAATTATAAGGCAATAACTGGTAACGCAGGTTGATGTAGTTACGCACGATGGACCGGGTGGGTTCATCCCACAAGGCTGGTTCAGAAGGGATATTCTTTACTGTTTTATCATAGTCTTCCAGTGCGGTGCCATGCGGCCGGAAGATGGGTGTAAAAGCGGCAAACTGTAGCCAGCGGGTATACAACTCAGCATCGGCCTGATCGGCCATGGCAAAGCCACCAGCATCTGAATGCACATAGGGCAGGCCGCTTGCACTCATACCAAGCAATACGGGGAACTGCGATTTAAGTCCACTCCAGTTACGGGCCACATCGCCTGTCCAGGGGAAAACACTATAACGTTGGCTGCCGGCAAAACCGGCCCTGTTCAAATGGAATAAGCGTGTGGAAGGATAATCATCGCGGTATTTCTCAAACAACATTTTACTCCAATAGTGCCCGTAAATGTTGTGTACTTCATCTGCACTCATCGGCCTGTTCACCCCATAATCCTTCAGGTTGTGCATGATTTCCTTCGGATGCTTTTCAGGTTCGCCGAGGTCAGACCACCAACCGGCAACGCCATTGCCAATTTGTTTTTTATAGTATTTCCAGAACCAGTCCTGTGCAGGCTTACGGAAGATATCAACCAGGCCGCCATTGCCAAAGTAAAGGTCGGTGAAGCTGTAAGGTTTACCGGCAGCATCTACTGACAGAAAGGGGGTTGCTTCTGTATAGGTTTTTGATCCCTGCAGAATGAAGGGCTCTGTGATAAGAACAGTTTTGAGGTTGTCTTTAACCCTGAAGTTCTCTATCATGAGTTTGGGATTGGGCCATTGGGTAGTACTCCCCCAATCGAGGTTGCCGAGGGTGCCTTTGATGTTATCGCCAAACCAGAAGAGATCGAAGATGAGCCCATCCATCGGGAATTTGTTGTCGCGCATTTTCTTTACCACCTGCTGCACCTGTTCTTCATTGCGATAGCCGAAGCGGGACACAAAGTTGCCCAATGCCCAGCGCGGCGGTAACGGTTGCCTGCCGGTGATGGCCGTATAGTTACTGAGTATTTCATCCATGTTTTTTCCAAAGACCACATAGAAGGTAAGTTCGCCGCTTTGAAAACCAGCTTCCAGCAGGTTTTTATCCGTAAGGCCAATATCGAAATACCCCTTGGAAGGATTGTCAAAGAACAAGGCATAGCCATTGGAGGAGATGAGCACCGGTACGGAGAAGTTCAGGTTATCGGCGCCAAGGCCATAACCGTAGGCGGCCATGTTGTACAGGTTGAACCTGTAACCACGACGGTCCATGGGCAATGCGCGTTCTCCGCCTCCAAAGAATTTTTCCTGGTCGCTAAGCTGGAAGCGGAATCCGTTGTTATCGCCCTGGGTAAAGAAGGAAGCTGATTTAACTTTTACTTCCCGGCCTGCCCTATAGTAGAGTTTATCGCGCTGTATGATGATGCTGGTATTGTTTTCCAGTTCTACAGTTTGTGCAGTAGCTACTGTTATTTTGGTAGTAAGCGGCTGCGGCTTGGCTATTACCGCATCCGATACCTGTTCTCCACGGGTATACCCTGTGGGCCGGAAGGTGGTTTTGATAACAGGAACGGTATATGACTGAAATGTCCATTCGCCCTCTTTGGCATTATACACGATCTGATCTGCTTTACCATTGAAAGGGTCTTTACCAACGGTATTAACGATTACTTTCTGGGCCTGTGCAATGGTAAGCAGGAAGAGAAGGACCAGGGTCAGCGTAGTTTTCTGCATGATTCGCATTTGGCATGAATTTATAAAAACAAAGGGTGCCGTCAAAAAAATTGGCGGCACCCTTTTGTTAAAGTCAGTTTCTGCTACTTAAGGCTTATCGAATATTTTTGGATCTACGTCTTTGTTTATTTCAATTTTCTTTACGCTTATGTTCAGCGTCATTCCCTGCGGCAGTTCGACAGCAGAAGTGTATGGTGCTACAAAGCCATAGTCAGTTTTTTTATAATCGGAGAAAGTAACACCTTGTTCTATATCCTGGCCACCCATGTTGAGTTTGGTAACTATTTTCAGGACGTACCAGGTCTTGGGGTCAATATACTGAGTAATGTTAGTACCCTCTTTGGTTGTTACATTCAATTTCCAGGCTTTCACGCCATTAATGTCTTCCTGCCCGGCCAACACTACTTTGTTTCCTTTGGCAGCATAATCCAATAACAAACCACCGGCATACAGTTGTGGTTTACTGGCATTGGCCTGCTCTGCAGGCATGTCTTCGGCCGTAACCTGGCCGGCGAGGGGGTTAATGGTCCAGCCACCTTTATCGGCCGTTATACAGTTAATGATTTTCTGACCGTTGAAATCTATTTCATTACGCGAACCTTTACCATATAATGTAGTGGTAGTGCTAAGGGCTTGGTTTCCCATGATATCCATATCAGATTCTATGTAGAGGGATTTCATGCCATTAAGCTTATCTTTTCCGCCTATAGCTTCGAGGTGCTTATTGATGATCTCATCCACCGTTTGGGCACTGCCAGCAAGGCTTGTAGTTAAGGTTGTGAGCGCTATTAAGGATACACGCAGGAATTTCATGATGTTTATTTTTAATTTGATGATTATTATTGTGAAGCAAACCGAATGGGAACCTATGCATAAAGAGAAGCAGGCGCTATGATCCACCGTTCAGATTGTCCTGTTAGACGTAAAAGCAATGGTAATATTACAGATAACGATGAATATTGTGCCAATCTTTTATTCCGGGCGTTTATGGCCCTATATTTACTTATTAACCAGTTATTTTCATGGCAAGTTTTAGTATTACCGGCTTGTTGGCCGATGTGTGGCAAAAAAAGATCTATCCGGCAGAAGTTGTGGTGGAGAAAGGTATTATCCAGGCGATCAGGCGGCTGGCGGCGGATGCGCCGGTGAATGAAGGATATATACTGCCGGGATTTATTGACAGCCATGTACATATTGAAAGTTCGATGCTGGTGCCGGCCGAGTTTGCCCGGCTGGCGGTGCTGCATGGCACAGTGGCTACAGTGAGCGATCCGCATGAGATTGCCAATGTTTGCGGTCTGCCCGGGGTGGAATATATGATCGCCAATGGCAAGACGACCCCGTTTAAGTTTTATTTCGGGGCGCCCAGTTGCGTGCCGGCCACCGTTTTTGAGACTGCCGGCGCCAGGCTGGATGTACAAGAGGTAGAGATCCTGCTGCAAAAAGAGGAGGTAAAGTACCTGAGTGAGATGATGAATTTTCCGGGGGTTTTGTTTAAAGACCCGGAGGTGATGCAAAAGATCGCTGCCGCCCAACGGCTGGGGAAACCAGTAGATGGACATGCTCCCGGCTTACGGGGAGAGCAGGCAAAGCAATATATTGACGCAGGCATTTCTACAGACCACGAATGTTTTACAGCAGCGGAAGCATTGGATAAACTCCGGTATGGGATGAAGATCCTGATACGTGAAGGAAGCGCCGCTAAGAATTTTGATGCCCTGATTGACCTCCTGCATGATCATCCGGATAACATTATGTTTTGCAGCGACGATAAACATCCCGATAGCCTGGTAGCCGGCCATATTAATGAGCTTTGTGCAAGGGCAGTGGCCAAAGGCATTGATGTTTTTAAGGCGTTGCAGGCAGCTTGTGTAAACCCGGTATTGCATTACCGGTTAGCCGTAGGGTTACTGCGCGTGGGTGACCCGGCCGATTTTATCGTGGTGAAGGATATGGAAAAGTTTGAAGTAAAGGCTACTTATATAGATGGAGAAGAGGTGAGTAGGAAATGGGCCCGCTCTTTGACGGGAGCGAGTGGGAAAGACAATGTTGAGCGACCAGCACCGATCAATAATTTTAATTGCGTGCCGGTGAAGGCTGATGATTTTATTATTCCTTATACGGGGCAGGAGACGGTACCGGTGATCGAGGCACTGGATGGCCAACTGATCACGAACCGTATTGACCTGCCGGCAGGCTGGCTGCTGGATGAAGACCTGCAGCAACTGGTGAGCAACCCGGATAAAGATGTTTTGAAGATGGCGGTGGTGAACCGGTATCAACCTGCCCGCCCCTCCATGGCCTTTATCAGGAACTTCGGATTGAAGGCCGGCGCACTGGCCTCTTCGGTGGCCCATGACTCTCATAATATTGTAGCAGTAGGTGCTGATGACGAAAGCCTGGTTCGGGCCATTAACCTGGTGATCGCGCAAAGAGGCGGGGTGAGCTGTTATAGTCCCGGCCCGACCTCACCGGGTGGAGGAATACCTCAACAGGAGTTGGTAATAGCATTACCAGTAGCAGGATTGATGAGTGATGAGGATGGCTATGCCGTTGCCAATGCCTATACGGCTATTGATGCCATGGCCAAAGCGATGGGCTCCCGGTTATCAGCTCCTTTCATGACGTTGTCTTTTATGGCCTTGCTGGTGATACCTCATTTAAAATTAAGTGACCTTGGATTATTTGACGGCGATCAATTTAAATTGATATAGACCCCAGGGTCCTTTTTTTACTCCTCTCCTTATTATCACTACCGGCTTTTTAAACAGGATTGCACCGTTTGAAAGGACAAATCTGCCAGACTAGTGGACTAAGCTGAAACATGGCATAGTTAAGCAGCCTGTATGTTTCAGGAATGCCATCACGCAACTGGGTATTTTTTCAGTAAACTCCGTTGTCTTAAACGTAAGTTCTACGTAAAATCACTTAGGCCGCTAAAATCCCATTTATTGACAATTATTATACGTATACTTTTTATATCTTTAGTAACAGTTACGGCTATCTTTATTAGAACCCACCATTTCAATACCTCTGAATGATTTTTGACGTGCCGTATGTATCCTTGCCATTTTGTGCCTGTTTGTGAACCCCCCGACTAAACCCGAACCATAGTATGTCTTTTAACCATCAGCCCACAGGTGAGTTAGTTACCACCATCCTGCCGGAGTCTCCATTGGTTGTTTTTGCCCATGCTGTCCATCCGCTGAGCGAGGAAGCAAGGGAATATGCCAACAGAAAATGCTTTCCCTACCGTGTTAAGAAAGGAGAATTCCTGGTGAGATCAGGCGAGCTTTGCCCTTATTTTTATTTTATTCAGAAAGGTATTTTACGCGGCTATGTACAGGATGGCAAGAAAGAGATTACCACCTGGATCACTGCAGAACATGAGCTCGCTACTTCCATTACCAGTTTTCATGCGCAGCAAAAGTCGTTTGAGAATATTCAGGCGATAGAAGAGAGCGAGCTGATAGGACTGCATTATGACGACCTTCAATATCTCTATAATAATTTCCCGGAAGTGAATGTAACAGGCCGGAAACTGCTGGAGAAGTATTACCGGGATGCCGAAGAGCGCGCCTATATTGCCCGTCTTACCGAGGCGACCTCCAAGTACCAGCGCTTTATTGCCACCAAAAGTTTTATGCTGAACCGGGTACCACTGAAGTTTATTGCTTCTTACCTGGGCATGACACTGGAAACACTGAGCCGCATCAGAAGCAAGTTGTCGCACGCGAAATAGTGAGGAGTGAGCGGGTGTTGACACCTGTTTCCGGATTCCCCGACAAAAAGCCTGCTTTTACCGGTTAAATGCCTTTGGTAGCCTGTACGTTATTGCGCCGGCCCCCTGGGTAACATAGCTTTGTGTAAAATCAAGTATATGCAACACGAGGATTCCCCCGAAAAGCAGGCAACGAAACGCTCCCGTAAAAACAAACAGGGAAATACCCTGGCCGGTATCCTGCTACTGGTAGCAGGTGGCGCCTTATTATTGCGGCAGTTTGGTCTTTCCATCCCTCACTTTCTGTTTACCTGGCCTATGATCCTGATCGTAGTGGGGCTCTTCATAGGTACACAAACTAATTTCCGCGATTTTGGATGGCTTATTATTTTCGGGATCGGTGCTTTTTGCCTGGCACGTAATGAACTGATGCCCGATTATGATATCAGGCGCTTTATTGTTCCTATTATACTTATCGCTGTAGGCCTTGTTATATTATTGGCTCCCCGGAATAAAAAGTGGCATTACCGCAAGGAAACTAAACTAGCCACCCTGGAAGCCGGATTTGCTACAGATGAGGGAGGCATTAAAGCCGATGTACTGGATGCCACTTCTATTTTCGGAAATGTGAAAAAGGTCATTTATTCCAAAGATTTTAAAGGGGGTGAGGTAGTATCTATTTTTGGCGGTGTAGAGATTGATCTTAGCCAGGCTGATATTAAAGGTCCCGTTGTTCTAGAGATAGTTTCATTTTTTGGCGGCGCAAAGCTGATCATTCCCCCCCACTGGGAAATACGCCCGGAGGCCACAGCTATTTTTGGCGGCGTTGAAGATAAACGCCCCCGTCAATCCATTACCAGTCCCGACAAGGTATTGATCCTGCAAGGAACGTCTATCTTTTCAGGGATAGACATCAAAAGTTATTAAGGAGCTATATTATACACTTTTCAAAATCCTGATCTATGAGTTGGTTCCTGGCTAAGATCGTTTACCAGATCATTTGCGGAGAAGGCCATCATACACCACAATTTGATGAGCAGTTAAGGCTTATTGAAGCAGATGATGAAACTACCGCTTTTGCCAAAGCACAAACCATTGGTGAGTTGGAGCAGGAGATGTTCTTTAACCAGGCGCAAAAGCTGGTACAATGGAAGTTTATTAATGTGAGTGAACTGTATAAGATCTCTGCTTTGATTGATGGTGCAGAACTTTATTCGAGGGTTCAGGAATCGGACAATGCGGCATCGTATATTGAACTGGTGCATAAGAAGGCCGCACATATCCGTTCAAATATTACACACCGGTTTTTAGAGCTGTTCTGAGAACACGAATTACACAAAGTAGACGAATTATATATGGCTACATCGCCGCTAAGCACGTTTAATAATAAGCTGATCTTTACCGGCTGCTGGCTGACATGGTCTGCAGTACATGTAGCCATTGTGCTGAGCCGGGATCTGCCGTGGTCGATAGCCATTACCGACGCTGCTGTTTCCAATGTTTTGCTGGCCGCCATTTGTTTCCTGGTGAGTAATAATATGCGGTACTACCGGCCACGTAAGGGCCGGTATTGGTATTTGTTGCTGCTGTGCGCTGCCATCTGTGGTTTATGGATGTTGGCGGTAAGGTATGTGCTACTGGAGTTGTTTGGTGATGAACCGTTGTATGTTTCTTTTTTGGAGACATCTCTATCAGTACGTTTTACCATTGCCATACTGTCTACCGGCTGCATGGCGTTGGTAAGTGAGTTGTGGTATACCCAGGAAGAATATAAGGAAACAGAACAGCGGAGCAAAGCTGCTTCAGAACTGGCAAGGGATGCGGAACTGTATAAGCTGCGGCAACAGTTACAACCTCATTTCCTGTTCAATAGCCTCAATTCTATCAGTGCGTTGGTGACAAGCCGGCCTGAACAGGCCAGGAAGATGATCCAGCAGTTGTCGGATTTTTTACGGGGTACGCTGAAGAAGGAAGAACATCAATGGATTACGCTGGAAGAAGAACTGCAACACCTGCAGCTTTACCTGGAGATTGAGAAGGTACGTTTTGGTCACCGCCTGCATACAACGATCAGCTATGATGAAGCAACCTCAGCCAGCCGCATTCCGCACATGTTGTTGCAACCGGTTGTAGAAAATGCCATTAAATTTGGCCTTTATGACACTACGGGAGAAGTAACGATTGGTATAACTGCTACCAGTACTCCTGAATACCTGCAGATCACTGTTCAAAATCCATTTGACCCGGAGACCTCCTCTCCCCGGCAGGGAACGGGATTTGGATTGAGTTCTGTACAAAGGCGGTTATACCTGTTGTTTGCACGCAATGATCTGTTGAGTACGACGGCTGAAGGAGATTTATTTACTACCATTGTTAAAATACCACACTGATGATCAAGGCACTTATTATAGACGATGAGCCATTGGCACGTTCCATTATCCGGGAGTATTTGCAGGTGCATGATTTTATTAGGGTGGTACAGGAATGCAATGATGGTTTTGAGGGCGTTAAAGCGATTCAGCAGCATCAGCCACAACTGATTTTCCTGGATATACAGATGCCCAAGATCAATGGCTTTGAAATGCTGGAGCTGATAGAAGAACCGCCCGCCATTATTTTCACGACGGCTTTTGATGAGTATGCGATCAGGGCTTTTGAGCGCCATGCGGTTGATTACCTGCTGAAGCCCTTTAGCCAGGAAAGGTTTGACAAAGCGATCCTGAAATGGACAGAGCAACGCCAGCCCAATACACCCTCTCCTGCCCCATTGCTGGAAACAGCCTCGCTTTCACCGCAGCAGAGCCAGCGGATTGTAGTGAAGACAGGAGGAAGGATCAGGATTATTCCTATAGAAGAGGTGCATTACCTGGAGGCGGCAGATGATTATGTAAAGATCCATACCTCAGACGGTAATTTCCTGAAGAATAAAACGATGGGGCATTTTGAGCAGGTGCTGGATGGTGGTCAGTTTGTACGAACCCACCGGTCGTATATGGTCAATATACAACGGATCACACGGCTGGATGCCCATGAAAAAGAAAGCTGGCTGGCATTGCTGACAACAGGCGATCGCATACCGGTGAGTAAAGCAGGTTATGCGAAATTGAAAGGAGTGCTGGGAATTTAGCGTGAAGAATACAATAGCAGGTGCTATTGGTTATTAGCCTAACAGTTAGTTTTGGTCAGCCAATAAAAATGGGCGCCGGCTATTATACAAACCTCCAATTTTAGAACCACCCTGATACCGGTATACCAGTATCACTCAACAGGTTTGCATGATCTGTGGCAGGGTCAATGCTGAATATAAGGATCCTCAATTGCAAAAAGGATTTTCACTCATTAACCCATAACATGGCCGGCAGCCCGGATGAATACAGCTAGTTTGCCTAATCAGTTTTGCTACTATGACGGCAAATAAAATACAGAGCCCAACCTCAACATTCGAAACTTTATTACGTGCATGAACTCCTTGTTAGAAAGTCCGGGCACATTTCCGTTTGCACCGTTTCTATAGCCATTACCCGAACGAAGTACTACTGACTGATACAAGCATTGTCATTACTTATTACATCACAAAGTTAGGTCCACTTTCAAATTTCTGTTTTTGAATCCGGGAGTATTTTTTCCATAATTGACCATTATCTCAAATTATTTCCGATCGCATTATACTCCTGTTATCATTCACTGCTTCTTCACAAATATACCAGCACATCGGGTGAGGTTGTTTTAGATAGAAGGATTCTTTTTTTCATAAATGACCAATAAGTCAAAATAATTTACCGGCTCCGGAAATACTTAGGGGGATGGCCATAAAACTTTTTAAAAGCGGTGGAGAAATTGGCAAAACTTTGGTAACCAGCCAGGACAGCAATATGCTCTATGGAGGTATCTGTTTCCAGCAGGAGCATGCTGGCTTGTTTCATCCGTATGTCCAGCAGGAAGTTGTACAGCTTGATTCCAAATAAGGTGAAGAAGCGTCTTTTTAAGGTACGTGGCGTGGCATCATATATTTTGGCAAGTTGTTCCAGCTTTAATGGCTTATCCATGTTGGTGAGCAGGTAGTTTTTTAAGGCATACAAGGTTTCTACTTCTTTACCGGTAAACCTGATTATTTTCTTAAGCGGCCGGGTGGCCGTTTCATGCAATACCATGATTAGCAATTCCTTTACCAAAGCATCATAATGCATTTTACGCAATTCCCCGGTGTAGGGGCAATTCAACAGATCATGAATACAATGCATCATGTTAATGGTAGCGATCTGATTGACCTTACAAAGGCGGGCCGGCACACGGCGTTCTGTTTTCCGCAACCAGTCAGACAGATGCGGGAAACCGGTAACAAAAGAAGCGAGGTAATCGTGTGAAAGATGAATTTCCAGGTTGGAGTACGATTTGTCTTTAAAACTTATTTTCTCCTGGACAAATGGCGTGTATAATAAATTATATCCCCGTTCATGCATGGGTAGGGCACCTGTTTTAAAGTCATAGTAATTGAAGCTGTTGTTCAATATGAACCGGAGTTTGTAAACAGGCTCTTCCCGGATGATGGTGAGGCGGTCGCCCCTTTTTATCTGGTAGTTATTGTACCATACAGCATATTGATCGCCCGGTGTTTCCTGCAATAACAGGTCACCAAAGGCGCCGGACGCAGCCAGGCTGCGCGACTCAGGGATCTTATACTCCCATAACCAGGTAGGTTCCTGGTTGGATAATAGGATATTACCCTCACTTTCGGACAGGATATGGACGTTCATACAGACAGGTTTAATGGTATAAATAGCAGATACAATTTCGGCTATACATCTAAATTTTGTACCATTACGTACATTTTTATTTTAGGGCCCCACATGATTGGCACTCCTTACTCATTTCCACAACTTTCTAAGTGTTTTCCTGTATCAAAAGCTACATATTACGGCGTATTCACCTAAAAAAAGGGTGAAAGAATCCTGCAGTTCAGAAAAAAAGAGGCAAATTTCTATTCCTATTACAGTGGTAGCCGATTGCAACTTTCATGGTGGCTACAACAATAATAAGGCAACCAAACGAATACTTCCCTGTAACGAGATCATCTAACAAACCGTAACCCTTTCATAGAATACATTTTTTTGGTCAAGGCTCTGGTATACATACTTTAAATCAACAGTAATGTCCACCAGCTTTATTTTTATGCCCGCTGCTTTTCAGGCCAAAACAGGAGCAGTTAACAGCCCTGCTGATACCCGTAATATTAATGTGGTACATAAGATGCTGTGCAAGCCTGTTTCGTACGATGCAGTACAGAATGTTATTTACTCCCACGATTTTAAAACAGACCAGGTAATTATTTCCTTACGATTATTGTGTTTGTCCACCGACCTGCCGGTGATCTACAATTGGTTGCCTTGGGAATATACCCGGCACCTGAAAAAAGAAGCCCATGTAGAGCACCTGCAGGAGATCTATAGCCGGATTGCCGGATCGGGTACCGCACAATCGTTCATGGTGATGATGAATGGTACGAACCTGGCGCAGGCGGATGTTTACCAGGCCTCTGCTGACGATATCAGTTTACAATACGCCGTAAAGCCCGGGGATTACAAATTGCAGTTCCTGATTAAACCGGAACGGTTACTGATCGGCAATTATTCCATTTCTGCTATCCAAACGACCCTTGAATTTTTCTTTTCCTTCCAGGAGGTGAAACGCATTGTTATGCAGCTTGATGAAAATGAATACCTGAATAATAAGATGGAAAAAGCCGGATTTATATTTCATAAGAAGACTACTTCCCGGCAAAAAACATCACGCCTTTATACCTGTACAAAAGAAAGTTTTCTGAAGACAATACAGCATTAATGGCTGTTATTGAGCAATACAGGCGGCAGCTTCCTCACGTACTTGTTGCTGAGCCCGTTTAATAGCCTTGTCTATTCTGTTATTAGCACCTTTCACCGCAATGTCCCTTGTTTTATCGAGGGCTGTCAGGTACCAGTCGCGCCATACATCCAGGATATGTTTTTCCCGGGCGGCATCGCCTCCCTGCTGAATGATTGCTTTGCTCAATCCACATTCCGTACGCAGCCGCTGCCGGGCATTTTCAGCGAGGTCTTTTATGAGCGCCACAGCCGTATGACGGTTGGCCTGTGCGAGCAGGTAAGCAGTGACCAGGGCACTAACTCCTACGTGCTTCATTTCTTCGGCAGAGACCATGTCGAGCCGGTCGCCATCGGTATGATAAAATACATCGGTAAAATGCCACATGAGCAATCCGGGGATTTTGGCCTGCAAAAACGGCGTGTGGTCGCTTCCTCCTTCAAAAGGGTTGGTGTTTACTATCCATCCGGTAGCTTTTGATTCCTGCAGGCAACGGTTCAGCAACAGGTCATTAAAGTAATGGGGAAACATGTCTGATTCCTTTAATGGCGAGCCGCCCCATTCACTGTGTTTATCATTGCCCCTTGTCCAGATGGCTGAGGGATCGGGCATTTTTTCAATGAGGAAGCTACCGCCTGTTTTTTGTACATCCTCCCCTACCATATCGAGGCTGAGCCCCCATTTTATACCCTTTGCCCGGATGGAATCATCGCGTATATACCGGTTGGTAGAGACGATCTCATCACCCCATAAGAACGTGATCGTACGTTGGGGAGCTATCTGTTTTGCTTGCACAAGTTGCGCTGTAAGGCGGGCCATTTCGGCCAGGGTGCCTACGCCGGTGGCATTGTCATTGGCGCCCGGCTCCTGTACATGCGCACTGAATACAAAACGCTCATCGGGCTTTACGCTCCCACGCACATTGGCTACGATGGTCAACTCTTCGGAGGGATATATCTTTGTATGGGTGATTACCCGCACTGAAACGGGACCTTTGGCCAGTGCAGCTTTTAATTTCTCCCGCGCTGCATAAGATAAAAGGATGCCCCATTTGCGCCGGGCAGAATCGGCCTCATGCCTGATGCCCTGGAATTGTATGGAGTTAATATGCTTTTGTGGTTGTGTATATCCCGGCAGGGAATAGGACAAGGCGCCCAATGCTCCTTTATTGATGGCTTTCGTGTATACACTACCTATTCCTCCTTCGGCCAATACGATCTTCCCGGTAAGGTCTTTCCCTCCGAGCTCTTTATCAGTGGCTTTTCCAATATCTACCAATTCTGCTGTAATACCTGCCGCCGGTGTAGAGCCGGAATACATGGCCAGCATGTTACGATTGGTCGTAAACTCCAGCAATGGTTTATCCTCGCCCACAATAAATAGTTGCGCATTCACCGGCTCCCAGGTAGGCCTTTGCAGAGGGCGCTTTTCAATGCGGTAAGTAAGGATGGCATCGGTTTCCCCATTTACCTCTTTTTTGAACCCGGCCTGCTGCAGTATTTTTTCTACATAGAATATGCTTTCATTGAAACCGGTATTACCGGCAATCCGCCACCGTTGCTCTACAAATGCTACGGTTTGGTAAGCATTGTCCGCTACAAAATGTTTACGTAAGAGGTTGAAATATTTCTTCTCCTGGGAAGATGCTTTTTGAGCAAATGATCCGGAACACGATAGGATTAGTACCAGCAAGTGGATTACTGCAAAAGGTTTATTGGTTATATGCATGAAATTTCGTTAACCTCAGTTAGCAGGCTAACCGTTACAATATACGAATTATCCGGACGCTGCTGCCGCCAGCCATGTTAAGGATTCGCAATTGAAAGACCAATTGTCCGGGATCAATATTTAATGCGCAACGATCAGGCCTCCTGACCGATCCATACCGCACCGCCAATGCTGTTACGCAGTGAACCGGTTACTGATGCCAATACATTATTCTCTTCGCGCCAGCGCAGCACACCGATCAATGCCATGATGATGGCTTCCTTATAATCTATCAGCTTTTTATCAGGTACCACTACGTCAATATTGATTTCACGCAATAAGGTAGCTAACCGGTCAATGAGGAAGGTATTATGGGCACCACCGCCGGTGACGAGCAGTTTGTAGGGAGGTTGGTCGCTGGCAGCCGGTGGCTGGTGGCCGGAAAACAGACAGGCGCTCAACGCATTTTTAACCTGTACGGCAATATGCTCTACATACGTTCTGAGGCTATCCTGTATCCAGGTATCTTTTATCCTGAACCGGGAACCGGTTACCAGAGGAAATACGACATCGGTACCAAAGTCATTGGCCAGTGATTTAGGCCCGGGCAGGTGATAATACTCCAATGCATTAAGAATATTTAATAACTCTGGCTGAAGCGTTCCGCCGGCAGCCATTTGCCCGCCTTCGTCGAATGATTTACCAGCTTTATTGGCCAGCATGTTAAGCACGCGGTTGGCAGGGCATACATCGTATGCGATATAATGGCTGGCAAGGTTGCAGGAAACATTGGCAATACCTCCAAGATTGAGGAATAAGGGGTAATCTTTCAGAAGCAATTTCTCCCCGATGGGCACAATGGGGGCGCCATTTCCGCCGAGGGCCACATCCATGGCCCGCAGATCGCTGACAACATTGATGCCGGTGGCGGCAGCAACGGCGGCGCCATCGCCCAATTGGGCCGTCATTTTTTGGGCAGGCATGTGAAAGGTGGTATGCCCGTGCGACGCAATGAGCTGTACCTGGTAGTCCAGCCCGTATTCTTCTATAAAAGCATTGACCAGTTGACCAGTATAATGCCCATAGGCGGTATGCAATAACTGGTAATCTGCGGCATTGAGCGAGGTGGCTTTTTTCAGTTTTTCTACCCACTCGGCGCTATAGGCGTAGCATTCTGTAGCCTTTATCTCATAGCTCCAGGCGCCGGCCTGCTCATGGAATTCAACAAATGCAATATCCAACCCATCCAGGGAACTGCCACTCATGAGCCCGATTACACGATATACCATAATTTTTATATTTCTGATTTCAGAACGTAGGTTATAGTTTTGTTCACCAAATGTCAGGCTTCGCCATCAAAATCCAAAACTTAAAGCATGGTAATCAATTTAAGCGACCAAAGTTCCCTGGTATCTCAATGGATCAGTGAACTGCGTGATATCCAGGTACAGACGGACAGGATGCGCTTTCGCCGTAACCTGGAACGCATTGGCGAAATAGCCGCTTACGAGATTAGTAAAGTGCTTGAATATGAAGAGAAAGAGGTGCAAACGCCGCTGGGTATCTCCGTATGCGATGTGTTGAAGGAACAACCTGTACTGGCTACCATCCTGCGCGCAGGCCTGCCCCTGCACCAGGGTCTGCTGAATTATTTTGATAAAGCCGACAATGCCTTTATTTCCGCCTACCGGAAGCATTTACGGGATGGATCATTTGAGATAAGTCTGGAATATGTTTCCTGCCCGGAACTGGAAAACCGGGTAGTGATTATTTCCGATTCCATGCTGGCTACCGGCTCTTCCCTGGTAAAAACGATCCAGTATTTACGGGAAGAGGGCCATCCGCGGGAGATCCATATTGTGGCCGCTATTGCCTGCACCGTTGGGATTGAATATGTTCAGCGCAGTGAGCCGAACGTCAAATTGTGGTGCGGGGCCATTGACGAAGAACTGACGGCCAAAGGATATATTGTTCCCGGATTGGGCGACGCAGGCGACCTGGCTTTTGGCACAAAGGTCCAAATGTAAAATTTACATTGACATTCCCCCTTTTTGTTGTACTTTGGAGGTACTTAGTAAGTACCAACTATGCGGATGAGGAATTTATTTATACTGATGGCCATTTGCCTGATGCTGAAAACGGCCGCCGTTACAGCCCAGGACCCTAACTTTTCCCAATTTTTTGTTTCTCCCCTTACACTGAACCCCGCACTAACCGGTAAGTTCAATGGCAATTTCCGCATAGCCGGCAATTACAGGGACCAATGGCCCGCTATCAGCAATGCTTTTATTACTTCCACCGCCTCTTTCGATGCGCCGATTCTGAGGAATCGCATATCCGAGCTGGATACCTGGGGCGTAGGGGTGATGGCCATGACCGACAGGACTGCCAATGGCATTCTTACCACCAACTCTATTTCACTTACCACCGCTTATCATAAAGGACTGGACGAAGATGGCCTGCATCAGCTCGGCATTGGATTCCAGGGCACCTATACCAATAAAAGGCTGGATGGTACGAAACTGCATTTTGAGACTGAGCTAGACTCTTTGGGAGGCTGGACAAACGCCAGCGGTGAGGCAGTTGATGACCAGGTGATCAACCTGAATTATTTTGATTTCAGCGCAGGCGTACTGTATAATGGTTCTACTGATGGATATAATAACTTTTATTTAGGGGTATCTGCTTACCACCTCAATAAGCCCCAGGAAAGCTTTACCGGTATTTACTATACGTTGAATCCACGCTTCACCGTACATGCCGGTGGTGCTATCCCGATAGGTGACCGCAGTAAAACGATTTACCTGAGCTCCCTGTTCAGCCGGCAGGCGGCAGCCAGCAACATTGTATTGGGCGGCGCTGCAGGCTTCAACGTAAATGGGGATGAAGAGAACCCAACAAATTTTTATGCCGGTCTATGGACACGTTTCAATAATGTCAATGATGCCGTGATCCCTTATATTGGTCTTGAGTTTGGCGGCTTCCGCTTAGGCGCTTCTTATGATGTTAACATCTCCAGCCTTAAAACGGCTTCCCAAAGTCGTGGAGGTATTGAAATTTCCCTGATCTATATCAATTTGCCGCCGGGTAATAAAGGTATTCCCTGCCCGAGGTTCTAATACTATTTCTTCACAAGCCCTATCTTCTTTCCGCTTACATACGGGTTACCCTGTATGATAAAACGGTAGGGCAAGGCCGCATCTTCCCCGGCATAATCCACACCTATACGGGGCGTAGCTACAATATCGTTTTTCTTGACGCGGAATCCGTCATCTGTAATGAACAGGTCGTCGTCCAATAAACTAAGCCCAGTATGACGGGTGAAGATACCCAGCGCCTTCGCCACATTACCAGGACCCTTGGTAAGGGTATTGTCCAGCCGCTTTTTGCGGGTGCGCTGCAACATGATGTCTATACCTGTTACCGGCTCTACTGCCCGCACCAGGATAGCATGGGGAATGCCCAACTGGTTGGTAACAACGTTGAACATCTGGTGAAGGCCATAACACAGGTATACATAGGCGGTGCCACCTATGCCGTACATGATCTCCGTCCGGTTGGTACGGCGGCCACCCCAGGCATGCGAAGCCCTGTCTCCTACCCCGGCATACGCTTCCGTTTCCACGATGCGGCCGGAGGTAAGCTGCCCATCGAAAGTAGTAACAATGATCTTCCCCAGTAATTCTTTGGCTATTTTCAGCACATCGGTACGGTTGTAAAAATGCTGGTCCAGTTTTTTCATTGATTATTCAATAGATATATTTGTTAAGTTTGACTGCACAAGCACTCCTTATCCTGTGAGTCATTGCCCCGGGCACATCAAATTTATACAACTTGCTCAAAGAAATTGTTATAGCAATACAGTCCTATTTCAGGGCTCACAGGTTCATTTCCAAACACCAATTGTGGAAATGGATCCTTATTCCGGGCGTTCTGTACATGATCCTCTTCGTGGCGGGTATGATCTTCTTCTGGGCATCCTCGGGAGCTGCCGTTACCTACCTCAGCCATAGCCTGGGCATTGACCGCTGGCTGCATCGCCAGAGCAGCGGTTTCCTGAGCTTTATTTTTATGATGGGAGAGATTATGATCCGTCTTCTCCTGGTACTCTTTTATTTCTCCCTGTTTAAATACCTTTTTCTCATTATCGGCTCCCCGCTGTTTGCCTACCTCAGCGAAAAAACAGAAGCGATCATATCCGGCAAGGAATTCCCTTTTAGCTGGCCGCAGCTATTAAAAGATATGATGCGGGGTATTAAGCTGGCGCTGCGCAATACGTTGTGGCAAACGGTATACTCTATTTCATTACTGATCCTTTCCTTTTTCCCGGTAATAGGCTGGGTTACGCCTGTGATCGTTTTATTTGTAGAATGCTACTATTATGGCTTCTCTATGCTGGATTACAGTTGTGAACGCCATAAATTATCCCCTTCCGAGAGTATTGAATACATCGGTAAGCACAAAGGGCTGGCCATTGGCAACGGCATGGTATTTTACCTGATGCACCTGCTACCAATAGTAGGATGGGTGCTGGCGCCGGCCTATGCGGTTATAGCGGCTACTATTAGCTTGTATTATCAAAATAAAGAAGTCTAAAATGGCTTTATTTGCTCCCACTGTATACCTGATCCCTTCTTTTCTACATGAAACAGCTACAGAAACCATTCCGGCCTATGTGCTAACTGCCGTAAAGGAATGCCAGGTATTCTTCGTGGAAAATGAACGGAGCGCCAGGCGTTACCTGAAGACCCTTTGGAAAGAAATGGTGATTGATGATTATGAATGGGTGGTTATTCATAAGGCAGAAGAGGCGGTGCGTGCTACATTCCGCCAATACCTTAAGGCGGGCAAGAATATCGGGATCATCAGTGAGGCCGGTTGCCCGGGCGTAGCTGATCCTGGGCAGTTACTGGTAGGTGTAGCGCATGAAGCACAGGCATTGGTGAGGCCTTTAACAGGCCCCAGCGCTATCCTATTGGCATTGATGGGCAGCGGCATGAATGGCCAGCAGTTTCAATTTGTAGGCTACCTTCCCATTGATACCGGCCACCGCATAAAAACCATCCGTGAACTGGAAGCAGAGTCGGTCCGTAAACAATGCACACAACTGTTTATAGAAACGCCTTACCGTAATAATCAACTGCTGGAAACATTACTGAAAGCCTGTCAGCCAACTACCCGCCTGTGCATAGCAGCAGACATTACCGCCTCTACAGAGTTTATCCAGACAAAAACAATGGCCGATTGGAAGAAAAGCCTGCCGGACCTGCACAAAAGACCTACCATATTTTGTTTGTTGGGAGGCGCGGCGCCTAAAAAATATTAAAAAACTATAGAGCTCCTATAGAGCTTTTATAGAGGAGTTATAGAGGTCTTATAGAAACTACCATCCAGAGATAATCCGGGGACCATCCGGAGGCTAACCAAGGGCATGGAAGGGGTGTACAGGTGTACTTGCTGGCTTACTTATTTTTCGGGCTAAGGATGGTTTCGCCATTGGAGCCCCTTACTTCATAAACACTGTCTACAATGAACTTTTGCATCCCCCGCCAGGGCAGCGCACCAAAGTAACTTCTATAATGCAGTTCCACATCCTTACCGGCATTTTCCATTAAAGTTTTGGCCACCGATTCACTAACGACACTGAATTCAAATTCATTACTTTGTACATTCACTTTAAAGCCGCTTTGAATGATCTTTCCCTCATAGGTTTTGAACAGGTATCCTTTCTTCTGAAAAGTGTTGAGGATACCGGCCTTGGTTCCATCAGCAAATACCCAGTAATAGCGAAAATATACAAAACCTGCGAGGATCAGTAGCAACCCGAGGATGATGTAATGCTTTACTTTCATATTTATAATCCATATTTATCAACAAGATAATCCAATGACGCCACATTAACAGCACATAAAGTGAACATTCCGTGCATTATAGGTGTTATTTCCAGCTAAAGTTAATTCCAAACTAATTCATTTACCTTCACATTCTCAAATAATTAAAGCAGCGTATGCGTATTGGTATTGTTTGTTATCCTACGTTCGGTGGTAGTGGCGTTTTGGCAACAGAATTGGGAAAGGCCCTGGCAGATAAAGACCACCAGGTACATTTTATTACCTATCAGCAACCAGTGAGATTGAGTGAGTTCCATGCCAATATATTCTACCATGAGGTGAGGGTGCCGCATTATCCCTTATTTGATTATCCGCCGTATGAAACAGCCCTGGCCAGTACTATGGTGGATGTGATCGTGAACAGCAATATTGACCTGCTGCATGTGCACTACGCTATTCCGCACGCCTCTGCTGCTTATATGGCCAAAATGATCCTGGAAAAACAGGGCAAACGAATACCTGTCATTACCACCCTGCATGGTACAGATATTACCCTGGTAGGCAAGGACAAGACGTTTGCGCCGGTGGTTACCTTTTCCATTAATGAAAGTGATGCCATTACAGCCGTATCCAATAACCTGCGGGATGAAACTTATAAGAATTTCCAGATAGAGAAAGAAATAGAAGTGATCCAGAATTTTGTGGATGTAAAGCGGTTCAATAAAAAACCGATCGATGCTTTTCGTCGGGTAATAGCACCCAATGGGGAGAAAATATTACTCCATGCTTCCAACTTCAGGAAGCTCAAACGGGTACAGGATGTGGTGATGATATTTGCAGAAACAGTAAAGAAGGTACCCAGTAAACTATTGTTTGTAGGCGATGGCCCCGAGCGTCCTGCTGCCGAAAGCCTGTGCCGTGAGCTGGGCATCTGCGATGAAACCCGCTTTGTAGGCAAACAGGAGCAGATGGAAGATATATTAGCCATTGCCGATCTTTTCCTGCTGACTTCCGATTATGAAAGCTTTGGCCTGGCAGCCCTGGAAGCTATGGCAGCCGGCGTACCGGTAATCTCTACCAATGCAGGTGGTCTGCCCGAAATTAATGTGCATGGAAAAACTGGCTACCTGGCCAATGTGGGAGACGTGGATACCATGGGCCGGTATGCTATTGAACTGTTGTCAGATACGGAGAAGCTGCAGCAGTTTAAGCAAAATGCAGCGGCCCATGCCCGCCTGTTTGATATTGACAGGATTGTACCCCAATATGAGGCATTGTATAACAGGTTCCTCGGCGCTTCATTTAATAGTGCCGGCATGAAAAACCCCGCTGGTGTGCGGGGTTAAGTTATCGGGCTAATCATTTATTTCCTGCTTACCGCCTTCTGATCCAGGGTTCCGGATCGAGGTTACGGGTATCCTGCATTAATACAAATTCAATTTCACCGTTGCCTTCACCATTGGAAGCCGCCTTGCCCAATACCTGGCCGGCCTTCACATGCTGATTTCTGGATACGCTTACTCCATTCAGGTTACTGTAGGTAGTAAAATACTTACCATGACGCACAAAGACAGCGCTGGTCCCATCCACTTCAAATACAGAGATCACTTCTCCGTCGAAAACAGCCTTTACAGCAGCGCCTTCGTCTGTTTCCAGGGTAAGGCCCGGATTGTTACCGGTAATTTTTAATTCAGGGATCTTATAAGGGCCAAAATGGATCTTGATCTGTCCCTTATCTATAGGCCAGGGCAATTTACCACGGTTCTTTTCGAAGTTATCAGAGATGAGCTCTCCCTCGGGCGTTGCTGCAAATACACTTTTAGGTTTGGCAGCAGTAGTTTTTGCAGGTGCGTTGGCTGCTGTATTGGGGTTCGAAGCTGCATTGTTGGCTGCCGCTTTCTTAGCAGCCGCTGCTGCTTCTTTCTCCCGGCGCAATGCCTCTGCCCGCGCTTTTTCCGTTTCGCGGCGGATAGCGGCCATGATACCATCACGTAATTTCTTATCTGCACGCTGCTTATCGGTCAGTTCTTTTGTTAACTCCCGTTCACGGGCTTTGAGCTTGTTAACGATCTCATCTTTTTCCTTGCGCTCTTCTACCAGTACTACTTTTTCTTTTTCCTGTTCCTGCAAGGCATCACTTTTACGCTTTTGGGTACTTTCCAGGCTGGATATCTTCCCCTGCAAAAGCAGTTGGGTGCTTTTTATGGAAGTAGCCTGCTGCTCACGATACTGACGGTACGATTTGAGGTACTCTATCCTTTTGAGGGCATCATTAAAGTTGGCGGCAGAGAATATAAAGTTCAGGAAGTCGTAATTGCTGCGGTTCTTGTAGGCATATACCACACTTTTTTCATACTGGGCTTTCAGGGTATCCAGCTCCAGCTTGAGGCGGGAAATTTCGTTACGCGACTGACTGATATTACCCTGGATCACGTTGATCTGGTCATTGATGTTGTTGATGGCCTGCTCCCGGAGACGCAGTTTTTTCTTGATCATGGATAGCTGACCAAGGCCGGCCTTTTTATTCTTTTTGGTATCATTCAGCGACTGCTTCAAATCATCTATTTCTTGTTGAATCTCAGCCTGTTTCTTCTTCAGGTCATCACTGGTTTGAGCCAGCAGGGAGCCGGAAAAAGCAAGTACCAGTAAACAGGAAAATAATGTTTTGAGCATGACAGAATTTTTACGAGTTAAAAAGCGCATATACCGGGTCGCAACCTATACAGCAACGCTCAGGGATGCCAAAAGATTGTACAGCTATAACGTTTATTGACGTTTATAATTTTTCGGGATATTGAATGGGAAGCTTAATTGTTCGTTAAATTCAAATTGCTTGAACTGCAGTTCGATCTCCAACTTAGACTTCTCAGACACTACGATTTTCCGGTATTTAGAGAAATTAATGCCATTTTTGGTTTCATAATCCCCATAAGTGATGTCACAGGTACGGGCCCGGATCACATCTATATCGTCCAGCTTACTGTGTTGTGGCGTATAGTCGCCCCGGGAAACTGTTAACAAATGCTTAAACAGGGTGCCTACACTGATGAGGGAAACCGTTTTTTCCTCGTTCTTATAAGACACAATATTGCTATCGAGGTAGATAGGGTTGCCCATGAGCAAATCCTGCAACTCTGTAAAAGAGAAGGGTATTTTGGTTACTTCCTGGAGGTACTCGATAGACCTCAATTGCGCCATTCTGTCCATTTTATATAACACCTTCACACTATCTTTTGTTACCATGGCCCGTAGCGCCTCGCCCAGTATGGAATTGATACTGATCCAGATAATACTGTCCTTTTGAAGTTTCACGTTAGCCGTGAAATCGGGCTTTTTACCATCGGCGCCTTTGTATTCCACCTTCACCTTAGCCGACATAGTGCGGAAGTTGATGATACGGTTGTTCTGTACAGCATTGTATACCTGCTGAATGAATTGGGTGGAATCGGCCTTACGGTCAATCACCGGTACTACTACGGCAGTATCTTTTTTTGTAATGGCCGTCTGGATCTTTTTGGCCGAACGGCAGCTACTTACGTTAATACCAATCACCAGGATAAGAGGAGCCAATAACCAATGAAAATATCTCATAAATTAAGAATATAGAAATTCAGAAGCCAGTGTATAAAATGATCAGGATTTGCCGGTGTGACCAAAGCCACCTTCGTTGCGTTGAGTAACCGCGATACTGGTAACGGGTATCCATGCTACCTGGCCCACGCTGTGTACTACCATTTGTGCAATACGGTCGCCATGCTGAATGGTTTGCGGTTCCTGCGACAGGTTGATGAGTATAACCTTAATCTCCCCCCGGTAGTCGGCATCTATGGTACCAGGCGAATTTAAACAGGTAAGTCCCTGTTTGATAGCCAATCCGCTCCGTGGCCTCACCTGCGCTTCATAGCCCTCCGGCAATTCAATGAATAACCCGGTAGGTATCAAAGAACGTTCCAGCGATTTTAATACTACCGGCGCTTCGAGATTGGCGCGCAGGTCCATACCCGCTGACCCTTCAGTGCTGTACTCGGGTAAAGGATTAGACGATTGATTGATAATCTTTACATGAATTTTTGACATGGCGCAAAGGTAAAGGATTTAGATTTTTTGCAGGAGCACATTAGCATAAGCCACCAGCCCCTCCTCCCGTCCTACAAATCCCATCTGTTCTGTAGTAGTAGCCTTTACAGATACATCTTCTTCTGTAATTTCCAGAATGGAAGCAATCACTTTACGCATTTCCCCGGAATATTTTTTGATCTTGGGCGCCTCCAGGCAGATGGAGGAATCAACATTTACCACCCGGTAGTTTTTTGCTTTAATGAGTGTATACGTATGCTGCAGCAGTATTTTACTGTCAATATCCTTGTAAGCAGGATCAGTATTGGGGAAATGTATACCAATATCACCCAGGGCCAACGCACCCAGCAAGGCATCACAAATGGCATGCAGCAACACATCTGCATCACTATGCCCCAAAGCGCCTTTATGATGAGGAATGTTTACACCACCAATCCATAATTGCCTGCCTGCTACCAATTGATGAAAATCTATGCCAAAGCCTATGCGATACATTAATTTAATATTTGATCATTAAAAAAGCGTTCCGGAGACCGGAACGCTTCAAATATATTCAATTAATATTAGTCGTAATTATTGAGTGGGAGAAGTGCTGCTTCCGGTATCATCCAGGTCAAATACCAAACCGAAGCGGAGGGTATTGGACAGGGGGTTCCTGTTCACGCCAGAACCCGAAGGCACCAGGTAAGAGAAGTTAAGACCAAATACATTGTATTTAAGGCCCAGACCTACAGTAAAATATTTGCGGTTACCCTTGTTCTTGTCCTCGTAGAAATAACCCGCACGAACAAAGAACTGGTCATTATAACCATACTCAGCACCAACAGATACCTGGAATTCCCTCAGTTCTTCACTGAAGCCCCCGGGCGCATCGCCAAAAGAACTGAACCAGCTATTTACAACACTCTTATCCCTGTATTTAACAGTGAGTGCTGAATCGGTAGGGATATCACCAGTAAATTTAGGCGGTGTAGGCACCAGCAGTTTATGCAGGTCAAGACCGAACTGGATCTTATTGGTTTCATCAATCTGTGCAGTATAAGTAGTACCAATGCTAAGGTTGGCAGGAATATAATCCCTTTGCTGAGCATCGTTGGTATAACCTACTTTACCGCCGAGGTTACTGAGCACAGCACCGAAGTTCCAGCCATTGCCCGAAGGGCGTACACCAGAATAGAAGAAGGAAACATCACCAGCGAAAGTACTGCCCGCTTTGTAAGCAGTTCCGGTAGAAGGTGCGCCGGCCGCCAGGTTGGAATTAATATAGCGCAACGCTATACCAAGACCTATCTTATCAGATAATTTACGGGAATAACCCACATCTACACCAAATTCACGTGGACGTCCATCGCCCCAATAATCGCCATTACCATTCGTAAATTGAATATTACCGAGACTGAAATACCTGACGGATGCAGACATCGCTTGCAACTCATCCAGTTTATAATAACCGGCTAATGCCAGCAGGTATACATCATTAAGTCCCAGGTCTTTCAACCAGGGCGTGTAGGTTAAGCCAATGCTGAAATTCTTTTCAGCAAAGGGCGTTTTAGCGAGATTCCAAAAAGCTGAGTTGGCATCGGCTGAAGTAGCTACACCAAGATCTCCCATGCCGCCGGCCCTTGCATCGGGGGAAATCCTCAGAAAAGGTACGGCTGTAGTGACCACATTAATAGAGTCAGTTTGAGCAGTCAATGAATTCAACCCCGCCATTAAAAATAAAGCAGCAGTCAGTTTAAAGGTCTTTCGTTTCATACATGAGTATTTGTCTTGTTTTAAGGAATTTCGCCCTACAGCAAATGCGATCATTCAATAATAAAAAGAATCAGGTTTGGATTAAGTTAGTTTTGGCAAGATGGCCTTGCTGAGGCGAATAAAACTTTCAGAGTAGAATATCAATTCAATAGGCGGTTGAAATATAAGTGGCCAAAAATACAAATACTGAATTACAATATAAACAATTTTTCGAGTTTTTGAGCAGCTTTACCGTCCATCGTTTGTACCCGCAAACGGTAAATATAAACTCCCCGGCCTATTTTACTGCCATATTCATCGCGTCCGTCCCATTCTACCTCACTCGAACGGTTGCCGGGTGAAAATATTGTATGCCGAAGGGTCTTTACCAGCTTGCCGGTAATGGTAAATACCTGAATATCTACATGTAATTCCTCGCCTGGCCGGTTATGTTCAAACCAAAAAGTGGTGCGGGTGGTAAACGGATTCGGATAGTTCAAAACATGATCCAGCAGTAGGTTTTGCTGGTTAAAGATCCTGAATTCAAGGGTTACCTCACTGGAATTATTAACAGCGTCCCAGGCCTTAATGGTAAGGGTATGAGGCCCTTCCGTTAAGCCGGGCAGTTGGAACCGTACCGTTCCTTTCCGGAAATTGTCCAGGTCGCTTTCATAAAAATCATTCAGCACAAACGACTGTTGCTGGTTATGATCCAGTATGGCTACCAGGTCATGACCAATGCCGGTACCCATAATATTAATGCCGGAAGAGTCGGCCAGCCTTACCAGTAAAATCGGTCTGTCATTACTGATACTTCCGTTCACAAACTTCTCGTCGTTAAGAAATGCCTTGATCTGTGGTCCTTCCCGGTCAGCCGTGCTGTCACCCGATCCGCCAATAATGATATTGGTAAAAGCCCCATTGCCATCTGCAGCCCCGTTGTCGGCATAATAGCTGATCTTACCGTTGCCAAACTGGTAATTAATGTCCTTGGGCACCACAAAGCGGAAGGAGAACAGGCCATTGCTTACTTTGGCTTTGCCCTTAAAAAGGGTATTTTTTTGTACCTGGAAGGCGACGGGCAAACTGCCGGGATCATTAGCCAGTGTACTGGTTGTCTGGGCCTTATCAAACACCGTGGCATTTACTGTACCATTGAAATTGTTGAGCACATTACCGGCAGCATCGGTAACCTGCCCGCTAATAGTATATTCTGCCAGGGCTTTGAGGGTATCGGGCTGCGCCGTCACCGGTATGCCATTTACCGCAGTTGTTTGTACCGTATGCACCGGAAATGCCAGGTTCATGGCGGGGTCGCCCAGCAAGGTGAACTTGCGGTTATTGATTACATCACTAAAAAAGGTATAAGTGAGGTTTTTGGCGTAGCGCACGGCTTCGCCAAGGGTAAAATAACGGCCATCGGGTCGCTTTTGCAGGGCAGTTTCCACATAATTCTTATTCATGATCCGGTTACTGAAAGCAAATACCAGCCGGGTGGTGGTCATAAGGGCAATGGCCCCTGTTTTTTCACGCAGCAGCAGGTTTTCCCCGATAGAACTGACGAGTGGATTGTCATATGGCGCTACATCACAGGTAGCTGTAATAAATAAAGGTAGTTTTTCCGGGTTGTTGAAAGTATTGATAATATCCTGGTCCAGTACCACTTCTTCTGCCAGCCTGCGATAGCCTCCATGCCCGCTGTAATTCCAGATGAGGGTACCATTGAAAAGCTGGTTATTGATGGCGAGATTAACTGCTGGGTAACGGCTTCCACCGGCGCCACTCTCCTGCCGGAAAGCATCGAGATAGATCTTATCCGTATTAAAGACCGGTGCTGTAGCCGCAGCCGATTGGGTGATGATCTCAGCATCCTGCAGATGCAGGTTATTATCCTCATCGTCGGCCACAAAAGTAAGCTCATTCCGCCAGGGACCCAGGCTTTGGGGCTGGTGATAAGCGATGATCTTATCAATGATGGCCTGCGCCTCCCGTTCATGGCGGGCAGGGATACGGCCTATGCCGATATCCAACAGGTAGGTACCGGTACCATTTATATCATCGGCATCATCCAGCAAGCCAAAAAAGTCATCAGAGGTATAGGTAGCCAGCGGATCCAGCGAGACAGGGCTTTCCCAGGCCGGCACCAGGTTGGTATTGTTGGTAATACGCGTTTTATAATCAAAGGAAGCATCGCCCAGCAACAATAAATACCTGGCCCGTTTGGTAGTGTCGGACCCTGCCCGGTCGTGATACATCTTTACAAAATCACGGATGGCTACAGGATCGGGCGTACCGGAGGAAAACTCATTGAAAATCTGTTCGGTAGTGACTACGGTGACTTTCAGGTTATTTTGCTGCTGGTGGAATTGCGCCAGCCGCTGCGCCTGTGCCAGCAAAGAAGTATGGGTAACAATCAGGAAATCGGTCAATACCGGGTTGTGGAGGTTCTGATTCATCACCCTGCCTATCGCTACCGGTATGAGCAGGCCCGAAGTATTAAATGCCACATACTCACGTAAAACACTGCAGTCGTTCACAAAATTCAGGTCACTCCCCTGGACAGTTACCGGCAGGCCAACCGGTTCCAACGGACGGGAGATATCCCATACCCTCGTAGTGGGGGAGCCATTCTTAATAATGAAATTGCCTGTATTGCCGGCCCCGGTACTGCTCCAGTCCCGGAAAAGCAATTGATTTACACCGGCCATAGACAGGTTCCGCCGGGTAAACACTTCAAACCAGTTGAGCCAGCCCTGGGCATTGACACTGGCAGGCGTATAATCGAACCGGATGGAAAGCTGTTGCTGGGCATTGGTAAATGATCCGGAAGACTCTATAATCCGGGCAAACTGGTCGTAGGGACCCGTAGCCACCGGAGGAATGTCCAGGACCATTACAGCCTGATTATTAACGGATACATGGAAGCGGCCGGAGGCCCCGAATGAACGGCTGAGGCAACTGGCCGTGATCAGCCCGGGATCAGTTGTTACGGAAGGGATGGAAAGGGTAAAACTGCGGGTTTTCAGTTTACCGGGACCATCAGCAAAGTCTTCTCCAAACCATTGACGGCCACTGCTTAACAGGTTTACGGAATCCAACTCATAAAAATATCTGTCGGAAAAAGTGGTAATAGTGGTATTGGGAGAAAAGGGCGTATTAAGGGTGGCGATGCGCTTGCCGGCGCCTCCGATCGACAGGTAATAAAATGATTGTTCGCTGTATACATTTTTCCGGTGGGAGAAACGCCTGTTGACAGGGTCATTTACCCAATCATGAGGCCCGGAGGCATAAAAAAGCAAATAATCGGCTCCATTGAAAATCCCATCGCCCCCATCTTCGATCAAGATAGCATTTTCTGCGAGGTCATCCACTACAGCACTGTTGGCATTTTCAGGAAGCATTTGTCCGCCATTGCCAAATAACCGGATGGAAGCAGATGGCAGGGAAGTTGCAGTAATACCGAGCGCAGTCAGAAAAGGGAGGTCTATTTTGTAGATGCCGGGACCGGATACAGCTAATTTATACCAATTCCCAACGGCCAGTACTGATTGACTCGTATAGGTTCTTTGACCGGATACAGAAATTGTTCCGGACAACAGGGTAACTGCCAGCAGCCAGGGGATGATGTAACTACGGCCCATTGCTTCAAAAATAGCTCATTTTTAATGTAATAAGCGTTACGGAAAAGGCTTGATTACGTGAAAGTACCTATATTCGCCATTCCTTGTACCCTGTGGATAAACAGCCCGCAAAACTGTACAATATTTGCTTTGAAAGCACGTTTAACTTAATTGAACCAAAGGCAAAAGTCATCAAAATGAATCTGAAAAACCTATTCATCCTGCTCTCCTGTACTGCAGCAGTGTCTTCCTGCAAAAACGGAGGCTTATTTGGCAAAAAGCAGGAGAAATCCGACGTTACGGGTTGGAACTACAACGACAAGAACATGGGCGGCTACCAGGTTTCCCGCGAGAAAGAACAGCGCACAGGTCCCGGCCTTGTATTTGTTCAGGGCGGTACCTTTCAGATGGGAGCCGTGGAAGAAGATGTAATGTTCGAATGGAATAATATTCCCAGCCGTAAAACAGTAAACTCCTTTTACATTGACCGTACCGAAGTAGCCAATGTTCACTACCGCGAATATTTGTACTGGATCAACACGGTGTTTGATGCAGATGAATATAAAGCTGTACGGGAAGGAGCATTGCCCGATACCTTGGTATGGCGCAGTGAACTGGGTTATAATGAGCCGATGGTGGAGTATTATTTCCGCCACCCCTCCTATAACTATTACCCGGTGGTGGGTGTAACCTGGAGACAGGCGCACGATTTCTGTCTTTGGCGTACCGACAGGGTGAATGAAAAAGCCCTGCTGGATAAAGGATTTGTCAACAAGAACATGTTCAAAAATATTCAAGGTCAGGGTGCTGAGTCTTTCAATACCAAAGCGTATCTGTTAGGTCTTACCACACCTACACCGGGCAACAGCGTTCGCTCTAAAAAGAACCCGCTGAAAAACCCGAATGGTACGCCACGTACTACGGTAACTTTTGAAGATGGTATCCTGCTGCCTTCTTACCGCCTGCCCACTGAAGCTGAATGGGAATATGCGGCACTGGCCCTGGTTGGTCAGAACCCACAACCCAGTAAGAAAGAAGGCAAACGTGGTGAGGAGTTAATCGCCAACAAGCAGGTGTATACCTGGAGCCAGAACGTAAATGGCCTGCGTGACAACCGCCGCGGTAGCTGGCAAGGTACTTTCCTCGCCAACTTCAAACGTGGTAATGGTGATAACATGGGTGTGGCCGGTGGTCTGAACGACCGTGCTGTGTACACTGCCCCTGTTACTTCTTTCTTCCCCAATGCTTTTGGTTTGTATAATATGTCTGGCAACGTGAATGAGTGGGTAGAAGACGTTTATCGTCCGCTAAACTCTGTTGACCAGGATGACGTAGCTCCTTTCCGTGGTAACTACTTCCAGAATGATTATAAAAATGCCGATGGTGAGTTTGAGAAAGACAGTCTGGGCCGCGTAAAAAGAGTATATGTTACTGATGAGGAAAGCAAGAACCGCCGTAACTATCAAAAGGGTAATGTGATCAACTACCTCGATGGAGACTCACTGGTAAGCGGTGTTACTTACGGTACTACTGATATCTCTGAGAACCTGAAAAACGGTGGCCGTGGTTATGGCTTCACTACCCTGATCAGCGACAAATCACGGGTTATTAAAGGTGGTAGCTGGAACGACCGTCCTTACTACTTATCTCCCGGCACCCGCCGCTTCCTGGAAGAAGACCAGGGTAGTAGCACCGTTGGTTTCCGTTGCGCTATGGACCGCGTAGGTAGCCCTGAAGGTAATGGTCGTAAGACCGGTATTGATTACCCGCAAAGAAGACAAAATACAAGAAAGAGATAATCTCAAACTAATAATCCTTAAGAAGCCATTCGATAGTATCGGATGGCTTTTTTTATACTCCTTATATTTGCTTTATGACGATTGAACAACTGTATAAATTATACGAGCAATACCCTTCTGTACAAACCGATACCCGTATATTAAAAGCCGGGGATATTTTCTTTGCTTTAAAGGGGCCTAATTTCAATGCCAACCAGTTTGCTGAAAAAGCACTGGCCGCCGGAGCCGCTTATGCCGTAGTGGATGAAGCACCAGCCACACCCAATGACCGGATCATTGTAGTACAGGATGTATTGGATACCCTGCAGCAACTGGCTAAATACCATCGTCAACAGTTCAATATTCCCTTTATTGCAATCACAGGCAGCAACGGGAAAACCACCACCAAAGAGCTGGTGCATGCCGTACTGTCTACCACCTATACCACCTATACTACACAGGGCAACCTGAACAATCATATTGGCGTTCCGCTGACGATACTGCGGGTAAAGAAAGATGCCGCCATGGTCGTCATTGAAATGGGCGCCAATCACCAGCAGGAGATCGCCGGTTATTGCACCTACACGTTACCAACCCATGGCATTATTACCAATGCCGGCAAGGCCCACCTGGAAGGCTTTGGCGGCGTGGAAGGCGTACGTAAAGGGAAAGGTGAGCTGTACGGTTTTTTGCGTGCTCATAACGGAACGGCCTTTGTAATGTGGGATTACGATTACCTGCAAAGCATGAGTAAAGGAATACCAGCTATTATAAAGTATGGTACCGACAGCGGCGATATGACCGGCCGGCTGATACAAAGTGAGCCATTCCTGTCGGTCAGGATCACTTCCGGCAATCCTTTCACCATTCAAACGCAACTGGTAGGCGCTTATAACCTGCCCAATGTATTGGTAGCTGTTACGGTAGGAAAATATTTTAATATTCCTGATCATTTAATCAGGCAGGCCATTGAAGCATACGCTCCTTCCAATAGCCGATCGCAGTTAATTGAGAAAGGAGATAATAAATTTATACTGGATGCCTATAATGCCAACCCCAGCAGTATGAGAGCGGCTATTGAAAACTTTGCAGCCATCCATGCCTCCAATAAAGTATTGATGCTGGGCGCTATGGCCGAGCTTGGCCCCGAAAGCCTGGCAGAACACCAGAATATTGTTTCCCTCATTCAACAGTATCCCTGGCAATCGGTAGTATTGGTAGGAGGCGATTTTATGAAGATTGATCACCCCTTCATCCGTAAAGAAAATGCACAGCAGGCAGGTGAATGGTTTCGTGAACAGGCATTCCATAATACCTTTTTCCTGATCAAAGGTTCCCGCAGCATGCAGATGGAAAAGACACTGCAGGCGGGAGCAGGTATTAGCCATTAGCTTTTAGCTGATACGCTCGAAATTAGAGACAAGGTGTAATTGGGAAAGTTGCCCGATCATTTGTTGCTTGAACATTTCTTTTTCTTCCCCCATCTCCAGGCGCCAGGCTTGCAGAACATCTTTTTCAGCTTCGGGCAGTGTGTCTATTATCTCTTCTGATAAGAAAGACAGAGCGATACACCGGTCATTAAAATCCCCCAGCATAGCGGCCGTATCCTGCAGCCGTTTTTCACTTCGCCAGGCTGTTACCGGAAATGAAATACCCCAGTCGCTATCAAAGATGCGGATATTGTAAATAATATCTTTCAGTTGTTTGCGTATAGTATGTAACTCCTTGTCTTTTTCAAGGGCCAGCAAGATCACCTGAACAGCAGCTACTTTATGGTGAATGAATTTACGTATAGCCGCATCATTCAGTGAGGCAGGTAATGCATGCGTTATATGGTCAAGGGCTTTGCCGGCTCTAAGCTTTTCTACCGCTTCTACAAGCGCTTCCTTTGCTTTGAATAAGCGTTGTTGCAAATGCTGTACATATACAGGTAAGGGAGTATTATCTTTTTCAGACCGGGCTATAACGGATGGCAGGAATAACTGAAGATCGCGCACCTGACCAGCAGCAGCATATAGTGTTTTAAAATCAGGAGACATAATGTGATGCCGGGTGCGGGAATCCATTTTTAGCAGGCGTATGAATGCCCTAAGCTTCTTATACTCTATCCGCAGCTCATGGATCATTTCTGTTTCAAAGGAGCCAGGAAGCTGGTCACCATACTTCTTTATACGCCGCCCATGTTTTTTGATCACCTCCGCCAGGTATGCCCGCTTCATGCTGTAAGTTTCCACATAAGTTACGAAATTTTACAGCAGCGGCCGGCTATGAACGGTCAAGCGCCTGCAAAATATCCTCTATAATATCATCAGCATGCTCCAGGCCGGTGGATATCCGTATCAGTCCGGGTGTTATATTCACCGCAAGCCGTTCTTCCTCTGTCAGTTTTGCATGGGTAGTGCTGGCAGGATGGGAAGCAATGCTACGGGTATCGCCAAGGTTGGCTGTTAAAGAAAGCATTTTCAGGTTGTCCAGGAAGCGGCGGCCGCTTTCTAATCCTCCTTTTAATTCAAAACAAACAATGCCACCTCCGTTCTTCATTTGTTTCAGGGCAATGGCATGCTGGGGATGACTGAGCAGGAAAGGATATTTAAGCCAGGTTACCTTAGGATGCCCTTCTATAGCCTTTGCCAGGCGCAAAGCGTTGGCGGCATGGCGTTCCATACGTACATCCAGGGTTTCCAGGCTTTTGCTTAACAGCCAGGCATTGAAGGCAGATAATGAAGGTCCGGTGCTGCGGCAAAACAGGTAGATATCTTTAATAAGATCGGGCCTGCCTACAATTACACCGCCCAATACACGTCCCTGTCCATCTATCCATTTGGTGGCAGAATGCACTACCAGGTCTGCACCGAAGTCAATAGGACGCTGCCCGATAGGCGTAGCAAAACAGTTATCTACATTGAGGATCAGATTATGCTTTTTAGCCAGGGCAGCCACCATTTCCAGGTCTATAATATCCAGGCCGGGATTGGTAGGCGTTTCAATATAGATCATGCGGGTATTGGGCCTGATGGCAGCTTCCCAGGTACCGGCATCGGCAGCAGCACTTACATAAGAAGATTCAATGCCGTATTTGGGAAGGAACTTAGTGATCACGGTATGGGTACTGCCAAAAATAGCATTGCAGGACAGCAGGTGATCACCTTTCTTCATCAGGGCCATGAATGAAGCGAATATGGCGCTCATACCCGAAGCGGTGGCATAACCTGCTTCGGCTCCTTCCAATGCACACATCTTGTCTACAAACTCTTTTACACCGGGGTTGGTAAAGCGGCTATAAATATTATCATCCGTTTCATCGGCAAAAGCAGCCCGCATGTCTTCGGCCGTATCAAAACAAAAGCTGCTGGTAAGAAATAGTGGCGTGGAATGCTCCATTTCCGGAGTACGGTCTGTTTGGGTGCGGATCGCTTTTGTAATGGGATGTTGTGACATGATGAAGATTTCGTATTGCTGATTGCTAATATTGCTGTTTCTCTCTACAGATGTTGTTTTTACTTTAGACTGCTGACTTCGCATTGACCCGCACTTCCCATTTCAGGTTGCTACCGCCACGGCGAAGCGTTTCTGCTACAGAACAATATTTATTCATGGATAGTTCGCAGGCCTTCCGGGCCTTATCGGGATCAATATCGCCGGTCAGCTCAAAAACAACGGTAATATCCTGCCAGATAGAGGGTTCCTTATTGGGTTCCCGCTCACCTTCAATTTTCATGGTAAAGGCTTCTATGGTTTGACGCTGCTTTTTCAGGATAGATACAATATCAATTCCGCTGCAGGCTCCTAACCCCATGAGTAACAACTGCATAGGTCTTACTCCAAAGTTATTACCCCCTGAGTCAGGGCTGCTGTCGGTATGCACAACATGTCCGTACGCGTCTTTTGCGGCAAATCCATAATCACCTGCGACCCTTTCCAGCTCAATTTTTATCATGGTAAAGATTTTTGCAAATGTAATTCATGCAGGCATTTACTTTGCACCCTGAATTAGCTTATCGGAAGAATGAAGTATTTCCATTATAATCAGCCCTTTCCACTGGAAAATGGCCAGTCACTACCTGAACTTACAATTGCATACCATACTTATGGCACCCTGCAGGCAGACAGTAAAGTGGTATGGATATGTCATGCGCTTACGGCCAACTCGGAAGTAGCCGATTGGTGGAAAGGCGTGGTAGGACAGGGTTGTGTGATCAATCCGGACAAATATTTTATCGTTTGCGCCAATATATTGGGTTCCTGTTACGGCACTACTGGGCCCTTGAGTATTAATCCGGCTACGGGACAGCCTTATTACCACCAGTTTCCCCTGATTACCATCCGCGACATGGTGCAGGCGCATATCCTGTTACGCCGCCACCTCGGCATCAACAAGATCCATTTATTAATGGGTGGCAGTATGGGTGGCTACCAGGCGATGGAATGGAATGTACTGGAAAAGGAAGTGATAGAACGGCTTTTCCTGCTGGCCACTTCCCCTACCGAAAGCGCCTGGGGTATTGCTATACATGCCACACAAAGATTGGCGATTGAGGCAGATAGCACCTGGCAGGAAGGATCTCCGCAGGCCGGACAAAAAGGACTAAAAGCCGCCCGCGCTATCGGGATGCTTACCTACCGGAATTATGGCATTATGGTGCAAAAGCAAACCGATACCGATACCGAAAAGCTGGATGACTACCGGGCAGCTTCCTATATCAATTACCAGGGCGACAAACTGGTAAAACGTTTCAATGCCTACAGCTATTGGTTCCTCACCAAAGCCATGGACACCCACCATTTAGGGCGTGGCCGGGGCGGTGATGTGGAGAAGATCTTACAACAACTGCAACAAAAGACTTTACTGATCGGCATCAGCAGTGATATTTTATGTCCTTTGGAGGAGCAACGGCATATGAAAGCACACCTGCCCAATGCTACCTTGGTTGAGATAGATTCTGCGTATGGTCATGACGGGTTTATGGTAGAGGCGGAGAAAATATCACAATGTTTGTCCGCCTGGCTGGATGAGCAATAATTTCAGGCTATTTTTTAGTATTCAGCATTTTCTCTACATGCGTAAGCCGGCGTGCAAAATCCTCATTGTCCGGGTATAGGTTTTTCATGAATACAAGCAACTCACGGGCCGATTTATAATTGCTTTTCCTTACATAGAAGCCGCTTACTTCCCCAATGGCGTTCGTCAACAACATTTTGTTTTGCATGTCAAGAGCAGGTTTTTCCTGCTGTAAAGTTTCTTTTAACAGTGTCAGGTATCTTATGCCTTCTTTGTCATTTTCTTCATCATACAACATGCCTACCTGGGTAGCAAGGCAAAAGATATAATACTCCTGTAGTTTATTTGTTTTCTTCAGGAAAGGATAGGTAGCAAAGTAGGATTTTAATGAGTCAATAACCGTTTTTTCCGCACCCATTTTAGACACCAGTTCCCGGATGGTTCCTGTAATTAACTCCTGTATCAGCAAATCATTCCGGTTCAGGTTGTACAACAGGTCTAAAAACGCCCTGGAAGAATCTGATCTTTCCTTAATAGAAAAGTAATGTGCTGAATTATAATAATGATCATATTGCAGATCGTACACCAGTGCCGAATCCTTCACATGCTGCATAACTGTATTATAGATCTGCAGGTACCTAGAACGATCAGGATGCTGGAATAAATACTTTTTCGTAGCGCCTTTCATATAATCACCAATCATTTCCTTTGCCAGCTTCACATTGCCCACCTGCATGTAACGGATATAACCGGGAAAGACTTTTTCTTCTGCTTCTCCATTTTCCTCCGATTTCAGGATAAAGCTGGCCAGGGTAATGGAAATAAAGTATTTGATCTTTTTATCCGGGTATAGGAAATAAGCACGCTCAAAATACCGGTAGGCCTTTTCATAATTCTCTTCCTGTGTGGCGGCAACACCCATGTTATAATACAACAGGCCGGTAAGCTCTCTCAGGCCAATCGCTTTATCATTGTAGAAATGCTTTTTAAACAATTCGTCCTGGTTGCCATTTGTCCACTCTTCTTTGGAAATGATCTTATTATTATACAGGTACTCCACGAACTGTTGCCGGGATTTATCATTCAATTGCCATGCAGTAGCGCCGGGAGCGGTGGTTTCAAAAATAACATTATGCGATGTAGGCGCGGCAACAATATATACATGGTCCGGAGTCTCATGAATATCGTATTCTATAGCCAGCTTGCCCAGCAATAGGGCATATAAGGCAGATGCCGTTGCGCAATTATATTTTCCATTGTCGAAGATCTCTGAAAAAGCAGGGTTATCTACATATTGACCCAAAAAGGCATCATGGATCTCTTTGTAAAGTTTCTTAAGCTCTTTACTGGTATAAGTTTTATTGCCGGATAAATTCTTTGATTGTATAAATGATTCCAGCTTATCCGCCAGTTCTTTTACGGCAGTATTATTTCTTTTGGTATTGCCCGCCAATAACATAAGCCGGAAGTAGTCGACATTCTTTTGCGCCAGCAGTTCTGTAAATAATCTCTTTTCCGTAGAGTCTGCAAATACATCGAGGTTTAAGATCAGCCTTTGTTCAGCTTCATCACCATCCTGGCTGAAAGCGAAAATAGGTAGCAGGGTAATCAGCACAAACAGGAATGTGCAGCATCTTTTTACGGATAGCGTGTACATATAAGGGTTTTAGACTACTAAGATAACACCCTTTGGGATAGGTTAATACTTATTATCCTCAAATAGAAAAGGCCCCACCAGCTTATTAAAACCGGCAAGGCCCTCATTCATGCACATATAATATTTTATTTCAATAACCCATCTACCGTAATAGCTACATAATACAAGCCGCCAATGGTGGGCCCACCGGCATATTGCAGGTAGCGGTGATTTAAAAGATCAGTGCCGCCCACTTTAATGGTACTGAATACTTTGGGTATGCGATAAGTAACCTGCGCATCCACTGTTTGATAAGCAGCTACACGGCCGGTAACCAGGGGGCTTTCCCACAGGAAAGCATCCTGCCATCTCCAGGTTACATTAAAGCCTAACTCCTTGGTAATAGCACGATTGCCAAAAGATACATTGGCTGTCCATTTCGGTGTATTAAATCCTGTTACAAACAGATCGGGGGTTGCATTTCCTTTGATCTCATTGTAGTTCAGGTTACCGGAAAGTGCATAGGTTTTGTGTACATTATAAGTAATACCCAATGAAGAGCCATAAGTAGTGTACTTATTAATAGCATTGGTATAAACCCTGTAGCGGTCCTGTCCCTTACTGGCAGCCGTAGCAGGTGAAGTGGACGTAGCATCCTTTGCAGGTTGCGCATCGCGGTTCCTATCAATCATCGCTATCACGGCGGTGTCCGAACCAATTGTTGCACCCTTCGGAACATATACCTGTACCTGGCCCAGGAAGCCATCATAAACATTAGCATAAGCATCAAAGTCAATAAACAGCTTATTATGCAGTAAAACGCCTTTGTACCCGATCTCAAAAGAGTTAATTCCCTCCGGCCGTCCATCCGGCAAATTAGCAGGCTTTAACAGGTCTCTGTTTGCGAGGGCAGCCTGGTCAGTATTGCCTGCTGCCTTCACTGCCGCATTGAATGCCGCTACAGATGGCTGTGTATAACTGTTCTCCCTGAAGCCTAATCCTTCATTGATAATAGGTAGAATACCTACGCGCTTTACGCGGCCATTGTTTACGTAAGACAGCGCCTCAAATAAGGCCGGGAACCTGTACCCCTGCTGAAAAGTAAAGCGGATATTATGGTGCTCTTTCAGGGTATATACAGCGGCTACGCGGGGCGTGAATTTAGGATCAAACTCCGGGTTATAATCATAGCGTAAGGAGGCGAAAATCTTGAGCTTATCATCAAAGAATGTTTTGGTAGCCTGCACAAAACCGCCAAACTTTTTATAATAAACATTACTGCCATAGCTTCCGTCCTTTTCAGGCAGGTTCCTTTCAGCAATAGGCCGGCTGAAATCCACAAAGTTGTTACCATCTGGGATCAATTCATACACCCGCGCATCGGCGCCTACCAGGATGTCGGCCACTTTCACGTACTTGTTCAGGTTCCATTGGCCTTCTACATGGTAGATATTACTCTTCTGGATCAAAGCCGCTCCGCCGGTTACAGGCGCATCGGGGATTGTAGAGGACTTGATGTCCCAGTTATTGATCCTGATAATAGAATCTTTTACCCGGTTGAATCGTGCAGTACCCGGCTCAGCACGGCTGGCATCTGCCTGCTGGCGGGCATAGGCTGTTGCAGCAGCGAGGTTGGCAGAGGTTAACTCACCACCATTGGCGGAAGCATAAGCATTCAGGGCCGCTTTATATTTGGCAGCCCAGGCCGTACCACTACCGCCTGTATAAAGGTCCATATTATCAGCCAGGGGCTTTACATTGTACGAGTTCCCCGTCCTTTCCCGGGAAACATAGGCATTGATGCTATAGTTAATACCTTTTAACTGCAGGTGATGGTTTTGCACCACCACATTATCCAGTTTCACCTTATTACCACGCTGGAAAACCCCGTCCATTTTACCTATCCGGTAAGAGTAAGACAACAAGGTGTTGGAATTTAAACGGTAATGCAAAGCCGCATCAAATTTCAGGTTATCCACTTTCGGGTCAACCAGGTCTTTTTCCCAATAACCTGTCCGGGCTACTGTTAACGTTCTGCCGCTTACGTCGTCAATGGTCAGGTCAGTAATAGAAACAGTATTGCTCAACTGTAAGGCGTCATCCCCATATTTATTCCAGCCGTCAAACGCGATATTGTTATCACCGTTCAAAGCAGGATAAGCAGGGTTAGCAGTATTCTTATTATTAGGGTTCTGGTCCAGGCGTGTATTGGAGATCCAGTCAATGCCCTGCATGTAGCTGGCGTTGATCTTGAAAGCAAACTTATTCTTAAAGGCTTTGGCATAGCGGATGGCTGTTTCTGTCAATATACCTGCATCGTGGTCTTTATTGTCTACATGGTTCACGCCGGTTTTGTGGTAAACGCTTAAACCCTGGTTAGTAAAAGGGTCTCTGGTCAACAGGTTGGCCATGCCATTCACGGCGTTCATACCATATAATGCGGAGGCTGCACCAGGTGTAATTTCAACGCTCTGGATATCCAGCTCGGTGGGGCCGATGGCATTGCCCAATGGTACGCCCAGCGTGGCAGCCTGCATATCCACACCGTCTACCAATTGCATAAAACGGAAATTATTGGGGATATTAAAGCCGCGGGTATTAGGTACTTTGAAGGTAAGGCTGGAGGTGGTCATCTGCACACCCTTGATATTTTCCAGGGCGTCATAAAAGCTGGGGGCTGCCGTTTGCCTGATAGCCCTGATATCGAGCTTATCAATCGCCACCGGCGATTTCAGGAGATTCTCCGGCACCCGGGAAGCAGTAATTACCACCTCATTGCCCAGGAAGCTTTGGGTGGCCAGTGCTACCTGGAGATTAGAACCGAGGCTTTTTACCTCCAGCTCCTGTTCTTTAAATCCGATAGAAGAAAAAACAAGTGTGAAGGGAAGTTTTGTTTTTGTACGTAATGTAAACTCTCCTGTTTTGCTGGTAATGGTACCTTGTACAGTTCCTTTGATCTGAATACTCACATCGGCCAGTGGCTCATGTTTTTCCTGGTCTGTTACCCGTCCCGATACTTCAATAAGATTTACCTCCTGTCCATGAACAGAAGTTAGGAAGATAACAGCCAATAGCAGTAAAAATGCCTGTTTCATGTCTCCGTTGATTGTTTAATGTTAAAGTCTATTATTTTTATAGACTATATACTTATAAAAAAGCCCGGTCTATATACATAGCCGGGGGTATATTATCAGAATATCTTAATAATGATCTTAATACTCCAGAACATCACCAGCAATCCCAATAAGATCAAAGATGTTTTCCGGGGTAATTTACCGGTTAACTTAGCAGCAATAGGAGCTGCCAGTAAGCCACCAATGATCAGCGCTACAATTACCTGCCAGTGGGTAACACCCAATAAAGTAAAGAAGGTAAAGGCGCTGGCCAGTGTTACAAAAAACTCGGTAAGACTTACAGAGCCAATGACAAAACGGGGGCTTCTGCCCTTGGTGATCAGCGTGGTGGTAACAATCGGACCCCAGCCACCGCCGCCAAAAGAATCAAGGAAGCCACCTGCTCCTGCCAGCAAGCCATAACGCTTGAACTTCTTAGGCTTTTGTTGCTGCTTTTTAAAGGCATTGTAAAAGATCCTAAGGCCCAGGAACATAGTATAGCAGGCCATAATAGGGCGCAAATAAGGCGTATGCGTATCGCCATACAGTGATAGCAATACCGCACCCAAAATAGCCCCAATCACACCGGGAATAACCAATATTTTAAACAGCTTCTTGTTGACGTTACCAAATTTATAATGGCTATACCCTGAGGCCCCACTGGCAAACATTTCAGCCGTATGGATACTGCCGCTGATGGCGGCCAGGTTAACACCCGCCGATAACAGGATGGTAGCACTGGTAACACCATAACCCATTCCCAAAGCGCCATCTACCAGTTGGGCCAGGAAACCGGCCAGTACCATCCAATGGAAATTCTTATCCAGTGTCTGGTACCACTTTACAGTATCATCGGCCATCTGCTGGATAGGCAGGTAAGAGAAAATGAAATGCCCTACCAGCATCAAGGCAAAAATGATCAATGAATAAGTAGCAATCTTTCTCCAGCGCCTTTCTTTCTCTGCCGTATCCCGTTCTATCAGAATCTTAGTGAGCTCATTCAGGCGCTTTACCTTGTATTCAAAGTTCCCATTCAGGCGGTTACGTACTACATGCAGGTTATTGATCACTTCATTCAGCTCACCGGGCAATGCTTTGTTGAGCACTTCCTTGATGCGCTTGGCCGCCGTGGGTGACTTACCGTTAGTAGAGATCGCAATCTTCAGGTTACCTTTCTGCACCACTGAGCTCAGGTAAAAATCACACTGATCGGGCTTATCGGCAGCATTGACCAGTATCTTTCTGGTCCTGGCGGCATCGCGGATAGACTGGCTTACCGCCTGATCATTCACGGCTATAATCACCAGGTCCTTGCCATCCAGGTCAGCTTCTTCAAAAGCACGTTCCTGAATGGTTACGTGCGCATGTCCTGCGGCCAGCTCGCGTACCTGTTCCGATATTTTGGCAGCCACTACGGAAACATGGGCAGCGGGCGCATTGCCCAGGATGGCCGTCAGCTTTTCCAGGCCCACATTACCGGCGCCCACCAATAATACCTCCAGGATCTCCAGCCGGAGAAATACCGGGAACAGGTGATTGGTGTCCTGCCCAATCACAGCCACTTCCGGCACTTCCTTATTTTCTTTCTCTGTCGCCATCCTTTCGGTATTGTTATCGTTTAATTATAAACAGCTTTAAATCGTAACCCATTGTTCGCGAACCGCGAAGTCACCAAAGGTCTCTCCTTTCTTTCTCTTTTTGCTATAGATGCCAAACAGGTTATCCAGTTCCTGCAGGATAGCTGTTTCATCCAGGCTGTCCTTATACTTTTTATTCAGCCGGAAGCCATCGCGATCGCCTCCCAGGTGCATATTGTATTGGCCATAAGCAGTGCCTACAAACCCGATCTCCGCTGCATAAGGCCGGCCGCAACCATTGGGGCAGCCTGTCATACGTATAGAGATCTCATCATCACTGATCTTGTACTTATCCATCAATGGCTCGATCTTACTGATCAGCGTGGGCAGATAACGTTGCGCTTCTGCAAGGGCCAGCGGGCAGGTATTAAATGCCACACAGGCAATAGCACTACGCCGTATTGCACCTGCTTTTTCAGTGTGTGCAATGATACCAAATTGCTGCAAAATATCTTCTACCGCTTTCTTATCTTTTTGCTCAATGTCACTGATAATGACATTCTGGTTACAAGTGAACCGGAAATTGGCTTTACCGGTTTTAGCTACTTCCAGCAGCGCAGTTTTTAAGGCTACCTGGTCGTCGTCCAGTATACGTCCATTTTCAGAAAATACGGTATAATACCATTTTCCTTCATGGTTCTGGTGCCAGCCGTAATAATCGGGGCGATGGTTGAAAGTGAAAGGCTTGGCTTCTTCCAGTGTAAAGCCGCAACGCTTTTCAAGCTCCGCCTTAAAAGCTTCCACGCCCATTTTGTCAACAGTATATTTTAAGCGAGACAACTTACGGTCGCTGCGGTTGCCAAAGTCACGCTGAACAGTAATCACTTCATAGGCCGCCTTCAACGTTTTCTCTTCACCCCGCACAAAACCCAGTATAGTGCCCAGCCGGGGGTAAGTGCTCGCATTGCCATGCGTAGTTCCCAAACCGCCACCTACGGCAATATTGAATCCTATCAGTTTGCCTTTTTCTACAATGGCAATCAGACCGAGGTCGTTCGTAAACACATCCACATCATTATGCGGAGGAATAGCAATAGCGATCTTAAACTTACGGGGCAGGTAACGTTCCTGGTATAAAGGATCTTCTTCCTCCTTTTTGTCCACCAATGGCTTTTCATTCAGCCATACCTCGTAATAAGCTTTTGTTTTCGGCAAGGCCAGTTGGCTCAGTTTGCCGGCATATTGAAACACTTCTTCGTGAATGGGCGACTGCTTAGGGTGCGCGCCACACACCACATTCCGGTTCACATCGCCGCAGGCGGCAATGGCATCCAGGTGAATAGTATTAAAAGCCTGTAAAGTGGGCTTAATATGCGATTTAAGAATGCCGTGCAGTTGAATCGTTTGCCGCGTAGTGATCTTGATCACACCGGTAGAATGGTCACCGGCAATATGATGTAAACCTTCCCACTGCTGTGGGCTCAGAAAACCACCCGGCAGGCGCAAACGCACCATATAGGAGTACAGCCATTCCAACTTTTTGGCGCTCCGCTCTTCCCGGCGGTCACGGTCATCCTGCTGGTACATGCCATGGAACTTGATCAATGCCGTATCATCTTCACGAATTGCCCCGGTCACTTCATCATGCAGGCTCTCCTTTAATGTGCCACGCAACGCATTACTTTCAACCTTGATCTTTTCAATGGGCGATAAATTCTTATTGGTGCTCATATTTTGTTCAACGTTCAATAATTAAAAAACAATAACCCTTACTCCCGGCTCTAATAAACGTCCTTTAAAAACCTTCCCGCTTCTTTTAATTCATCGAGGTATTGTATAGCCTCTACTCCGGTTTTGCCGCCGCAACGCTCAATTACCTGCAACACGGCATACTCCACATCTATCGCCATCGGGTTCTTAGCCCCGCATATATAGATATAAGCTCCGCTGCTGATCCAATTCCACAACTCAACAGCCTGTTCCAGTATACGGTGTTGTACGTATACTTTATAGGCTTTATCACGGGAAAAAGCAAGACTTATCTTTGTCAGAGCACCCGTTTGCAGCCAGTTCTGTATCTCTGTCTGATACAGGAAATCTGTTACAAAATGCTGGTCACCAAAGAACAACCAGTTACGGCCTCCCGCTCCGGCAGCATCACGCTCGGCCAGGAAAGAGCGGAAAGGTGCAACCCCTGTTCCCGGGCCTATCATGATCACATCCTTATCAGCTTCGGGTAAACGGAATTGATGGTTCTTGTGTATATAGAATTCAAGCTCACTGTCGGGAGTCAGGTGCTGGGACAGGAAATCGGAGCAGAGCCCGTATTTGAGTTCCTGGTTAATATAAAAAGTATCCCTGGCCACGGTAATATGTACTTCCCCGCTGTGTGCTGCCGGAGAAGAAGAGATGGAATACAGCCGTGGAGTAATAGGCTCCAGGATAGCAATCACCTCATGGAACTGCTGTACATCTTTTACCGGATAGATCTTCATCAGGTCTACCAGTCCGATCTTTGTTTCGGGAATATCCTGTTTTACAATGGCCGCATATTGCTTTACCACCCGTTCAGGCAGCCAGGTAACATTAATGCGTTTCTTTAAATGATTATAAATGGAATCCTCCTCATTGCGGAAAGTGACAGGCGTACCATTATTGCTGAAACCCAGCGCCAGGATGGTATTCACTACCGTTTTTGAATTCTCTGGTACAATACCGATAGCATCGCCCGGGGCATAATCTATTTCATCTTCTACGCCGATCTCAATATGATAAGTCTCCTTGGAGGAACCGCGATCATTCAGGTTCACCTTGGTTAAAACACTGCCCTTGTATATTTTTTTGCCCGTGGCTTTTTTGGCAACCGGCGTACCGGCTGTTGCCGCAGGAGCGCTGCTGCCTGCAGTAGTCAACTGCTTCAATACATTGGAGAACCAGCCGGAAGCCTCAGCCTGGTAATCGGTATCACAACGTTGTAGGGACGCGATGCGCTGGCCGCCCAGGCGCTGTAATTGTGCATCTACATCTTCCCCTGCTTTACAAAATAAAGGATAGGAAGTATCGCCCAGCGCCAGTACGCCAAACTTCAACTGGTTCAGCTTAAAACCATTCTGGTGGATATGGTCATAAAACTTCTTAGCGGTGGCAGGTGGCTCGCCCTCACCCTGTGTACTGATAATGGTAAAGAAGTATTCTTCTTTGGAAAGATCATTGAGCCTGTACTGATCAAGGCTTACAAGCTTTGCATTGATACCGCTCTTCTTTGCCTGGGAAGCGAAATCGGCAGCCAGCTTCTTGGAATTACCGGTTTCGGTACCATAGGCAATAGTAATCTTCTGTACAGCAGGTACGGCAGCTTTTACTTCAGCCGCTGCTGCAGGCGCTTGCTGAAGTGCCTGTACCGGCTGATTTTGTGCCAGCAGGCCAGCCAGGTACCCATTCATCCAGATCAACTCTTCTTTGGAGGATGAATGAACCAGATCAAGCAACATCTTCAATTTAGGCTCTACTAACATGGTCTTTTACTTTTTCAGTATGGTCGGTTATGGTTGTAAACAATTTGGCTACAGGTTTGAAATAATCTTCCCGGCTATTGCTGTTGGCCAGCCAGCGGAACTGCTCATGCAGCGCTACTACCTTGCCAATGATCACCAGGGAAGGCGATATGAACTTTTTGCCTTTCAGTTGTTGGTCGTATTCATAGATATTCGTCACGTGTACATTTTGCAGGGGTGTAGTAGCCTGTTCTACCACCGCCAGCAACTTATCAGCGCTTATAGTATGCTTTGTCAGGTTGGCTACTACACCGTCCAGCGTTTCAGACGACATGTAGAATACCAATGTATCATTGGTGGCAGCCAGTTCTTTCCAGTAATTGTCCGTTACCACATCCGATTTGTAGTAAGTGAGAAAGCGTACCGCAGTGGTATAAGTCCGGGCAGTGAGCGGAATGCCGGCATAAGCAGCAGCACCCAGGGCAGCCGTCACACCCGGCACAATTTCATAAGGTATCGCATGCTCAGCCAGTACCTCCAATTCATCCAGGATATTAGAGAAGATAGAGACATCACCACCTTTCAATCTTACCACCAGTTTACCCTTTGCAGCATACTCCACCAGCAGTTCATTGATGGTTTCCTGCGGTGTGGAAGCGCCCCGGCGGCATTGCTTGCCTACATATACTAGTTCAGCTTCCGGACGTACATACGTCTTCAGGATATCTTCACTTACCAGGCGGTCGGTCAATACCACATCGGCCTGTTGCAGGTACCGGGCCACCTTAATGGTCAGCAGCTCGGGATCACCCGGGCCAGCGCCCGCCAGAATCACTTTGCCTGTTTGCTTCCTGCTCATTATGTCTACTTTTTTAGTAGATTAAAAGGGTAAAAAAATTAAGTATTACTATCCCTCAGGATGTCACCCCTGACATAAACTACTTCTACTGGATCATACAAGCACCTACCGTAACATGACTTGTTTCATCAATTAAGATAGCGCCGCCATTGGCCCTTAACTCCTGGTAAGAGTCATAGGGAATGGGTGAAGCCGTTTTTATAGTGGCTTTAATGACATCATTCAGTACTGCCTGCTGAGGTGCTTCATTCTTTTCGAGCGTATTCACATCCAGCTTGTATTCAATATTCCGTACTACGGCACGCACCGACCGGCTATTGATCTGCAACAGGTACTTATTGCCGGGGATCAATGGCTTATTGTCCATCCAGCACAACAACACTTCCAGTTCCTGTGCGGTCTTCACCGGCTGTGCGGTATTGACGATCACATCACCACGGCTGATATCAATATTATCTTCCAGGTGCAGGATCGCGCTTTGCGGGGCAAATGCTTCCAATACGGGTGCGCCACCAATCTCGATGGCTTTGATCTTACTTTGAATACCGGCAGGCTGTATAGTCACTGCATCACCTACTTTGTAAACCCCGCTGATGACTTTCCCGGCATAACCCCGGTAATCGTGCAACTCTTCTGTCTGGGGGCGGATCACATACTGCACCGGGAAACGGGCATCGGTCAGGTTAATGGTATCCTGTACTTCTACTTCTTCCAGGAAATGCAGCAGGGATGGTCCTTCATACCAGCGCAGCTTCTCCGACTTCTCTACAATGTTATCCCCCTGTAAAGCACTGATGGGAATATAGGTTACCTGCTTCAGGCCCAGCGACTGGGCTACTTTTGCATAGTCTATTACAATATTGTTGTAGATATCCTGGGAGAAATTCACCAGGTCCATCTTATTAATGGCTACTACTACATGGGGAATATTCAATAAAGAAGCGATGATCGAATGGCGGCGGGTTTGTTCCGCTACCCCATTGCGGGCATCAATCAGGATAATCGCCAGGTCGGCATTGGAAGCGCCGGTCACCATATTGCGGGTATATTGAATATGCCCCGGTGCATCGGCAATAATGAACTTACGCTTAGGCGTAGAAAAATATTTGTAAGCTACATCAATCGTAATACCCTGTTCCCGCTCTGCACGCAGGCCATCAGTCAGTAAAGCCAGGTCAATCTCCCCGTCTTCCTTATTCTTGCTCTGCCGCTCAATCGCTTCCAGTTGATCAATCATGATACTCTTACTATCATACAGCAACCGGCCAATCAAGGTGCTTTTGCCATCATCCACGCTACCGGCAGTTATGAAACGAAGTAAGTCCATATTGTATGCTTATAATTTTTTTAAATTGATTTAGAAATATCCGTTCTTCTTCCTGTCTTCCATCGCTGCTTCCGACACCTTATCATCAATACGCGTTTCGCCTCTTTCGCTGGTCTTGGTAGCAGTGATCTCTGTAATAATATCATCAATCGTGGAAGCACCTGATTCTACTGCCGCCGTACAGGTCATATCCCCTACGGTACGGTAACGCACCTTCTTGGTGATCACTTTATCGGAAGGCTCCAGTTGAATAAATTCAGAAACAGCCACCAGTTGCCCTTCATGTTCTATCACTTCCCGGTCATGGGAGAAATAAATAGAAGGCAGTTCTATTTTCTCGCGGCGGATATAATTCCATACGTCCAGCTCTGTCCAGTTGCTGATGGGGAACACCCGTACATTCTCTCCTTTATGGATCTTACCGTTGTAGGTATTCCACAATTCGGGGCGTTGCAGCTTGGGGTCCCATTGACCAAATTCATCCCGTACAGAAAAGATCCTTTCCTTGGCCCTGGCCTTTTCTTCATCCCGGCGGGCGCCGCCTATGCAGGCGTCAAACTTAAACTCTTCAATCGTATCCAGCAGTGTATAAGTTTGCAGGGCATTGCGGCTGGCGAATTTTCCTTTGGGCTCTGTAAGTTGTTTTGCCTTGATGGTATCTCCCACATTACGCACGATCAGCTTTTCACCCAATGTGGCGGCCAGCCGGTCGCGGTATTCCAATGCTTCCGGGAAATTATGCCCGGTATCAATATGCACCAACGGGAAAGGGAATTTACCGGGGCGGAATGCTTTCAACGCCAGTTGAACAAGTGTAATAGAATCCTTACCGCCCGAAAACAACAAGGCCGGCCGTTCAAACTGGCCCGCCACTTCACGAAAGATGTGTATCGCTTCCGATTCCAACTGATCCAGGTAATCTAATCTGTAAGCACTCATTCGTTCGATATTTTTATTACTTCAAAAGTATTTATTACTAATCATTGTTTCCCTGCCCACACCTCAGGAATGCACATGCAGTCCGCATTCCTTTTTGGCAGCATCTTCCCACCACCAGCGACCTGCCCGGAAATCTTCTCCCGGCCTGATGGCCCTTGTACAGGGCGCACAACCGATACTTACAAATCCTTTATCATGCAGGGGATTGTAAGGAACATTGTTGTCATCAATATACTTACGCACCTGTTCGGTGGTCCAATGCAACAGGGGATTGTATTTGATCACCTGGTTGCTTTCATCCCATTCCAGGACAGTGAGGTTATGCCTGTCGGGAGAATGCTCTGCACGCAAGCCTGTTACCCAAACCGCATTGCCCTTTAATGCCCGCTTCAGCGGCTCCACCTTGCGGATAAAGCAGCATTGCTTGCGATTGTCTACAGATTCATAAAAGGCATTGGGGCCTTTCTCCTGCACAAACTCTTCCAGTAAGGTATTATTGGGATAATAGGCTTTTACATTCGATTGGTATTTGGCATTGGTACTGCTCCATACAGAATAGGTCTCTGCAAAAAGCCTTCCGGTATCCAGGGTGAATACGCTTATAGGAAGTGTATTGCTCAATATTTCATGGGCAATGACCTGGTCTTCAAAACTAAAACTGGTAGAAAAAGTCACCTGACCCGGAAACTGCTTTGCCAGCAGGGACAGGAACTCCGTAAGAGTTAGTCCACTCGACTGGTAGGTTAATTCGGGGATATAATTTTGTAGTGACGTATTCATGTATATTGACTATTCAGTGGTAATTAAAAAAGAAAGTAAAAAGCAAGTAAGATGGAGGAATGAATCAACAGCAACAACAACAGTTGTAATAATAGCGGGAATTATTGTATTGCATCGCGATAGTGTGTAGCATGAAAAATAATCGTTGACTCAGTAACAAAGATAAGACCCGGCGCGGAAACAGACAACTTTTTCTACCTCTCAGGTAGACTAATACAGATTTTAACAAACAGCAATACTAATGAATGTTAGTTACACTTCCCGGTTGCATTATTTCGATGATACACAACGGAATCCAGTATGCTCTAATCCCGTATCCGGAGAAGTTTTCATGCGTGTGGTAACGCGGTAGCCCTTGCAATAGGAGGCATTGCACATAAATGATCCGCCCCGCACTACTTTCTTGGGTACGGTAGGCTCCATGGGGTCATTGCTTTGGGCAGGTCCTGCCGGGTTGACTGTATTGCTATTTTTCAGGGATGCATACCAGTTTGCATCATACCAGTCACTGCACCATTCCCATACATTGCCGGCCATATCATACAATCCATATTTATTAGGCGTAAAGGACTTAACAGGCGCCAGGGCCTTAAAATGGTCCCAGCCGGTATTTTTATCCGGAAAACTACCCTGCCAGGTATTGGCCTTGGGTTTACCGGTTTCTATTTCTTCAGCGCCCCAGGGATAGCGGGCATTCTGCAGTCCTCCCCTGGCGGCATATTCCCATTCTGCTTCTGTGGGCAGGCGCTTACCCGCCCATTTCGCGTAAGCGGCGGCATCATACCAGGAAATATGTACTACGGGGTAATTGTCTTTTCCTTTTATATCACTGCCTGGCCCCTGCGGATGCTTCCAGTCGGCCCCTTTTTTCCAGGACCACCATTGCGAAGCATCATCTAGCGGTACCGTGTAGGCCGGTGGTGTAAATACGAGCGATGAGGCCACCAACAGACTGTCCGCCGGCTTTGGCGTACCGGCAGGCAATTGCTTTTTAATCTCTTCCCAATCCGGTTTCCGTTCGGCAGTCGTAATATATCCGGTAGCTGCTGTAAACTTCCGGAATTGTGCATTGGTCACTTCGGTAGCATCCATCCAGAAGCCTGCCACAGTAACCGTATGCTGGGGATATTCATCGGAACGGCACTCCTGGTCGGCCGCGCCCATGCCAAAGGTGTTGCCGGCAATCCATATCATGCCTTCATGCGATATACTATCCGATATTGTCAGTGAAGTATCGGCAGCAACTGTACCAAAACGTGTGGGCATATTTGATTCGCAGGAAACAGCCGTATCTTTTTTTTCTGTAGCTACGGTAACAGCAGGATCTGCTGAATTGCAGGAATATAAACTGCCAAATATGATATAAAGCAGGACGCCTCTCTTCATACGCCACAATTTAAGGCATCCAGAGGTTATTTACTTTCTTTCTGCTTTTTCACTTTATCAATCACATCCAGTAAGCCATCTTTTGGTTTATCCAACGTCAGCTCCCAGAACATAATTCCATTCAGCCCTTTGTCTATGGCATAGTTTGTTTTGAGATCAACAGAGAGACTGTCATCATAAGTAGCAAAAAGTTTTTTAGATGGGTTATAGCTATAAGGAGCCTTGGCAATATCATCCCGGTAGGCGGTATATCCATCTGCCTGTGCCAGTACTGTTGGAAAGATTCTGTAAGGAATAAAGCTTTTAAACTTTGTGGGTCTGTATAAGCCATTATTCACGCTGTCTACATTTTCAAATACACGGGCATAGAAAGCTGCGCCTATTACCATTTTATTCCGTGGTATTCCCAAAGATTCAAGATAGGTTACCGCATTATTGGTTGATTCTTTCAGTTCGGGCGTTGAATACAAAGCGGTGTGATGCCCTGTCGTTGTACTATAACCATTCACCAGGTCATAGGTCATAAGATTTACCCGGTCTACAACCGGCATCACCTCTTTCCAGGCAATGGATTCCTCCAGGCATTTGGTAAAGGCACCGGCTGCAAAACTGATCTCATGCTTACTGCCCAATACTTTACGCAAGGCTTTTACCAGTTCTGTAAAATTAGGCCGGTCCTCTTCCTTATATGGATGGCCGGGCGGACCTTCAATAGCGGGATACTCCCAATCCAGGTCAATACCATCCGTTCCCAGCTTATCGGTCCATTGCTTTACCGACAGGGCGAAGGAGTCACGCGCTCCCTTCCTGGAGAAAACATCGGAACAGGTTTTACAACCACCCCAGCCACCCAGCGACAATAATACTTTCAGGGAAGGTTGCTTCTTTTTCAGGGATACCAGTTTCCGGATAACCGGTTCGGCATTGCCTACATACAATTGGTTGCCACGCAGGTAACAAAAGCTATAAATAATATGGGTGAGCTTCTGTACATCGTATTGATCTATTTCTGACGCATTGCCGGAATAATAGGCCAGTACGGCCAGTGGCTGTTTGGCATGTCTGCGGGCAGTCTTTTGTGCCTGGCATTGACTTATGATAAGCAACAAGGCAAGGAGTCGGGAGAAGCGTGATAGCATCATACATGAATTTACACAATTTATGTGCCCTTACCCATGAAGATGTAATGTAGTGAACAGGAATATTTTAAATCAAAGCGAAGCAATGAACAAATGGCTATAATTTTTCCGAAAATTCAGCGGCTGAAATAATCTGTAAATTACCGCCATGCTGCCTTAACTTTTCCTCCAGTCCCGACCTTCGGGATTTGATGTTTGGCGTTACTCTCCGGCCAATTATTCTCCCAAACACCTGATAGTCTTTAAGAGAATTACCAAGGATTCGTAATGAGTTTTCAATTTGTTGTATTGCACTGGTTATATCTGAACCTTTTAACTCAATAAACAATGCCTTCATGGTATCCTGGCAATGCGCCACAATAAGATAATCGCATTTTTTCTGTTGCCTATCCGGAATGAGGCATGGATCCACTGCATATACAGTCAGTACAGCATTAGAACTGTTAATAATTCTGTAAGTCTTTCCTTTCTCTGAAACAGGACAGTCCTTCTTGGTTCCTGAATATTGAATGCAGTCTGTACTTAATGACATAACAATACTTCCTACTTAAATTTAATATCCGCAATCCTGTCATACTCTTCATTCAGCACCTCAGAAATTCTATCTATCTCTTCTGCTTTAATCTGCTTAGTTTCATCATCAATTATCGACCTCACCTTCCCTTCTTCTACAAACCATGCTCCCACATCATCAGGATTCAGCCACAATTTTTCAGGAACAATTTCCTGAACAGACTTATCCTTATTCCCAACCTGATAAGCGTAAATAAAATTATTAATAGCAGTAAGTGTATAAGGGCTATGAGTAGTTATCGTAAGATGATAATTTAAGGGAGCAATCTTTTCAAAAATAAACTTTAGCAGTTCATTCTGGGTAAAAGGAAAAAGTGATAGCTCCGGTTCTTCAATGGAGAGATAAATAGTTTTATTTCCTGCCCTGCTTTTTATCCTGGAAGTCAACCAGCTTAATACAATCAACAAAGGCACAATGGCCTTCAGTCCGCTGGAACTTTCCTGTAGCCTGATTGTCTTTCCATTCTTTAATTCCAGTACGTCTGCTCCATCCCTGAAATGATAGGTTATTCCATCCAAAAACTCAAACGTTTGAGATTTGACTTCCGTTCTTGCGTTTTGAAAAAGCAGGCCAAAATCAGCAATATGTCTGGATAGGGGCGTCTTTTCTTTTGAGAAAAAAAATGATGAACCTGCAATCAGGGGGATTACTGTTCTTTCGGCAGGTACATAAAGCGTGGCAGGCAGGCCATAATAGGATGGGGAAGGCTCGGCAGCCAAACTGGTATATTCGTTTCCGTCAATAAGCATTTCGATTCCTTCGCTGCTCCTGATAAAAATGCTGGTATCAGCTTCCAAACAATTGAAAAGATTCAGCTCTTCCAGAAACTTTTCCTTCTGGTTCCGGTCAGTTGATCCGGCACGCTGATTGTTTGTATAACTCACTGCCCCACTCATCACCTTGGTAATAATACTCTTCCCGCTTCCTTGCGGGCCAATGAATATATTCACCTTCTTCAGGGCTATTTCTGCATCTTTAACAGGGCCAAAGTTTTTAATGACAAGCGTTTCCATAGTATATTACATTAATTAAATATAATTAAAAAGCGAAACACTACTATAGTGTTTCGCTTTTCTTGTATCAGACCACAAAAATACTAAATTATTTAGTTATTTCCAAATATTTTAGTTCCCTGCAAACTGGCGGCGGATCACGTTTAGCGCACCACCTGCTTTGAACCATTCAATTTGTTGTGCATTGTAGGTATGGTTCAGTACGATAGAATCCTTTGATCCGTCGGCATGGTTGGCCACCAGGGTAAGCGGCGTACCAGGCGTAAAGGAGGTAAGGCCCAGGATATCGAAAGTATCATCTTCCTGTATCTTATCGTAATCTTCCTTATTGGCAAAAGTGAGCGCCAGCATACCCTGTTTCTTCAGGTTGGTTTCGTGTATACGGGCAAAGCTCCGTACAACGATGGCGCGCACACCCAGGTGGCGGGGTTCCATAGCCGCATGCTCACGGCTGCTGCCTTCACCATAGTTCTCATCACCTACCACTACGGTGCCAATAGCGGCAGCTTTATAAGCACGTTGCGTAGCTGGTACAGCGCCGTATTCACCACTCAGTTGATTCTTTACAGAGTCAGTCTTCTCATTGAAGAAGTTCACCGCGCCGATCAGCATATTGTTGCTGATATTATCCAGGTGGCCACGGAATTTTAACCAGGGGCCAGCCATAGAGATATGGTCGGTAGTACATTTTCCTTTGGCCTTGATCAACAGCTTCAGCCCTTTCAGGTCAGTACCTTCCCAGGGAGTGAAAGCTTCCAGCAGTTGCAGGCGCTGGGAGTCGGGCTTTACAATTACCTGTACACCGCTACCATCAGCAGCAGGCGCCTGGTAACCCGGATCATCTACGGAGAATCCTTTCGGCGGCAGTTCCACACCGGTAGGTTCATCCAGCATTACTTCCTTGCCTTCTTCATTCTTCAGTTTATCTTTCAGCGGATTGAAAGTAAGGTTACCGGCAATCGCAAAAGCAGTTACCAGCTCGGGAGAAGCTACAAAAGCGTGTGTAGATGCAAAGCCATCATTACGTTTTGCGAAGTTGCGGTTGAAAGAAGTAATGATAGAGTTCTTGCGGTTGGGATCGTCTATGTGACGGGCCCACTGACCGATACAGGGACCACAGGCATTGGCCAGTACCACACCACCGATCTGATCAAAGGTCTTCAGGAAACCATCTTTTTCAATGGTGAAGCGAACTACTTCAGAACCCGGTGTAATGGTAAACTCAGCTTTGGTCTTTAATTTTTTATCGATGGCCTGTTTTGCCAGGGAGGCAGAACGGCTGATATCTTCATAAGAAGAGTTGGTGCAGGAACCGATGAGGGCTACTTCCAGCTTTTCGGGCCAGTTGTTGGCTTTTACCGCTTCAGCAAATTTGCTGATGGGCCATGCGAGGTCGGGTGTGAAAGGACCATTCACATGGGGTTCCAGCTCATTCAGGTTGAGCTCAATTAACTGGTCATAGTATTTTGCAGGATCTGCATATACCTCTTCATCAGGGCGCAGGTGTTCTCGGATACCATCGGCCAGCACAGCCACTTCTTCGCGGCCGGTAGCCTTCAGGTATTCGGCCATCTTTTTATCGTAGGCGAATACAGAGCAGGTAGCGCCAATTTCAGCACCCATGTTACAGATGGTGCCTTTGCCGGTAGCGCTGAGGCTATCGGCGCCTTCACCAAAATATTCTACAATAGCGCCGGTACCACCTTTTACGGTAAGAATACCAGCCACTTTCAGGATCACGTCTTTGGCAGAAGCCCAGCCGCTGAGCTTACCGGTCAGTTTTACACCGATCAGCTTGGGCATTTTCAATTCCCAGGCCAGCCCGGCCATTACATCCACTGCATCTGCGCCACCAACACCGATGGCCACCATGCCCAAACCGCCCGCATTGGGGGTGTGGGAGTCGGTACCGATCATCATACCGCCGGGGAAAGCATAATTTTCCAGTACTACCTGGTGAATGATACCGGCGCCTGGTTTCCAGAAACCGATGCCATATTTATTGGAAATAGAAGCTAAAAAGTCATATACTTCTTTATTAACATCCAGGGCTGTTTTCAGGTCTTCGGTGGCGCCTGTTTTAGCCTGGATCAGGTGATCGCAGTGTACGGTAGAAGGAACGGCTACTTTAGAACGGCCGCAGGTGCTGAACTGCAGCAAGGCCATCTGGGCCGTGGCATCCTGCATTGCCACACGGTCTGGTGCAAAATCCACATAGTCCTTGCCCCGCTCATAAGCCCTGCCTGCAGGAACAAACAGGTGGGAATACAATATTTTTTCTGCTAAAGTCAATGGCTTGCCAACCAGCCTACGGGCTTCTGCAATATGTGCAGGCATGGCCGCATAGAGCTTTTTAATTAAATCCAGATCAAAAACCATGTTAAATATTTTATATTTTAATTATACGATCGCCCACCCTTAATCAAATACCGCCAAAGCCCTCATAAACGCGCCACTCGCATAAAATCGGTGCAAATTTACCTAAAAAATAATTTATTGGTATAAACAGGTGTTAGCATGGTGACTTAAAATGTATTAAATTAGTATCATGAATCGTCTGAGATTTTTTATTGAATGGCAGGCTTATGGTGTGTGTACCGCAATAGGTGAAAGAATGGGCATTGCCACCTCACGCATTCGTACCTGGTTTGTATACATTTCTTTCCTCACCATGGGGTCACCTCTCATTGTTTATTTTGTTCTTGCATTCTGGATGAATATTAAGCGGTACATTTTATCCGTACGCCGTAATCCATTGAAATACCAGTAACACTAACCCCCCCGTTATCCAAAGCAACGAAACAGATCATCCTGTGGTCCGATAGGTATTGCATTTATAACCTGTAAAGGCTGGCATTTTGTTTCAGTTTGACTATACTACATCTGATTATGAGCAACTGTTGCTCAAGCTGGCCGCGCAGCTTGAAATGCCAGTGCATAATAACCAGGTAATATTTCCTGCTTCGGTGGCTAATGGCAGTTTTCTTTTCCTGCCATTGCCCAGCGGCCTGCATGCCTGTATTACCAACTGCACCTTCAACCAGGACTGGTTCATACACCGGAAGCGCAATACAACAGAGGAATTTTACACCCTGCGTTTTGATGAACTTACCATACCCGGCACCCTCATAGTGACGATTGATGAAGAAAAGGTAAAAGAAAAAAATACCAGCAAGTCCATTGCCTATCTCACCAGTTCCCTCTTCGATTGGTCGTACCTCGGCACACAGGGCGGGCATTATAGTTCGATTGGCATCCTGTTTAATAAACAATGGCTGGCCAGGTACCTTGATATCAATACGGTAGAAGATGTGCTATCCACCTATATTTCCCTGAAAGCAGAAAACCTGAACATTGAGCCACTGGATAGTAAATACCGGCAATGGATGCGTACTATTATGGAAGTGGATGAACACAACCCCCTGCGTTTAACTATCATCCAAAACCGGATCATGCTGATGATCGAACGTTTTTTTACCCACCTGTATGATAAAATGAAGAACCCCACCTTCCGGGTACCTTTATCACCGGAAGATATTAACCGGGTAATGCAGATAGAGAATATCCTTACCAAGGACATTTTTCAGCAGGCTCCTTCTATACAACAACTGGCCAAAATGGTTTCCATCAGCGAATCAAAGCTGAAGAAGGATTTTAAGACTATGTATGGCTATCCCATCTATGAATACTACCAAAAAGCCCGTATGCAAGCAGCTCAGGATAAGTTGCTTACCCGTAAATATTCAGTCAAAGAAGTAGCCATGGAACTGGGTTACGCCAACCTCAGCAACTTTACCATTGCCTTTAAAAAAGAGTTTGGTGTGCTGCCCAGCCAGCTTTTGTCATAAACGGGCAATTTTATTGTAATTCCACCCTTTTTAACCTACTCGTTTGAACCAATAGATCTGTGAAGGGTTTCTTAAATAGCCACGCAAACGATTGTTTAAAGACTTTATGGGTAGTATTATACCTACTACAGGTAGACAAACCCATGTTTGGGGTATAGTTTTGCATCTGGAACTACCACTGAAAGGATTTGAGCTGAAGTCCCGTTTTTGATCCTGACGACTATGAAAAACCACCGCTGGTCTGTTACACCTATTAGATGAAACCACGGGTTCACCTTTGAAAACGTATTTAAAAGCTTCCGTTCCGGAAGCTTTTTTACTCCTGAAAATTTTTAAGTGCTATAATACGGTCACACAAAACAAAAGCTACTCCATCAAGAATAGCTTTTGTTATATGATTTACACCTGAAACGATTTAAACTACTGCCTTGCGCAGTTTCACCAGTTGCTGCAGCAGTCCTTCCAGCAAATCCAGTTTAAGCATGTTGGCGCCATCACTTTTAGCCACGGCAGGATTAGGATGTGTTTCTATAAATAAGCCATCCGCACCGCTGGCAATCGCCGCTTTGGCAATAGTGCCGATCAGTTGGGGGTTGCCACCTGTTACGCCCGAGGTTTGGTTGGGTTGCTGCAGGCTATGGGTACAGTCCATTACCACCGGCGTACCATGTTCTTTCATCCAGGGAATATTGCGGTAATCTACTACCAGATCCTGGTAGCCAAAGGTATTACCCCGCTCGGTAAGGATCACTTTATCATTACCGGCTTTCCGGATCTTTTCGGCCGCAAATTTCATAGAGGGTCCACTTACAAACTGGCCTTTCTTCACATTCACAATTTTGCCTGTTTCGGCGGCAGCCACCAGCAGGTCGGTCTGCCGGCAAAGGAAGGCTGGGATCTGGAGAATATCAATGTATTTGGCCGCCAGAGCGGTTTCATCATGCGCATGTACATCGGAAGTTACCGGCAGCTTGTACTTTTCGCCCGTTTTTTTCAGTAATTGGAGGGCTGTTTCATCGCCCAGGCCGGTAAAAGAAGAAGCGCTGGTGCGGTTGGCCTTCCGGTAAGAGGACTTAAATACGTACGGAATACCCAGGTTTTTGCAGATACCGCTCACTTTATCAGCCACTTCCATCAGCAACTCCTCACTCTCCACCACACAGGGCCCGGCTATCAGGAAGAAGTTCTTTTCGTCGTACTGTTGATTGGCAAACAGTTCTTTAAGCATTTTTTCCATGGCGCAAAGATACGGAACACCGAGCTTCCGGGAATAGATACTAAGAGGTTGCTGGGTACCTCAGATTAGGGATGTAAAAGCATTATTATAGGTTTAACCTTTTTTCCTGCTTCCTTTAAATTATCATACAGCATAGATGCAGCATATCTATATAAGGAACCTGTATCTATGCTGGATGTATGCTGTATATATGCTGCATCTATGCTGTATCCTATTATAATCCCTTGATTATCTATAAGGTGTCCTGCTCTCTTCTACATCCTTTCCAGACCTGATCCTCTCGTATTCCCTGCCGCTGAGAAATAGTAAGGCAAAATAATTTGTTCATGTTTTATATAATGTGTAATTTTTACACATTACTATTTACCTTATTTCCTCACCAAACTGATTGCTGTATGAAACACCTTGTTCGCAAGACGTGCTTTAGCGTCCTCCTTTATTTTTTTTCCACCTGCTTCTTTACTGTACAAGCCCAAAATCCCTGGAACGGGAAAGTGATTTTCCAGGGCTTCTGGTGGGATTACTGGAATACCAATTACCCCGAAGGCTGGTCCAATTACCTGGCTGATCTATCCCCGCGCCTCAGGGATATCGGTATTGACGGCGTATGGATACCCCCTTCCATTAAAAATGCAGGGACTAATAGCAATGGCTATTCGCCCTTTGACCAGTACGACCTGGGTGATAAATACCAGAAAGGAAACCTGAAAACCCGGCTGGGCAATAAGAATGAATTGCTGCGCATGATCGCCGTATTACACGCCAATGGCATGGATGCCATCCAGGATGTAGTGTTTAATCACATGGACAATGCCGGCTCTTCCACCGGCGCAGGTGGACAGGACCCATCAGCAAGCGCCAATAATGATGGCAACCTGTATAAGAATTTCCGGTATGCCTCCTGGTCTACGCCGGTTACTACGGAATTATCAGCCGAATACCTGGCCCGTTCCGGACGCTGGCCCAAGAACTGGCAAAACTTCCACGCCAACAGCGATCACAACTGTAATAGCGGTGACTGGTGCGCTGCTTTCTTTGGCCCTGATATTTGTTATTATTCCGGCGCTTATGGTCAAAGCTCCAATGCCACCTATAATCCTGTTCAGACAACGGATTATATGCGCACCCAAACCCGCAACTGGTTCGTATGGATGAAGAAACAAACAGGGGTAGATGGCTTTCGCTTTGATGCAGTAAAACATTTTCCGCACTGGGCCCTGCAGGATTTCCTGTGGAATGTAAAGTACAGTGCGGGCTGGGCCAATGGTGGCGCCAATATGTTTGCCGTAGGTGAATACGTAGGCAGCGCCAGCGACCTGGATACCTGGATCAATAATGTGAAAACGAGTAATGGCGGTACAGAAGATATGACCGGTACATTTGATTTTAGTTTGCGCCAGGCCGTTAAAGATATGGTAAGTGCAGGCGGTAGTTATAACCTGGCCAATATTCCCGGCAGTCAGCAAACCAATCGTTATCGCACCGTACCGTTTGTCAATAACCATGATACCTTCCGGCCCATTAAAGATTCCACCGGTAATTATACCGGATGGGATGCCGGCAATGAACTGGGAGGTGGTCATATAGACCCCTTCGATGCCAGGCTGGCCGCGGCCTATGCCATCACCTTTGCAGTAGATGGTTCACCACAGGTATTCTTTGAAGACCTGTTCAATATTGGCAGTACCGGTAAAAGATATTCTCACTTACCTACCAGTACTACCAACCTGCCAGTACGTGATGAAATAGCCAATATTATCTGGTGCCATCAAAAGCTGAATTTTAAGAAAGGCTCCTACAAAGTACGTTGGCAGGCTTCGGATCTGTTGATCATTGAGCGCGGTTATAAAAGCGGACCGGAAAACAGTTATGCTATTATAGGCGTGAATGACAACTGGAATACCTGGCAGAATGCCAATATACAAACAGACTTTGGTCCCAATGTGCAACTGCATGATTATTCCGGCGCCAACAGCAGTGATATCTGGACAGATGCCAATGGGCGCGTTACGATTTATGTACCACCTTGCGATGGCAGTAATGTACGCCGTGGTTATTGCATCTGGGGACCGGCAGGTGTAACCGGCGGCTTTAATCCCACCCAGCGCAGCACTACCCAGGAATGGGAAATGGCCAATGACCTGGGCGATTCACATGCCAGTTCCCTGCAACAGGGAGGCGCTTTGCCCGCCAGTTCCACCACCTTACGTACTGTAGGAAAAGTATTTGATGAGACCGGCAAAACCATTACCGTCAATTTATATCCTGCCAATACCGCTCAAAATCTCACCCTGAATTTGTACAACAGCAGCAATACGATCGTGCAAACGGTGAGTGGTACCGGCAACCTTACACTCACCTATACCCCTTCTTCTACTGGATTGTATGCGGTGAAGGTAAAAAATACATCTGCGGCCAATCCAGCTCAAAATGTGTATGTAAAAGTTACTTATACCGCGCCCAAGGTAGCCAACACGTCTTCTTATCCGGCCAGGGTGGGGCAACAGCCAGGCAAGCCTGCCCTCAGTACAGAGGAACCTTCGATCATTGTAAAGAATTATCCTGATCCATTTTCCACTGTTACGACGGTGAGCTTTACCCTACCGGAAAAATCCCTGACCAATGTTCAGTTGTACAACCTGCAGGGACAACTGGTCAGGCAGGTTTTAAATAAAGAGCTGGCAGCCGGTAAACACCAGGTAGACCTTCAAACACCCGATCTGGCGCCGGGTATTTATATGTTGAAGCTTACCACCGGTAAGGAAACAAAGCTGCACAGGATGTTATTGAGCAGATAGTTTTCTTTAAAAGCATAACGTGTATCAGATACCCAATGGCCATTCTTAACAGGATGGCCATTTTATTATTGCTACAACCAAAATTTTGCGTTTTTTTGCTCCCACTAAAACGCAACCCTCTATGATCCGGGAAAGAATACTTGTTATTGGCGCATCAGGACAAATAGGCGTAGAATTGACCCTGGCTTTACGCAAGATATATGGCAATGCGAATGTGGTAGCTTCTGACCTGCGGGAAGAAAATGACCTGCTCAAAGGCACCGGCCCCTATGTCAGCATTGATGTGATGAATAAAGAGATGCTGCATGTGCAGGTTATCCGCCAGAGTATTACCCAGATATATCTGCTGGCAGCTATCCTTTCCGCTACCGGCGAAAAGAATCCCAACCTGGCCTGGAACCTCAATATGCAGGGATTGCTGAATGTACTGGATATTGCCCGGGAAGAGAAGATCTACAAAGTGTACTGGCCCAGCAGTATTGCTGTATTCGGTCCCACTTCACCGCGGCAAAACTGTCCCCAGCAAACCATCATAGAACCTGTTACGGTATATGGCATCAGCAAATATGCCGGAGAGTTCTGGTGCAATTATTATCACCAGCGATTTGGCCTGGATGTGCGCAGTATCCGTTACCCGGGCCTGATCAGTTATAAATCTGCTCCCGGCGGCGGCACCACCGATTATGCGGTAGAGATCTTCCATGAAGCGCTGGAAGAGAAAAAATACACTTCTTTCCTGAAAGAAGATACCTACCTGCCCATGATGTACATGCCGGATGCTATACGCGGCACCATTGAGCTGATGGAAGCGCCGGCCAGCAAGATATCTGTACGCCACTCTTATAACCTGTCGGCGATGAGTTTCTCACCCAAAGAGATCGGCGCCGAGATCAAAAAGCATATTCCCGATCTTAAACTGGACTATCAGCCGGATTACCGCCAGTCTATTGCCGATAGCTGGCCGCAAAGCATTGATGATTCAGTAGCCACCAAAGACTGGGGCTGGAAACCGGAATATGACCTGCCTAAGATGACGAAAGACATGCTGGAGAACCTGAAGATTGAGCAGGGCGGTGTGAGTAAAGTATAAAACTACATCAATAAAAGAAGAAGGGTTAAAGTGGAAACACCTTAACCCTTCTTCTTTTATTGAACAGGTCATATCAAATGCGCTGTAATTACAACTTACAATGGCCTGATCCAGATATTGCGATAGCTTACGGGATTGCCATGGTCCTGTAACTGGATCGGTTCCTTATCACTGTGTTTTTCGTAGTTGGCAATACCAATGTATTGGGTGCTGCCCCAGATGGACATGTTGTTTTGTACCAGCACGCCATTATGAAGAACAGTGATCCTGGCCTGTGACTTCACAGTACCATCCGGATAGAATACAGGCGCCGTGAAGATGATATCATAGGTCTGCCATTCACCAGGCCCACGACTGGCATTTACCAGCGGCGGCAATTCCTTATAGATGCTACCGGCCTGTCCATTGGAATAGGTCTTGTTGTTGTAAGAGTCCAATACCTGCAACTCGTATTTTCCCATCAGGAAGATACCGCTATTACCGCGTCCCTGACCATCGCCTTTTACTTCAGCAGGCGTTCTCCATTCAATGTGCAACTGGCAATCACCAAAACCTTGTTTGGTACGTATGATACCGGTACCTGACACCACTGTCATGGCGCCGTTTTCCACTTTCCATTTGATAGGTCCGCCATCTTTCGATTCCCAGGCGCTGGCATCGGTGCCATTGAATAATACAACGGCATCGGCAGGAGCATCAGCAGCCGTTTTACCCGGGGCCACTACCCTGATAGCAGGATCATAATATTCAGATAATTTCGGATCTCCTCCGGCTCTGTTAGGCTGTTGAGCCTGTGTTAACGCTGACAGGGACGTGAAGCAAGCTATCAGCAATAATCGTTGGGTCATGGTACTAAAATTTTGAAATTGGAGGATCAAGATAGGGAAATGTCGTGAATCAGCAATCAGCGCTGTACCGTAAAGCCTATGAAAGCGCGCGGCTCGATGGTTTCTACCTGTACACTGGTGACTTCTGCCTGGGAAGGCCCCTGTCTGCACCAGACTATTAATTGATTTAGCAGGCCAGGATCGCCGGTAGCCTGGATGAATACACTGCCATCGGGCTGATTTTTGACAATACCCGTGATGCCCAGCGCCATTGCCTTTTCTTTGGTGCTTTGGCGATAAAATACGCCCTGCACTTTACCCGTTACAATAATAGAGACGGTTTGTACCATGTAAGAAAGATACGAAGATGTGTAGTAAAAGATTGTTCGGAGCGCTTATTGTATCAATCCATGCTCACGTAATACATCGTCTTCATCGCCGGTGATGTAAGCAAATATCTTTAACTGGTCTTCCCGGTGCTGCAGGAAATAAATAACATCAAATTCTATTGCCAGGTCAGTATTGTCTTTGTTCTTATAGCTGGCCCTCCATTGAATTTTTACCATGTAATGCAGGTCGTCGAGGGGTGTTACATCCTGGGCAACGATCTCCATGGAGTGAGTGCCAATCTGTCTATAAAACTCCATGCCTTTCGGAATCTTTTTACGGAACTCCTGGTCATTACTACCTCCATGAATACCTGCCGGACTTGCCTCTACAAAGAAAGGAGCAAAGGCATTGGCTGTTCCTTCCACATCTGTTTCGCCTTTCAGCGCATTATTGAAGCGCTTTTCATAAGCAGCAAAGAAGTTATAGATATTCTGTTCCATAGTATTCGATTTTGAACTTATACAGGATAGTTAACTCAAATTCTTTGCCATGGAAAAGATCAACAGATTACAGGCAATGCTGCCAATTTGGGTAAAATTGGCAACAGGTGCTCCATTACTACTTATCCTTTATCTTTTTTGCTTTCGCTTCTCTGTAATCAAGATAGATCTCTGCCAATTGATCAAAATTCAGGATAGCATATAATATGAAAATGAGAAAAGGTATTAACTGAAAAGAAGGCATTCCCAATTCGAGTGAGCCTATTTTAATTCCCATGGCTGTACGCATTAAAAAGGGAGTGAATGCCAAAAATTTACATACCCCCATTAAAAGGTAAATACCCGTCCACACTATTGCACGATTAAGATTATTAAAAAAGTAATATACCAATGGGATAAACAATACCAGCCCAATGTAATGTTGTACAATTGCCAGCCAATCAGTAGTTACAAAAATTATCCACGAATACAACAATAGTCCTGCAATAACTCCCAAAGGGATAAGAATACGTATTTTTTGTTTGGACATTTTTCAGGGTATAACGGCTGTTAAATTAAGAAAAAAAGCGTTCCGCTTTTCGCGGAACGCTTTTATAAAGAATGTCAGTATAAAACTCCAGACTCAGTACTCCTGATTCCAGACTCCTCTATAATCCCATTTTCTTCTTCAGGTTCTGGTCAATAGCATCCAGGAACTCTTCGGTGTACAGGAAGTGCTCGCCATGTTTTACTTTATTGCCATGGATACAAACCGCCAGGTCTTTGGTCATTTTGCCGCTTTCCACTGTTTCAATACAAACCGCTTCAATGGCATTACAGAAATCAATCAGCGCCTGGTTATTGTCCAGTTTGCCGCGGAAGGCCAATCCCCTTGTCCAGGCGAAGATGGAGGCGATGGGGTTGGTGCTGGTAGGCTTGCCAGCCTGGTGATCGCGGTAGTGACGGGTAACTGTTCCGTGGGCAGCTTCTGCTTCCATGGTTTTGCCATCAGGCGTTACCAGTACAGAGGTCATCAGTCCGAGGGAGCCGAAACCTTGTGCTACGGTATCGCTTTGTACGTCGCCATCATAGTTCTTACAAGCCCATACAAAGTTGCCATTCCATTTCAGGGCGCTGGCCACCATGTCATCAATCAGGCGGTGCTCATATACGATGCCTGCCGCATCAAACTGTGCTTTGAACTCCTTTTGATAGATGTCTTCAAAAATATCTTTGAAGCGGCCATCATATTTCTTCAGGATGGTATTTTTGGTACTGAGGTACAGGGGCCATTTTTTGCTGAGGGCCATGTTGAAGCAGCTACGAGCAAAGCCGATGATGCTTTCTTCGGTATTGTACATGGTCATGGCCACGCCATCACCTTTGAAGTTATATACCTCAAAAGTTTGTGGCTCGCCCCCGCCTTCGGGGGTAAAGGTCATAGTTAATTTACCCTTACCTTTGATAACGGTATCTGTGGCCCGGTACTGGTCGCCAAAAGCATGACGACCTACAATGATAGGCGCTGTCCAGTTGGTAACCAGTCGGGGGATATTATTGATAACGATTGGTTCGCGGAAAACGGTCCCGTCCAGGATGTTACGGATGGTACCGTTGGGGCTTTTCCACATTTGCTTCAGGCTGAATTCTTTTACACGGGCTTCATCCGGCGTAATGGTAGCGCACTTGATGCCCACACCATATTCCTTGATGGCATTGGCCGCATCAATGGTCACCTGGTCATTGGTTTGATCGCGGTGCTCAACACCCAGGTCATAATACTTGATATCTACGTCTATGTAGGGGAGAATAAGTTTATCTTTAATGAATTTCCAGATGATGCGGGTCATTTCATCACCATCCAGTTCCACAACAGGATTTGCTACTTTGATTTTTTTTGCCATGTGCTGAGTATTTTAAGCTGTGTTAAGGATTGCAAACCTACAGCAAATGCAGAAATTACACAAAGCGCTTTTGTGTCATATTCCGGGGGCAGGTAGGTACAGAACAGTTTTTTCCAGCAACGTTCGTACGTAATTACACGTATTTTTTAAGGAAATAGGTACAAGATGACCGCTGTGCGTTTTAAGTATATATGATAAACTTTAACTTGCAAGCATGCTGAATATGTTACAAAAGTATATCGGCCGTTTTATAACCCTTTCGCCCGAAGAAATGGCAGCCCTTGGCAAGGTGATGGAAGTACGTTCCTATGGCAAGAAGATACGCCTGATAGAGCCGGGCCAAACGGAGGATTACCTGCATTTTGTAACCAAAGGCCTGCTGCGCAAGTATTTTTATAAAGGCAGCGAGGAAGTGATTACCCAACTGGCCCGGGAAGGCGAGCTGATCAGCTCTTCCGTATCTTTCTTTTCCGGTCAGCCCTCGGCCTATGTCATTGAAACCATTGAACAATCCATCCTGTTTTCCCTGCATAAAAAAGACCTGGAAAATCTCTATAGCCGGTATCCCCGGATAGAAACGCTGGGGCGCCTGCTCATCACCGACCTGTTCCTGCAAAAGGAATACTGGGACCTGGACAGGATCCGGTACGATACCAAAGAGCGCTTTGTACGATTTGTACTGGAAAATACCGATCTGTTTCGCCGGGTACCACAGAAATATCTTGCCTCCTATCTTAACATTAAACCTGAAACCTTTAGTCGTTTAAAGCATCATTTAACTAAAAGGATTGCAGAAACATCTGCTGCGAACTAACCCCACAGCATGAGAGAAAGAAAGTTAGATATCAAAAGCTATCTGGACCATGTTTTCGCCTATCTCCAGCGGTTTGTGGAGATGAGCCGCCAGGAGTTTGACCAGTTAACCCCCTTTCTTGAACTACGGCCATTTGATAAGAAAGCCATTATACTTCCGCAGGGACAGGTGGACGACTACCTGAATCTTGTCATGAAAGGTATGGTACGGAAGTACATTATTACCAAGAGAGGCGAAGCCACCCTGCAACTGGCCACCGAGGGCCATATTATACAATCAGAGATATCCTTCCATACCCGTAAGCCTACCGATGTAATCCTCGAAGCCCTGGAGCCATCCGTACTGATTTCCATCCATTTTGACAATATGGAACTGGCTTTACAAAATGTACCCGGCGCCGAGCGGCTGGGACGCGCCATGGTAACGCAGATGTTTATCAAAAAGGACATGCGCTATTATGACCAGTTACAGATGACCACCCGCGAACGCTTCCTGGCTTATGTAACCAATCACCCTCACATGCTCCAGCGGGTGCCACAGAAGATATTGGCCTCCTACCTGAATATTAAACCGGAGACTTTCAGCAGGCTGAAGCACTTGTTACGGAAGAAATAGAAAAATACCGAAGCCGGAGATCGGAAATCTAAGGGCTGAAATAAAGCCCCTGCCTACACCTTATAGCCCGGTTACTGTTACATCGGGCGGCACTACCCAGTCTTTTTCAAATCTTTCGAGCGTAGCTATATCAGCCATCTGCTGGTGCACATAATAGCGGTATTGTGAGCGGTACCAGGTACCCGGATTGATGGTAAAAGCGCCATCCACTACCGGCGAATACACCCAGTAAGGCATACTGGGATGCACCCGTATGGGCTGCGGGTACCGGAAGTTAACGGGATGATCAAATACAGTAGCACCAACGGCACGCCCATTGATGAGGCCCGAAGCATCTACCCAGCGGGCATGTGTATGGTTGGCTGCTGAATCACGGATGCCTTCGCTGGTAAGGATATGCCAATGATCCTGGAAGTTCTTTTTATCATGGTCGTTCCAGTGACTGCTTCCGCGGAAACCCAATCCTCCATAGTGGTATTTGTTCAGGAACAGCGTATCGGTAGTTACATTGCGCTCTTCTGATATCAGGTCGAACAGGTAATAATCGCTGAAAGGATATACCCTGATCACCCACATTTCGCGCAATATTTCACCATGCAGCAAACTTTTGTGGCGCAGCTTTACCCTTAATTCTGTAACCACGGGCCCTTCTTTGATCCTGGTTACTTCTATGTGCTCTACAGTGCCCCGCTTGTGGTGCTGGTTCCAGAAATCCACGAATTCTTTGCGAAAGGTCGTATTGGTCCAGGCATTGAAGATGGCATGCTGGTGCGTATGACCAGCGGGGAAATCATCGGTGAGTATTTGTCCGCCGGGGCTGTACAGGGGATGAATGAACCCGCTGCGACGGTAATAGGAAGGGCTGTCTGCAGGAGGCATCGCTTCCTGTGTATGGTAAAAGAAGATGGGTTTGTTTTTAATGCTTACCTGGAGGCCGTTCTTCTTCCGGGCAACAGTAACTGCGTGTTGAGGGGCCTTATTGCGGGCTATTGCAGAGGCGGTGTAAGTATTCCAGGTGCCCGGCGCCATGCTATCGGGCAATATGAATACCAGTGTTACACTATCCAGCAACTGGGCAACCGCCGACTTACCTGTTTTGGTGTTTTTAAGCGTGTATAAAGCGCCTGCCGGTAAGGGTTTGGGCAGGTTTACCTGCACGGGCGTTTGATAGCGTGTATATTTTCCGGCCTTTACTTCAACCGTGAAATCAGCAGCGGACTGTGCCCGGAGCAGACCGGGGAGTGAAATAAGCAGTACGAATAAAAAACGTATTCCGGGTGTCATGTGCATGGAGGATATGCCATAAATGTACAGAAAACTTCTATGAGAAATGCCACAGTAAAACCTTGTGAAAGGTTAAACTGTGGCATGCTAAAAATAATTATCTGTAAGATTTACAGCTTCACATTCAGGGCTATCATGAAATTGGTGCCCGCCATCGGGAAATAAAAGTTCTCCGTGATCAAGGTACTATACTGGTAGCTGTAAGTGTAACCATTGGAGTTGTACCTGCGGTTAAATACATTGTTCACCTGGCCTATCAGGGATATTTCCTTTGGAAGCAGGTTACGCAGGGTATAGATCACCCGGGCATCCTGTACATAATAATCACCCAGGCTGCGTTGCTTGTTGGAGGTATTGTCCAGGTACTGGCGGCCCACATATTTTGCAGGCAGGCTGATCTCCAGGTCTTTTGCAGGAATCAGGCTTACCGTACCACCGGCTATAATGGAAGGAGAAAAAGCAATGTCGGTGTTACCGTGAGGAGTGGCTTTCTGTCCACCATTATCGTAATCATCATAGAACTCTGTAAAATCCTTAATCTGGTTTTTACTCAAGGTCAGGTTGGCTGCCACCCGTAACCATTGCGTGGCCCTTACGCCTGCCTGTAATTCCACGCCCATCCGGTAACTATCTTTTACATTGGTACGGGTATAACCACCTACATCATTGATCTTACCTGTTTGCACCAGTTGGTTTTTATAGAGCATGTAATACAGGTTGCCGCTTACCTCATACCAGCTTCCTTTTTCCGAAACGCCTGCTTCAAAGTCATGCAGTTTCTCGGGTTTGGGCTGCTGCGTAAGACCGGCTTCAAAATCATCCCGGTTGGGCTCTTTATTACCTTGTGCATACGACAGGTAGGCCATGAAACTGCCATCGGTATAAGTAATCCCTGCCTTGGGATTGAAGAAATCAAAGGTATTACGCACCATGAGCGTAGGATTTTTGCGGAAACCGCCAATATTATACAATACACGGCGATACTGAAGATCAGCAAACACCTCCCAGTTGGTGGAGAGCTTATACTGATACTTGGCATAAGCGCTTACGTCTGTTTTATAGGCCTCCAGGTTGTACCAGCGGTAATTGTTGGGAATACCCGCCTGTGCCCAGATGATCTCGCCAAAGTGGTGGCCATCATACCGGTTCCAGCCACCGCCAACAGTAAACTGATCAGTTACACCCTTGTACTGCAGAGAATATACCACCCCGTAGTAATCATTGTCCAGCCACAGCCGCCTGATCAGATCAGTGGAGGTATAGGTATTGCCGCCAGCTTCAAAATCGGGCAGTCCATAATCAGCATAGGCCTCTCCGGGTTTATATTCTTCATAGTATCCCTTTCCTTTGGAAAGGAAGAAAGCGGCATTGGCAGTCAGCCTGGAAGAAAACTGGTGGTTGAGGAATAACTGGTAATGGTCCTGCTGATAATTGTCGGTTTGATTGGCGTAAGTAAAATAATTGTACTTACGTGGATCGGAAGAGAACAGGTTAATAGAGTCCTGTTGTGTGCGGTATAAGGTACCAAGGTTGTTGTAATAATGTTGCAGCAGTGCGTCTTTGTTATTACTCAGTTTGGCTTCCGGCACACCATTCCATGACTGGTATGTTTTCTCCTTGCCCGAAATAATATTGAACCGGACGGATGTTTTTGCCCCCAGGTAAGCGCCGCTGAGGTAGAATGAACGAAGGTCGCTGGAGCCGCGGTCAACAAAACCATCACTACCGATCTTTGACAAGCGGGCATCAATGGTAAAATGATCATTGATCAATCCACTTCCTGCTTTCACGGTATGCTTCCAGGTATTGAATGAGCCATAGCTGTTGTTGATCTCACCGTAAGCTGTGGTATTAGCTTCATTGGTGCTTAAATTAATAGTGGCCCCGAAAGCACCGGCCCCATTGGAAGAGGTGCCTACCCCACGCTGTACCTGTATATTGTTTACAGAAGAAGTAAAGTCGGGCAGGTCTACAAAAAAGCTCCCCTGCGACTCTGCATCGTTGTAGGGGATGCCATTCAGGGTAACATTGATGCGTGCGCCATCTGTACCACGAATACGGATACCGGTATAGCCTACGCCGTTCCCGGCATCTGAACTCACTACTACAGAGGGAGTTTGATTCAGCAGGAAAGGGAGGTCCTGTCCGGTATTCAGTTTTTCAATATCCTTTTTGGAGAGATCGGTTTTTGCAAAGGGGGCTTTTTCCCCGGCCCGGATGGCGCGTACTTCCACGGGCTGCATAAAGAGGTTGAGCCGGGTGAGCTTGATAGCCCGCTCGGCATTGTCGGGCGAAACAGTGGTTTCCACAGCCTGGTATCCAATACTGGTAATACGCAGCGTGTAATGTCCCTGTTTAACCTTTGAAAAAACAAACCGCCCTGCCTCGTTGGTGGTAAGGGTGGCGATGTTGGATAGTTCTACGGTAGCCGATGCTACGGGGCTGCCGGTAGATTCGTCGGTTACCTGGCCCGCAATCTGCTGAGCCGATAACCCATGGGAAATCAATAAGTAGCAAATCCCCAAAAACATTTTTTTCATCTTGCATGAAGATTTTTAGTGAAAAAATGATTTAAGAGAAAATGCTGCGAAAGCGAAGTGTAGACAATAAAGAGGAGCTACCTTCCCTGCGCAGGCATTACCCTGGTCAGGTTCTACGGGTATAATCTCAGCCTTTCACAGCCTTTGCAGGCAGATTGGGAAAAGCACCCCGGGAATCTGAAAAAATCTCTTTGGCCAAAGAGAACGCAAAGATACAGTCAAAAAAACTTTTTTAAAAGAATTGTAACATTCAGGAGCCTCCGGCCGTCACACTTTATATACAGTATACTTATGCACCGGCCTGCAGGCCGGATGCAACATTCAACAATTAACGTAGTCTATTTCTTAAAATGCTAATTATGAAAAAGATCGGATTATTCGTTGCAGGCATTCTTTTTTCCCTGGTGCTGGTAGCCCAAAAGCAGGTTAATGATCCCCTGGCCCAGGAGAGGAAAGTATCAGGCTTTCACGCCATCCGGGTATCAAACGGTATCAAAGTATATTTAAGTCAGGGCAGCTCTGAAGCGGTAGCGGTGAGCGCTTCCAAAGAAGAGTATCGCGACAAGATCGTTACCAAAGTAGAAGATGGTGTACTAAAGATCTATTATGAGCAGGAAACCCTGAAGTTCTGGAAAAATGGTGGTACAAGGGGTAAAAATCCTGTCGCTTATGTATCAGTGGATGATCTAGACGGACTGGATATTAATTCCGGCGCCAGTGTAAGCGTTGAAGGAGGGATCAAAGGAAGTAAACTGGACCTGGACGCTTCCAGCGGCGCTGTTTTCAAAGGAGCGGTAGATTATACTACCCTGGATATAGACCAGAGCAGTGGATCGGTCGTTAAAATTTCAGGTAATGCCAGTTCTTTGAAAATAGATGGCAGCAGTGGTAGTGTTTTCCAGGGGTATGAACTCAGTGTTCAAAACTGTGATGTAGATGTGAGCAGCGGCGCTGGTGCACAGGTCACTATGAACAAAGAAATGTCGGCCGAAGCCAGCAGTGGCGGCTATATTTCTTATAAAGGCTCCGGAGTGATCCGCAACGTTAAAACCAGCAGCGGCGGCTCAGTGTCAAAAAAAGGATAACTTGTGCTGGCATAACATTGAATAAACGAGCAACATGAAAAATATAGGCGTTTTTTTACTGATGCTGCTGCCATTGGCCATGATGGCGCAAAAGCAGGTGATCAATGATGAAAATGCACAACCCCGCAGTATCGGCAGTTTCCATGCCATCAGGGTAAGCAATGCCATTGACCTGTATCTTTCCCAGTCGGATGAAGAGGCCCTGGCAGTAAGCGCTATTAAACCCGAATTCCGGGACCGTATTAAAACAGTGGTGGAAGATGGCGTGTTGAAGATCTCGTATGATGATGATGGAAAATGGTGGAAGGGCAATAAGAAACTGAAGGTGTATGTTTCCTTCAAAACGCTCGACAGGCTTACCGCCACCGGCGCCAGTGATGTGATGGTGACCGGCACTATTAAAGCCAATGAACTGGCTATTTCCATGGGAGGCGCCAGTGATTTTAAAGGCAAGGTGGAAGCCAATTCGCTGGATGTAAACCTGAGCGGCGCCTCTGATGCTTCGATTGAAGGAAAGGTGACAGTATTGAAAGTAGATGCCAATGGCGCCAGTGATTTTAAGGGATATGATCTCCAGGCCGATAACTGTAGTGCAGAAGCCAGTGGTGCCTCGGATATCAAGGTTACGGTAAATAAAGAATTAAATGCCCGCGCTTCCGGCGCCAGCGGTATACATTATAAAGGAGATGGCGTTATCCGTGACCTGAGGAGCAGCGGCGCCAGTAATGTTTCCAAAAGAGGATAACTGACCTTTTTGGTTTTTCACCTATTAGGGTACATAAGCGTTAGGTTTTTTACCTGACGCTTTTTTATTTATATATGATATCTTATTCATAACCCTGAAAATATGATTTGTAAAAAAACTAAATCAATTTTGGCAGGAACCTGAAAAAGCGTACATTTGCAACCCACATCGCGAAGTAGAGCAGCGGTAGCTCGTCGGGCTCATAACCCGAAGGTCGGAGGTTCGATCCCTCCCTTCGCAACTACTGAGAATCAGGGATTAGCAAAACGCTGGTCCCTTTTTTATTGGCCGGGCACAACAATTGAGTCTCCTCGTTTACTCACTTTATACCACGGCTACCTTTCATTACCTTTGCATTCTTTATGAAATCAGGGTTTGTAAGCATATTTGGTCGCCCCAATGCGGGTAAAAGCACACTGTTGAACGCCTTAATGGGCGAAAAGTTGGCTATTGTATCACCTAAGGTGCAAACTACCCGCCACCGCATTAAAGGCATTTTAACCACACCTGAATACCAGATCATTTTTTCCGACACGCCTGGCATTATTGAACCTAAGTACAAACTGCAGGAGAAAATGATGCAGGCGGTACAACAGGCCCAGGAGGATACCGATGTGGCAGTACTGTTGTTGGATGTAAGAGAGAGCATGGAAGAAGTGAACAGTCTCTTTGAATCCATACGACTCAAAGCACCAGCTATTATAGCGATCAACAAATTAGATACAGTTGATGCCACGCAGAAGGAAGCCGTCTTTAATTTCTTCAGGTCCAAAACTTATGCAAAGGAAGTGGTGGGCATTTCCGCCCTGAAAGGATTGCAGGTAGACGAGCTGTTAAAAACGATCGTGAAATACCTGCCGGAAGGCGAGCCTTTCTTTGCAGAGGACGAAATGACGGATCTGCCCACACGGTTCTTTGTGGCAGAGATGATCCGGGAAAAAATATTCTACCTGTTCAAAGACGAAATACCCTATCATACCACCGTCATTGTGCGGGAATTCAAAGAAAAGACAACCCTGGTGAAAATCGTAGCCGATATAGTTGTACAGCGTGAATCACAAAAAGCAATCCTGCTGGGCGAGAGTGGTAAGATGATCAAACACCTGGGAACAGATGCCCGGAAAGATATTGAGGCATTTATAGGGCAAAAGGTATTCCTGGAACTGTTTGTAAAGGTGAAGCCCAAATGGCGGGACAACGATTTCATGCTGAAAGAATACGGTTATCATTAAAAAATAAGTAGCAGATATGGCTGGTTTTACGGTAGCAATTGTAGGTAGACCCAATGTAGGGAAAAGTACTTTTTTTAACCGCTTGCTGGAACAACGCAAAGCAATTGTAGATGACGTGAGTGGCGTAACCCGCGACCGCCAGTATGGTGTTGCTGACTGGAATGGTAAATCATTTAATGTTATTGATACCGGCGGATTTGTACCACAGAGTGAAGATGTTTTTGAGAAGGAGATCCGCAAGCAGGTAATGATTGCCCTGGAAGAAGCCAATGCCCTGATCTTTATGGGCGATGCAGCTACCGGCATTACCGACCTTGATGAAGCGATGGCCGATGTATTGCGCCGTACTTCCAAACCCGTGTTTTTAGCTGTGAATAAGGTAGACAACCCGGACCGGATGCTGGAAGCGACTGAATTTTACGGGTTGGGCTTTGACAATGTATTTTTTATTTCCTCTATGACCGGCAGTGGCAGCGGCGAATTGCTGGATGCTATCACTGCCCTGATACCCCAGGAGCCGGCTACAGAATCGGAAGAAGATCCGGGCGATGATGCAGTACCGAAACCTGAGGTTCCCGCCATCCCCAAGTTTGCCATTATCGGCCAGCCCAATGTTGGTAAATCATCACTACTGAATGCATTGATCGGGCAGGAACGTACGATAGTAAGTGATATTGCCGGCACTACCCGCGACACGATTCACACACACTACAACCTGTTCCAGAAAGAGTTTGTCCTGATTGATACAGCCGGCATACGCCGCAAAACCAAGGTGCATGAAGACCTGGAGTTTTATTCAGTGATCAGGGCTATCAAGGCCATGGATGAGGCCGACGTTTGTTTGTTGCTGCTGGATGCCGAGAAAGGGATTACTGCCCAGGACCTGAATATCTTCAGCCTGGCAGCCCGCAAAGGGAAAGGCATTGTTATCCTGGTGAATAAATGGGACCTGGTAGATAAAGTGACCAATACAGCCAGAGATTATGAAGAAGAACTGAAGAAACGGATAGCCCCTTTTAGTGACGTACCGGTGCTTTTTATTTCTGCCAAAGACAAGCTGCGCATACACAAGGCCATTGAAGTGGCACTGGATGTTTTTGAGAGCAAACAGCGCCGCATACCCACTTCCCAATTGAATGAGGTGATGCTGAAAGCCATAGAATCGTACCATCCCCCCGTAGTACGTGGCAATTCGATTAAGATCAAATTTGTGACCCAGTTGCCTACGCATGTTCCCTCTTTTGCCTTTTTCTGCAATTACCCGGATGAGGTAAAACAGCCTTATAAAAATTACCTGGAGAACCAGTTGAGGCAACATTTTAATTTTAAGGGGGTGCCCGTACGTCTGTTTTTCCGTAAAAAATAGCGCTCGGGGATGACCGATAACCCGAAGTATATCAAAAACTTAATGACAAAGGGCAAAATATTTGCATAATAATAAAAAGATATTACTTTTGCGCCCATCTCATCAAACTCAAAAAAGCAATTCCAAATGAAAAAGTTTTTCGCAATTTTAGCTGTTGCCGGTTTTTTAACTGCTTGTAACGATGGTGGTACTGCTGAAGAAGTAAAAGCTGACTCTACTGCAGCTCCTGCTCCTGCCACTACAACTGACAGCACTGCTACTGCTACTCCTGACTCTTCTGCTCATGCAGCTGACACCTCTAAAGTAGCTACTGATTCTACTAAAAAATAGTAGTCCCCGGCATATATTCACTTATTTGCAAGAAGCTGGCCTCCCTCAACAGGGAGGCTTTTTTATTGATGGCCCATTAGGCTTTTATTGACCTAAGTATATATTTTTTAATTATTTGAGAATCAGGGCGCTAAGAAGTTATGAAGAATTTAAATTATTGAGTATATTGTCCTCTCTTTTATACCCGATTCTACTAAACCTCTGGAATCCATCTTCCTGTGTACCATTTTCGGTAACATTTTTCAAAGCCTTGTAAACTATCAATTGTATGAAGCAACTTTACCTGCTGCTGGCAGTATGCCTGTACTGTTCACTTACCACAAATGCACAAACGAAATTTTGGATTGGGTCATCCGGAGATAACTGGAATGATGCTTCCAACTGGTCCAATACATCCGGGGGATTGCCAGGCGCCGATGTTCCCAATGGAGCTGGATACAACGTTGTTTTTGATCAGGCCACTACTGTAGCCGTAGACATCGCCAATATTACTTTAAACTCATTGTCTGTAACAGCAGCCGGCACTACCCTGCTTTATACAACTGCCGCCAGTACAATTGTACTGAACAGTACCAATGCAGGTGCTCCTGCCTTATTGATTGCAGGAGGCAGTACGTTAGTAGACAGTGCTGCTGCAGGCAGCGGCAATTTCATCGTCCGTTTCGCCAATGGAGCACAAGGAACAGTTAATGGTAACTGGTACTTTACCGGATTAGCCGGAGGAACAGCCTATGCTGATTTTCCTGCTACGTCCGGCCAAGGCAACCTGGTAGAAGTAGCCGGAACTATTAAGCTGGTCAGCAACTCGGGCCACGTTGAATGCAACCAGCCGGAATACCTGCATTTTGGCAATGGAGCTACTTATTGGGTTGCCAGAAATGCCGGTGTGATTCCCAGAGCTGGCTGGCATGCCAACTCCACGATATTGATAACCGGCTCCACTTCTGCTGTCCCCAGCATAGGATTGCCTCCTGCCGGCCAGGGCATTGGTCATTTAGTCATTAACTGTGCTGGCATGACAGTAGCCAATACTTTGCAGCTACCACAGAACCTGGTAATCAACGGAGATTTGCAGGCCATCAGTACCAATAATGTTAACCTAGGCCTGGGCGCCACTACAGGTGCTGTTCCCGTTAATATTACCGTGCAGGGAGACCTTGAAATAGGTGCTACTGCCAACGTAACCCTCGGCGGCGCCAGCCATAGCTACAATTATAATATGCAGGTAAATGGCAATTTTATTCAAACCGGCGGCAGCTTTTACCTGCGCAATAATACAGGAACGGGATTAACCCTGGCCAATACACTGAGCGTAGCCGGCAATATTACCCAAACAGCCGGCACCTTTGGTAGCCTGAACACTTCAGTAAGCACCGCTACCGATCTGTTTGTACTGGAACTGAACGGTACTGCCAATCAGAATATTTCTTTTTCTTCCAACACGATTGACAATGCCACCAACCAGGTAACATTACGACTTAACAATACAGCCGGTGCAACCCTGCTTACACCTTTATCTGTCGGTAAGATCAGTTGGAGCTCCGCCAATAAAGGCGTTCTCACCACTACTACCGCCAATGTATTAACGATCAACAATACTGACATCACCGATACACGGGTAGTAAACAGTCCTTCCAATACCGGTTATATCAATGGGCCCGTAAGAAGGAAGACAGCTACCAATACAGCGGTCAGCTTCCCTACCGGCAAAGGTGGTGTGTTGAGAGCCTGTGAGGTAACCCCTGCAGCCAATACCCTCTCCGAATATGAAAGCGAATATTTTGGCACTGCTTATTCTTCTCTTGCTGTACAGGCGCCACTGACCGGGGTATCTGGCCAGGAATATTGGAATATCGGCAAAATATCGGGCAGTGATGCCGTAATCCGTCTCACCCTCGCAGGCGCCGTTACAGGAGCCGCCGCTACGGATACGCTCGTTGTAGCACATCACAATGGAACTGTGTGGACCGATGTAAGGGGTACGAAGTTAACTCCAGGCAACTCAACCACAGGCAGCGTGGAATCTACCGTGATGACCACTTTCAGTCCGTTTACCTTTGCCTTTACTGCTCAGGCTACCCTGCCCATCCATCTCCTGAGCTTTACAGCCCGTAAAGATGGTGGTGCTGCAAAACTCAACTGGACTATCACAGATAACAGTACACCTAAGCGGTTTGAAGTACTCCGCTCCACCAATGGTACCAATTTCACCCAGATCGGCACCGTAACAGGTATTGAAAGAAAGCTGGTGTATGATTTTACAGACAATGCCTTACCCAACGGCACTGTTTATTACAGGTTGCGGATGATAGACATAGATGAAACTGCCGAACTTACAAAGATCATAGCGGTTATGAATGGTAGCAAAGGTATAGTGATCACTTCCATGATGCCTACATTGGTTATTAACCGCGCCCGCCTCAATATCAGCTCTTCAGAAAAAGGCAATATTCAACTGGTGGTGACTGATATTTATGGCCGCATCGTGAAACAACAGGTGAATGCCCTTACCACTGGCAACCAGGAGATTTGGCTCAACCTGGGCACCCTGCCGGCAGGCACCTACCAGGTTACTGGTTACACTTCAACAGGAGAAAAGACCAGCAGCATCCGGTTCATCAGGCAATAAAATACTGACAGCCATACACGAAAGTCCTTCTGCGCAATCGCAGAAGGATTTTTTTTCGTAGGTATGGGAAGGCTTTGCAGTAGCATAAAAAAACAGCTTATGCCACTAACCAAAGCCTGTCTGTTTATTGCATTTATTGTCAGCAACTTGTACACCATTGCCCAGGTACGTTGGAGTGGCCTTGGCGGAGACGGCCAATGGCTTACTGCCACTAACTGGGTAGGAAATACAGTTCCGGGGAATGGAGACGATGTACTACTTGATAATACAGTGGGCGCCGGCAATTATGTAGTTACCCTGCCTGCCGGCAATAGCACAACCACTGTTCAATCATTAACGATAAGCCCTGCAGCAGGTAATGCCATTGAAGTGGTACTACCTAATAATAACACAGCCTCTCCCGGCTTTACCTGTACAGGGTCAGGTAATGCGCTTGTCATTCATGAGGGAGGCATTTTCAGGAATGCTTCAGGAGCCGGATCAGGTGCTCCCTTAAGCATGGCAGGCGCTGTATGGATAGGGAATGGCGGGCGTTATATTCACAATACACCAAGACCACATGTAAGTATAGTGGCAGCCCTTGCCACCGCTTCCGGTACAGAAACCGGCATATTTGAATTTGACATCAGCAATGGAAGTCCCCTGATAGCATTCCCAGGGAGAACATTTGGCACCCTTGTCTTATCAGCTACCGCTGCCGGTGGCGCTAAAACCTACAATGCCAACGGCGTGAACCATACACTTATCCGTGGTGATTTTATTATAGGGGAAGGAGTTAGTTTTAACCTTGACCTTGATGATACGGTTTTTATTAAAGGCAATTATGAGCAGCAGGGAGGTGTATTTAACCTGGGAAGCAGTGACAATACTGTAGTACAGATCAATAACCACTTTATTCAATCAGGCGGTGTCATCACAGAAGACGATAATGGCCTGCCTGTTATTGAACTAAACGGCAGCAACTCCCAGTCTGTTACCGCTTCGGGCAGCATCAGCAATAGCGTTACTTTCAAAGTCAATAATCCCGCAGGCGTTATGCTGCAAACGCCCCTTTCTTTACCTTATAAACTGGAACTTACACAAGGGAAGGTAACTACTTCCGTCATTAACCTGTTAACGCTGGAAGCTGGTTGTACTATCCAGGCAGATTCCCTATCGTCACTTAGCTTTATCAATGGCCCCTTGCAAAAAAGAGGTTTAGTGGCCGCTGGTCAATTCCTGTTCCCGGTAGGCAAAGGCAACAGCCTTCGCTGGTTATCGCTGACCAATGTTACCGGCAATTATACGGTGGAGTTTTTCAGAGATAATCCCAAACTGATGAGCAATGCCTACCCTGCCATTATACACCATATCTCTTCTATTGAACACTGGGGTATTACTGCCGATGCCCTGCCAGCCCCGCAGGCGCAGGTAAAGCTATCCTTCAACGATCCTAACAGTGGTGGCGTTACAGACCTTTCTGCGCTACGGGTGGTTCAATTAACAGGCGGCGCCTGGACCAATGCCGGCAATACCGGTTATATGGGAACGCCAGGCTCTAATGGATTTGTTACCAGCGACCCGATCAGTTCATTTGGCCCTTCCATCCAATACTTCACCCTCGCCAGCACATCCGCCACTTTAAATCCCTTGCTGTTACGTCAGCGACCGTACACAATTTCCGGCCATACTACTCCAACAGCGTTGTTAGCGCCCTCCCTTACCACCGGCTTTACAAAACTAGTTATTACAGCCAGGAAAGAAGAGCACCTGCACCTGGTGATCACAGGCAATACAGGCAGGGTAATGATGACAATCCCTGTTTACCTGCAGAAAGGTGGCAATGCCATACCACTGAATGTAGCTATGTTGCCGGCAGGCATTTACTCCATCATGATACCTGGTATGAAAGAAATGGGCTTTCCGGTAAGGTTGATCAAGCTATAAAGCAAGAGCGGTGACACTTTTTGAAAAGGTATCACCGCTCTTGTTGGTTCTATTGATCAGTTACCTCTGATTATAATAGTTTAAAGGAATCCAGGAACTTGGTATTGAAGTTTCCTTTGCAGAAGTCTTCGTTCTTCATTAACTGAAGGTGGAAAGGAATGGTCGTTTTTACGCCTTCAATGACGTATTCGTTCAGTGCACGACTCATGGTATTGATGGCCTCCTCCCTGGTACGGGCTACAGCAATGATCTTGGCAATCATGGAATCGTAGTAAGGAGGTATCACATATCCTGCATACACATGTGAATCTATACGGATGCCATGCCCGCCCGGCTGGTTCAGCACGGTGATCTTTCCGGGACTTGGCCTGAAATCATTGTAAGGGTCTTCCGCATTGATACGGCATTCGATGGCATGCATTTGTGGTTCATAGTTCAGTCCGCTGATCGCTTCGCCGGAGGCTATTTTGATCTGCTCTTTGATGAGGTCAAAATTGGTTACCTCTTCTGTTACGCAATGTTCTACCTGGATACGTGTATTCATTTCCATGAAGTAGAAGTTGCGGTGCTTATCTACCAGGAACTCGATAGTGCCTACACTTTCATATCCGATGGCCGAAGCAGCTTTGATAGCAGCCTCACCCATACGCTGGCGCAGCTCAGGCGTCATGAAAGGGGAAGGCGACTCCTCCACCAGTTTCTGGTGACGACGCTGTATAGAGCAGTCCCTTTCGCTCAGGTGGCACACTTTACCGTAACGGTCGCCAGCTACCTGTATCTCGATGTGGCGGGGCTCCTCCACAAACTTCTCCATGTAAATACCGTCATTCTTGAAGGCGGCGCCGGCTTCGGCTTTGGCCGTATTGTAAGCCCGCTCTATTTCTTCTTCATTCCATACTACCCGCATGCCTTTACCACCACCGCCGGCAGTAGCTTTCAGGATGATGGGGTATCCTATTTCTTTGGCCAGGCTTTTGGCCTCATCCAGGCTTTCCAGTAATCCTTCACCGCCCGGCACTACCGGTACACCGGCTTTGATCATTGTTTCCTTGGCAGTGATCTTATCGCCCATAGAACGGATCTGCTCGGGTGTGGGGCCAATGAATTTAATATTATGTTCGCCGCAGATCTCTGCAAAGCGGGCATTTTCTGCCAGAAAACCATAACCCGGATGGATACCATCGGCATTGGTGATCTCGGCAGCAGCCATAATATGGGGAATGTTGAGGTAGGAATCGGAACTGGCTGCACGGCCAATGCAAACGGCTTCGTCTGCAAATTTTACGTGCAGGCTATCTTTATCAGCCGTGGAGTATACCGCCACTGTTTTGATACCCATCTCCCGACAGGTACGGATCACCCGCAGGGCAATCTCTCCACGATTGGCAATTAATATCTTTTTGAACATTGAGTTAATTTGAAATTAAGTATGGCATAACCTGAATTTGAAAATGGCATTCCATTTTCAAATTTTCAAATTGCCACATTCTCATATTAATTAGGTTCTACCAGAAATAACGGCTGATCGTACTCTACAGGCGAAGCATCTTCCACCAGCACTTTTACAATACGGCCTTTTACTTCGCTTTCAATTTCGTTGAAGAGTTTCATGGCTTCTATGATACATACCACTTTACCCGGTAATACTTCATCGCCCGGTTCTACAAAAACAGGCTTACCCGGAGACGGGCTGCGGTAGAAGGTACCGATCATGGGGCTTTTTATGGTTACCAGGTTATCAGCAGCAGGTTCCGCTGCCTTTGGTTTATCTGCAGCAGATTGTACAGCAGGAGAGGAGGCTACCTGAGATTGGGCAACCGCCGGCATACTTATAGGCGCGTGTACAGGGGCAGCAATTACGTGTTGAGCAGGTTCTTCTTTTTGTTTGATGGTTAATTTGAATCCCTTTTCTTCTATGGTCACTTCACCGATGTTGGACTTGTTGATCATTTTGATCAACTCCTGAATTTGTTTAAAATCCATCTGTTTAATTGTTTATGTTGACGGTTAGTTCGGGCAAAACAGGCGGCTAAGATAAGGATTACACATTAAATATACCCAAAACCCCCTTTTAAATGCTAATATCCAATGGAATAAAAAAATGGACAACAGAAACGAAACGTTCCGTTATCCATTTTATATATTTTACAAGGACCAGGCAGTAGCCATCGCCTATTCCTTTACGCGTTCTACATATTCCCCGGTCTTGGTGTTAACCCGGATCAGTTCTCCCTCATTCACGAACAGGGGTACGTTGACTGTAGCGCCGGTCTCTACGGTGGCAGGCTTCAGCGTACGGGTAGCCGTATCGCCTTTCACGCCGGGCTCGGAGTAAGTTACTTTCAATACGATCTTATCGGGCAATTCCACGCTCATGGGTTGCTCGGTCTCTGTATTGATCAGCATGGACACTTCCTGGCCGTCTTTCAGGAACTGCGGAGCATCAATCAATTCTTCGCTCAGCGCAATCTGCTCAAAAGTCTCGGTTTCCATGAAGTTATAACCACTGTCATCTTTGTACAGGAACTGATAATCTTTGCGCTCCACACGTACCGGGTGAATGCTATCGCCTGAGTTCCAGGTCTTTTCAATGCTGCGTTTATTGTCTACACCTTTTAATTTAGCCCAGACTTTAGCGGCCGCACGGGCAGTTTTGTTCTCTCCGAAATCTACGATGGAGTATAAACTGCCGTCCAGTTTGATGATCATGCCACGGCTGATATCTGAAGTAGTTGCCATAAAAAAGCTGATGTTTTTTCGATTACAAATTTACTACGCCTTCCCACAGGCCTCCGACCGGGGGAGCGGGGCAGCAAAACTACGGCAAAATTGTCAGCGGGCAAAAGGGAAGTAATTGATCAAAACAGGGGGCCGAAGCAGCCGCCGGCAGCCAGATCACCCAATAAAAATGCCGGCCTGAAAACAGAACCGGCACTTAAAAGGTTACGGGCGGCAGCCTCGTTAAAAAGGTTCATTTGATTCCTGCCTGGCGTCGATCTTTAATAGGAGTTTATCTGCCTGGGTGGGCGTTCCGGCAGGTATAGGCGCTGCGGTGATCTTGTTATCCCTCTTTTTGGTGGTGATCTTAATCACTCCGTATTTTGCTTTTGGTCCATATTGTTTTACATCCTCCGCGTTTTTTAATACATCCATCCTTTCAATATTTTCCGGTTTCAGTTCATGCAGGCGCACGCTGTCGTATATTTCCCCATCCACTACAAGGACCCCCAGAAATGGTCCGGAACATAGTTGAATATCTTTATTGTCCTTATTGGTATCTATTTTTAAGGTAATGATCTGGGGAGGGATGGTATCTTTTACCGGCGGCAATACAGGCTGTGGAGCAGGTGTTCCTTTTTTGGTAGTGATCAATATGACCCCGTCAGTCCCTTTTTCACCATACAGTGTTATTGCCGATTTCCCTTTCAGCACATCAACACGTTCTATATCGCCGGGGGCCAGGTTGTTTACAACATCCCCGCCTTTGGGTTGCTCAACTCCATCAATGAAATAAAGCACATTCGCCGGGAGCAACGCCCTGTAAGGATTACCGGGCCCATTCAGGCTGGCATCAATAAAATACCTGGCAGAATCGTACCTGGCAGTAATGATCACGGTACGCGCCGGATCTGCCTGAACATGTTCCACTTTTCCTTTGCGCGGTACCGTATCTGTAACCAGCGGCGTGGGCGCTTTCATATCTTCAGCCACCATGGTAATCGTTGTTGCCGGCATTATGGCTGCCAGGGCTTTATGATTAATAGCAGCATTCCTGAAAGCCAGCAACAGGATAGTCACCAGCGGCAGTACAAACAGGAATTTGATCAGGTGTATTTTGGCGCTGCGCATTTTATTCATCATGGCAATTCTTTTTTTAAGGGAAGAGAAATTGAACTGGCTGGCAATCGCAAAGGCAGGAGCCCCTACTACTTTTAATAGCAGGTATTGGTATTGTTTGCGGTCCAGCCCTGCTTCCAGCACTTTATGATCGGCAATAAACTCCAGGTTTTGCCGGATGGCTTTCCGGATAAGCCATACAAAAGGGTTGTACCAGTTTAACATGCAAAGCAGCTCACCCCACAGGATATCCACTGTATGCCGTTGCTTTACATGGATAAATTCATGCCGGATGATCTCTTTTAATTCCTCTTCATTGTGCTGATGCTGGTTAATAAAGATGGAACGGCCGAATGAAAAGGGAATGATGTTTTTATCAACCTGGTAGATCTTTACCGTATCACCCGATAACAACTGCGAAGACCGCCGGATATGCCGGAAGGAGAGGTACTGGACCAGGAGGCGTATCAGCATAATGACGATCCCTGCTATCAGCAGCAACAGGAACAGGGTCCAGCCATCCGGTTGGCCGGAAGGTGTGGCAGGCGCCCCCTGGTAGTTACTTACCAAAGGTATCAGTTGTACCACCTGGTTATTAGTCCAGTCACCCCGTTCCAGAAAGGGCGATATGTTTACAAAAGGGATAAAGAATGCCAGCAGGGAATAACCCAGTAAATACCAGCGGTTCCAGGTATAGAATGTCAGGCGCCTCAACACAAGGGCATAAAAAAGATATACCACAGCAAGGCTGATAGACAGTTTTAGTAAATACTGGGCAATGTATGGCATGACTACTATTTTGCTTGATTCAAGATCTTACTATTGAAAAGACACGCTTCCGCCGTATACGGTAATATAGAAATGGTTCGTATTGTTTTTACCGACGCGGACGGTTAATGTTTTAAAATGATCTCCCGAGAAATTACCTTTCGCTGTACCATTGCTAACGGAACCTTCCAGCGACACCAGCGCACCATCATTATATTTCACGTGACTCAATGTTAAAGTATATCCTTTCTCTTTCAATTCATGGGTGAGCTGCTCCAACTGTTCGCGGGTAGTAGTATTTTTTATTTCCAGCAATTCAGTTGTTTCTTCCACAGGATTGGCTACACCGGCCATGGCAGCAGGCCTGATCTCAATAACATCTGCAGTAGCTATAATTCTTTTAGGGGCAGTAGTGCCCCATGCTACTTCTGCCACGTCCACATTCGGCGCAGCCACCGCAACAGGTGCCCCCTCCCTTACCTCTGCAATAGATGCCCTGCCACTCGCCCTTACAGGAGCCGGCGATGCGGGTACTGAAGCAGGCGCAGCGGGTGATACAACCGGTGCTCCCGGTGCAGCAGGCACAGCCGTTGGCACTGCAACAGGCGCCGTTTCAGGTACAGGGGGCGCAGGAGGAACGGATACACGGCCCGGACGGGGAGCAAGTGGCGGTGGCGGAGGAGGCGCCAGCTCACCATATTCTTCTTCAAATGCTTCCTTTTCGTCGGGCTTATTGAGATCAAATACTTTTGTGGTGCCGTTATCAAATTTTATGTAAACCTTGTTTTCCTTTATCTTTTTAGTGATCTGCTCAATGCCTTTTTCTTTCAGGGTGTTGGGCACCTTAGACCGTTTGGGAGCTGATGCAGGTACTGTATCGGTTATCTTTTTTTCCGAAGCGATGTAATTATTCACAGCCACCTTCCGGAAAGCCAGCAGCACTACTACCAGTAAAGGCAGCATAAACAGGAAGCGCATGAGGTGTACGTTGGCGCTTTTATTTTTGTTCATCATGGCTATACGTTTTTTTAATGATGAGAAATTAAAATTGGATGCAATACTGAAAGGAGCAATCCCTGTTACTTTTAACAGCAGGTATTGATACTGCTTACGATCCAATCCGCTTTGCAATACCTGGTGATCGGCAATGAATTCCAGGTTTTGCCGGATGGCTTTCCGGATAAGCCATGCGAATGGATTGTACCAGTTGAGGACACAGAGTATTTCACCCCACCACAGATCAAATGAATGACGTTGCTTTACGTGAATGAATTCATGGCGTATGATCTCCTGCAGCTCCTGCTCATTGTGCAGGTTACGGTTCACATAAATGGCCGAGCTGGTGGAAAACGGGATGATCTTTTTGTCGATGTGATATAATTTGACGGGACCATCGAACAGCAACATAGCCGATGAGCGCAACCGCCTTAAAGAGAGGAATTGGACCAGCAAACGTCCCAGCATAAACAGGCAGCCCGCTGTAATAACAGCAACATATAGCATCCACCAATCAATCCCTGTATTTCCTGTTGCGGCTATGGCATTACCTTTTTCCATCACTGGTAATGCCGGTATGTAACTAATAACAGTGGCGTTCTGTAAGCCATGCTGCTGCAGCCAATCAAACACATTGATCAGCGGAATAAAGAAGCAAAGCATAGAATACCCCAGCAGGTACCACCGGTTCCAGTTGTAGAAGGTAAGCCTTCTCAACAGCAGCCAGTAAAACAGGTACACAACCGGCAAGGCAATGGATAGTTTGATGATATACTGCATAAGGCTAAGGCTTCTTTCCTTCAATCATATCAATGATCTCCTGCAGCTCTTTCGGGCTCAGTTTATTTTGCTCCACAAAGAAGTTCACCAGCTCTTTGTAGCTGTTATCAAAATAGTTCTTTACCACCCCGCTCATGAAACTTTTCTTATAATCCTCTTCCGACATAGCAGGGGTATACAGGTAAGCATTACCCACCAGCCGGCTGCGGAGCATGTTCTTACGTTCCAGGTTCTTAATAGTGGATGCCAGGGTAGTATACGGCGGCCTGGGCTCCTCCATATGATCAAGGAATACTTTTACATTGCCTTCACCAGCTTTCCACACAGCCATCATGGCTTCCTCTTCCTGGGGTGTTAACTTTTCCATCATTACGACATTTTCGTAAACCTACGACATTATCGTAGACATTCCAATTAATTTGTTCCCTTTTTTGTTAAAAGAAACTTATCATTGACCAGCAAAAGGGCTTAAAAACTATTTTTGCCTCCTATCCCAATCAATGAAAATTGTTGTTCTATGAAGAAATGGCTTCTTGCATTAGTACCGGTTTTATTTGCATTAGTAACTGTAGCCCAATCAGATACAGCTTTTCCCTATAAACGCTTCCCCACCGTTCCACCCATATCACTGTTACAGGCCGACAGCAGCATGCTCACCAAGGCCCAGTTAAAGAAGGACCCTGTGATCGTGATGTTCTTCAGCCCTTCCTGCGATCATTGCCAGCACCAGATCAAGGATATGCTTAAGAGGATGAATGAGTTTAAGCAAACCCAGTTTGTACTGGCCACCTACCAGCCTTTTGAAGAAATGGTCCAATTCATTAAAGAGTATGAGATTGACAAGTACCCCAATATAAAAGTAGGGCGCGACACTAAGTTCACCCTCCCTCCTTTTTACCATATACAAAGCCTCCCCTACCTGGCGCTATACAATAAGAAAGGGAATCTGGTTAACACCTGGCAGGGTAATGTAGCCGTAGATGTGCTGCTAAAAGCCTTACAGTAATTCCGGATTTAGATTGCATCTTCTGCTTCGTTCGCCTACCTTTGCCCCGCCTGCCCGATCCGTCTGGTACGGACAGACAGGATGTTAATCATTGATCAACTCTAAAAATTGTTTTCTGATGAAAGTAACCGTTGTGGGTGCAGGCGCTGTAGGTGCAACCTGTGCCGATAATATTGCCCGTAAAGAACTGGCTACAGAACTGGTATTACTGGATATTAAAGAAGGATTGGCCGAAGGTAAAGCCCAGGACATGATGCAGACCGCTACCCTGCTGGGCTTTGATACCCGTATTACCGGCAGCACCAATGATTATTCCAAAACCGCCGGTTCCGATGTAGTAGTGATCACATCTGGTCTGCCCCGCAAACCCGGTATGACCCGTGAAGAACTGATTGGCACCAATGCCGGCATTGTAAAAGGTGTTTGTGATAATATTCTGAAGTATTCCCCGGATACGATCATCATTGTGATCAGTAATCCTATGGATACCATGACCTACCTGGCGCAAACCGCTACCGGCCTGCCTAAAAACCGCATTATCGGTATGGGTGGCACACTGGACAGTGCCCGTTTCAAATATCAGTTGAGCCAGCACCTCGGTTGCAGCCCTGCCGACCTGAATGCAGTGGTAGTAGGCGGTCACGGCGATACTACCATGATCCCTCTTATCCGTTTTGCTACCTGGAACAGTGTTCCGGTAACCAAATTCCTGAGTGAAGAACAACAGAAACAAATTATAGCCGATACGATGGTGGGTGGCGCTACACTGACCAAACTCATCGGTACTTCTGCCTGGTATGCACCCGGCGCTGCCGGCGCTGCCCTGGTAGAAAGCATTGTACGTGATGAGAAAAAACTGTTCACCTGCTGCGTATCCTTAAATGGTGAATATGGCCAGAAGGATATCTGCCTCGGTGTTCCTGTAACCATTGGCCGCAATGGCTGGGAAAAGATCGTTGATTTCGGTCTTAATGCTGACGAGCAGGCTTTGTTCAATAAGAGCGCAGATGCTGTAAGGAATATGAATGATGTGCTGAAGACATTGTAATAATGCACTTATACATAAGTATACTAAAAAGGGCGCCTTACAGCGCCCTTTTTGATTTATACAAGCTATTTTATAAACCGTATATTCAGGGGATAACGGTACAGTTTGTTTTCACTGGCCCTGATGGTAGCGATTATAATTAATACGACCGCTAAAATGGCCAACACCCAAACCAGCAATATCCCTATGATCGTGATGACCAGCAGGATTACCACAAGGGTACAGGTAATCTGGAAATTCAGGGATTCCTTGGCATGGGCTGCTATAAATTTTGATTCATCTTTCTTGATCAGGTAAATGATCAATGGCGCCCAAAAACCAACTACGAGGCACAATACGTGGCTTAGTATAGCCATCGTACGCTCATCAGACGTTGGTGGAGCTAAGGGCTGCTCTTCGCTGCCCAGGAATGAGTTGGTTTGCTGACTCATGATTGTTGTTTTAAAGTATATAGTATAAGTATGTCTTTCCCTGATTTTATTACAGGTACGGAAATATTATGCTATTAAGTTACTGATAATCTTCGCCATTAAATAAAAATAATTTCGCATGTTTCGAGGGCCGGGCAAAAAGAAAGGGCAACACCATTCATGCTGCCCTTTCCCGTAAGGTCAAAAAACAGGTTATCGTTTTAATAACTTTTGCTGGTACAGGTCCTCTGCCCCCGCCATCAGTTCTATCACATAAGTACCGGCGGCAAGTCCGGAAGGCGCTTGCACAGTAAGGGACTGCGTCCCTTTACTCAATTGCTCAGCAGCGTTGTATACTACCCTGCCATACATATCTGTCAGCCGCATCTGCACCCGCGCTGCCCGCTTCAGGTGAAGCTGGACCACAATCATTTTGTCGAATGGATTGGGGTGTATCCGAGTTACCTGCAGGCTCTTAAGGTTGAGCGGCAGTATCAGGGAATAAGTATACGCTCCCGTTATACTCACTATTTTTAGCCGGTAATACCGGTTGGCTGCAGCCGTATTCACTTCATCAGTAAACTGGTAATTGTTGACACCCGTATTATTGCCTTTGCTGTTTACCTTTCCCAACGCAATAAACCGGCTGCCATCTGTTGAATATTCAATTTCGTAATGGCTTATATTATGTTCATCATTGACACTCCATTGAAGTAAAGATTTTTCATCAATAAGGCTCGCTTTAAATTTTAAATTATTGGCAGGTAATATACCGTGGGCATAAAAGCAGGTAGGGTGCAGGCCACCGCCGCCCTGTGTGGGGTCATTGGTATTGATAAAGATGGTATTGCCATTTATATCAAAGAGCATGACCTTTGACTGGTTACAAACGTAACTATTGGGCTCTGTTTTGACCCGGAAGGTCATTACTACCTTGTGGGTAGCTCCTGGCCTGATAATACCATTAGGCTGTCCCAATGAACTGATCAACCGGCCTCCTGTCACAGCAAAAGGCATTACCCCACCTGCATCCGATACAGGTACTCCGTTAAGCGTTGTTGAGTTAGGAATATAATCCGTAGTGGCCGGAATACCATCATACAGTTTCACGCCGGCAGCATTGAGATTACCGGTATTCATCACTTCAATAATATATTCTACGGTGTCACCGCCTACTACATCAGTACGGCCATTAATATTACGGTAGGTTTTATTAGCGATCAGGGCGGGGGCCAATACCGGGAAACCACAACTTGTGTAGTCACCACTGTTCCATACATTGTTCAGCGAGTCGGTAACAATGGAAGAACCCGACATGGATGCCAGGTTAACATTAAATACATTCCTGTAAGCACCTCCTATGTAAACATTACCGGCCGGATCAACGGCCATTGAATTGGAAGTACCCGGAAAAGGATTGACTGCACCCAGGAAAGTAGCTATCCGGTTATTGGGATTAATTTTATACAATTTACTGGAATTGGCAATCAGGTACAGGTTACCCGATCCATCACCAAAAACGTCCCCACCGCTTTCCGTCAGGATATCATTGAACCCATTATTGGCATCGTTGATCAGGGCACCCAGCCGCACAATCACCGGCACGCCGGTAGCGGGATTAATAGAGAACCGGATGATATCCCTACCATTCTGGGTAATGGCGTATCCAAACCCATCAGAACAGAACGACATCCGGTTAATATTCCATCCACTGGAAAGATTGGTCTCCAACGGATAACCAACAAATCGCCGTGCACACACCGGCGATGCATTCAGGTCAATATAGCTAAGGTCCTGCGGTGCATTGGTATAGTTGTTTACAAAGTAAATGCGATTACTATTCTTATCATAGGCGATCGCCGACGCATAGGTCAACACGGTGCCATTCGTCAGGGCAGCGCCGGTCAGCGCATCAAAGCAAAGTCCGTTGGCCCCATCGTATAGCATAGGACCTGCCGTTCCATTAGTCGTATTCACTGTTTTAATATAGCGGTAAGGCTTATTGGAGGGACTTTGTGGTACACCATTGGTTGTCTCGGCTGTTGATTGATATACTATAGAGCAAAACGGGTCGGGCGTGAGATTGGTAAATACGGTATTGGAACTCTGCGTCATACTGGTACCCTGGCTATTGCATTCCAACATGGCAAAGTTGGAAACGTTTCCTCCATTGGCAGTAACCCTTACCCTGAACTTAATGGTGGCCGGGGCGCCGGGTATTAAGGTACCAGCACCGGCTGCCGGAGATCTGATAAGACCTCCTGTATTGGCATACGGCATACTATCATTTGCATCCGCAACAGCAGCGCCATTAAGTGTAGTGGTCCCTGCTATGTAAGCACAACCTGCCGGTATATGATCATACAGGGTGGCATTGGTAAAATTCCAGGTAGATAAGTTATTTACGATAATCGTATACTCCAGCACATCTCCTTCAGACGCACTGTTACCGTTGCTACTGGTAGTTATATTGGCTACTGATTTACTGAGGTCAACGCTCTGAGCTTCCGATTTTACCATCATGCCCAACACGAGCAGGATTAGTATCAGTACACTCAGAATGATCTTTTTAGTTTTCATTGGGATTGGATTTGCAGTTAAATTATCGAACATCAGATCCGCTACCCCCTTACCGGGAGCAGCGGGTTTTGGAATTATTTCTTTATCATCTTGAACACGGATTCTTCCCCTGTTTGCAGGTTCCTGATCTTTACCAGGTACAACTGTGCAGGCCACTGGCTTACATTGATCTGCCGGTCGGTGATACCTTTATCCGGGTTTACAGGCTGCCGGTATTGTATGCGGCCTGCTATATCAGTGATCGTTAGTAATACCCTGGTTTTGGCGGTTTGATTAAATCTTACATGCAGCATCCGTTCAACAGGATTAGGAAATACATTGACAGTATAAGCGTCGATGCTTTCCAGGGTCACAATCCTGCTATAATCACTCCTGCCCCGTATGTCAACCGCTCTCACCCGGTAGAAATTAACAGCGCCGGGCGCAGGGTCAATAAACCGGTAAGGTGCATTTCCCTTTACTGTACCAATGGTGCTAAAATGCTCCCCATCATCTGAACGTTCTATTTCAAAGCGGTCGTGATCATTATCGGCTACGACCTCCCAGGTGATCCGGGCGCCTTCAGGTACACGCACAGCAGTAATGCTGATGAACTTTACGGCCAGCAATTGCTGGGTAGCTTTCACTACCTCTATGTTATCTATGTAAAAACCATCTTCTGCATTGGAACCATTGGACATGAAGCGGAATCGGAAATTCACGACCGGGTTGCCGAGATAATCGCGGAGATCAATGATCTCCCTGGTCCAGGCTTCCCGTATCCCCGTCAGCGCAGGCTGACTACCCAACGTACCTACCTCTTCTGATACTGTATTGTTACCGCATACAGGCAGGTAACCTGCGCCGGAAGACACCTGTATCTGTAACTTGTCGTAAGCATTCTCTGCCCGGTGCCGCACCCAAAAAGATAAATAGGCGGCTGTGGCATCAGCCAGGTTGAGGCTGGTATTGCAGGTAGCCATAGTAGTAGCAGCCGAAGCGTAATTACCCGAAGGCGATTCACTCAGTGATCTTGTTCCCTGGTAAGCAGCAGTAGTACTGGTGCCCCAGGTGCCGGAGAACGTCCAGTTGGCAGTGGAAGACCACTCCATATTATCAGTAAATAAAGATTGCGGCTGGTATATTTTAGTGACCGTATCGTACAGGTTAATACCTGCAGAACTGATCTGGTACACAAAGCGGACCCTTGTACCGGCCGGCAGCCCGGACGGTAATTCGTAGGTAATGCTTCTTTGTACGGAATCGAAATAGTTAGCTATACTATTGATCGTAACAGACGCCCCAACAGACTGAACATGTTCCAGCGGAAGAAGGGAAACTGTTACAGGAGCATTCGTAAGACCAATACGGCGCAGGCTGAATGTGAAGCTGGCACTTGTGCTGTTAACAGCCATGGTATTCATATCCTGCAGCTCAAAATAAGGACCTGCCATGTAGGCCATCTGGAGGTTGGCAAAAAGCATACTTTTGGCAATGGGAATAATATTTTCAGGATTGGGCCAGAAGCCGAAACCCACATTGCCCGACCCTACTTCCACCGTATAGCCATACGTTTTTTGCTTCGTACCAGTTCCTATATCACCGGTAATATGCCAGTCGCGTGAGTTGCCCACCGCATAATAGCCAACAGTGGCCATGCCATCGCCGGCGAAATAGCCATTGTAGCGGGCCATCAATGCAGAAGCATATTTGTAAAAGTTCACATCGGCTGTGGTAAAGGGGTGGTTAGCCGGCCTTCCATACGGCGTTACATAATAATTGCCATAGGCATGGTGATCTATGGCAATGGTAAAATAACGCGTTTCACTAAAGGCCCTGATAGCCTGTGTTTCGGCTTCAGAAAACTCATTAGGCCCCACGTACGCATCATTGGAAGGGCTGTGCGAGGTACTAATATTCGTACCCGTAACGCCCCAGTCTACATTATAATTCCTGTTAAGATCTACGCCGTATACACCACCGCCATTCACCCGCCGGTTCTTGCGCCACATACCGCCTCCCGAAGGAGCGCTGGTTTCATTGTAGCGATAACCATCCGGGTTAACGCAGGGCATAAAGTAAAGCTCCCGGCTGTCGACCAGTTCTTTTATACGGTTGTCGGCAGCATAATTTTCCACGAGGTATTGCATGAAGAACATAAGGTTCATCATGCTCATGCCTTCGCGGGCGTGGTGAAGACCGGTATAGAACGCTTCAGGCTCCGCTTCATCAAGCGTAACGTTATCCGATATTTTAACAACAATTAATGGTCGTCCTTCCAGCGTAGCAGTGGGCAAAATGATCTTCTGCACAAGGCCGGGATAATGATTCACTAATGAATCAATGCGTTGCTGTATTTCCTGGAAAGTGTAATACCCGCTGTAGGAACCGGGTATAAAACCTGCAGGCACAGTTATATTGGTGAGGTGTGAACCGCAAGGGTTCTCATAATGAAGTTTTCCATTCAGCATAATGGCATCGGCCTGCATATAGAAGTTTTCTTTTTTGGCATTCTTTTGAAAGAAGGCCACTTCATCATCAACCAGCACGGAATAACGTACCCCTGTTTTCTTCAGGCTCGCCAGCGATTCGTGGCTGAGGGTGGTAATGAAAATATTTTGTTCTTTATCCAGTTCGCCATGATCAAATTCAACTCCCTGCGATTCCAGCCAGGCCAATCCTTTTTCAGGGATTGTCAGTTGCACCCTGCTGTAAATTGGCTGGGCGCACAGGGAAGCGGATAAACCAATTAATGGTAAGCTAATCAGGTAGCGAAATGGTTTCATAGGGCTCAGTTTTAGGCAATAGAAGGTCTTTCGCCTGTTACCATGCCTGTAAGGCAGGTATCAGACGGATATACCGCGTTGATGAGCACACTACCGCGTGCTACAACTTATCTGGTATGTAAGGCAAAAAAGACAGCCGGTAAATGGGGTGACTACTGCTGCGGAAACGTTCAGCATGTTTGAGGCGCCCTGGTGGAGAATGTCCATTTGTTTTGGATACAGCGTACATGTGTTTCATAGCACAGGATTTTGTACTGGATTAAATTGATTACAATGGTTAAGCCTTCTCGGCTTTTCAGCGGGGTCATCTGCAGGCTTTACCTGCACTTATAAGTAACATATTCTACCGCGAGGCTCTAGGGTTAGTGGGTATTATCGCGGTTTTTTCTACGGAAGAAGGGTCAGTACAAGAGTAAATAATCTTTTCTGTTTATGCAAGGTAAAAACCCTACCGGAAAGCCCGGTTGTGGATAACTAGGGTTTTATGCATGCCGGGAAATCCTCCTTTTCAATTTTTTTAATTTTCTCTAAATATCTGTAAAACTGCTATTTAGGTATTATACCGGGTGCCGTACCGGCCAGATACTTTACAATATCATTTGGTTTATGTTATAAACTACTTTAGTTTTGGTATACAAAATAGCCATAGATGTTAAAACTTATACCTTTAATCCTGCTGGCACTCACCTGGATCGCGAGTAACGCCCAGACCACCATTACCGGGAAAGTAAAAGATACCAAAGGCCGCCTTATCAACGGCGCCAGTATAGCCATAAAAGACTCTTACGATGGCGGTACTGCCGATTCCACCGGCACTTATAGATTTAAGACCACTGAAAAGGGAGAGCAGACCCTGTTGGTAACCTCTATTGGCTATAAGTTATATGAGCAAAAAGTAAATCTTTCCGGCAGTACGCTTACGGTAAACATTGTATTGAAAGAAGAGCCCAATGAATTAACAGCTGTAGTGATCACTGCCGGAACTTTTGAAGCCAGCGACACGAAAAGGACCACCGTACTGAACCCCATAGATATTGTGACCACCGCCAGCGCCAATGCCGATATTACCAGCGCTATCAGGACCCTTCCCGGCGCCCAGCAGGTGGGTGAAAATGAAGGTTTGTTTGTGCGGGGCGGTACTGCCCAGGAAACCAAGGTGTTTATTGACGGCACCATGGTCAACAATTTTTTCTTCAGCAGCGTACCGGATATCGCCCAGCGTGGCCGCTTCTCCCCTTTTATTTTTAAGGGTACTGTTTTCAGTGCCGGCGGCTATTCTGCCTTATATGGACAAGCCCTGTCCTCTGCCCTGATCCTGGAATCTATTGACCTGCCCGAACAAAGCTCAGCCAGTGTAGGTATTTCCACCGTAGGGCTCAATGCAGGTTACCAGCAACTGGCCAAAAAGAAAAATGCCTCCTGGGGCATTAATTATAATTATGTGAACCTGTTTGCTTACTTCGCTGTCATTAATCAACGGGTAGATAATTTCCAAAACCCTGAATTCCACAATGGCGAATTCAACTTCCGGGTAAAAACTTCCAAAACCGGGATGCTCAAGTTCTATGGCTATTTCAATTATAGCCAGTTGGGGGTGCGCAGACCAGATATTGATTCTGCAGGTCTCAAGAACGCGTTTGGATTGACCAATTTTAATGTATATGCCAACCTTTCGTGGAAAGAGAAGCTGGGTAAGAAATGGCATTTATATATGGGCACTTCCTACAGTGATAACACTGACAAGATCAACAATGAATTACAAAACCTGGCCAATGAGCCCCAGCAAATAGAAGATGATCCTTTCGGTGGCAAGAGTTTCAGGGTTAAAGCGTATGGAAGCCTGGCGCAGATCAAAGCAGTACTGGAAAGAAGGTTGTATGGCCTCAGCGCGATCCGTTTTGGCGGAGAATACCTGTATTTCAAAGACCGGAACGATTTCACGAACCAGTTTGTTCCCAAATCGCTGATCACAACAGATGATCATTTTAAAGCGGCTTTTGCCGAAGCAGACCTGTATATCACAAATGACCTGGCAGCTAAAGTGGGTAGCCGCATAGAGCACTCCTCCCTGCTGGACAAAGCCAATATTGCTCCCCGTGTATCGCTGGCGTATAAAGTAGGCCCTAAATCACAGGCATCGTTGGCCTATGGCGTATTTTACCAAAAGCCCGAAAAGGATTATTACCTGCGGGGCTATACGTACAATGACCTGGTCTATACAAAAGCTACCCATTATATCGCTAACTTCCAGAAGGTAAGCCGGGATTATACGTTGCGTGTAGAAGCATTTTATAAGAAGTATGACGAACTGACCAAAACATTCGCCAGCAAAGGCAGTAATATCATTGACAGCGTGGGTGGCGGTGGTTATGGTGATGCAAAGGGAATTGAGCTTTTCTGGAGAGACCGCAAAACGTTGAAGAATGTTGATTACTGGATCTCTTATTCCTGGCTCGATACGAAAAGGGATTACCTGAATTATCCCCATGCTATTCAGCCCAATTTCGCTGCCAATCATACCGTAAACCTCGTCGTGAAGAAGTTTGTGACCAAACTGAAAACACAGTTCAATGGCTCCTATACTTTCGCTACCGGCAGGCCCTATTACAATATCCGCTACGACAATGGCAGCGCCAAGTTCATCATTGCTGATCAGGGAAAGACGATTCCCTACCACAGCATGAGCTTTAGTGTGAACTACCTGCCGAAGATCGGCAATACGAAGACCAAGAATTTTATCGTGTGGGTATTCTCTGTAAACAATGTGATTGGCAACAACCAAATCTTTGGCTATAATTATTCAGCCAATGGGGCCCGCAAAGAAGCTATTGTGCCTACTGCCAAACGCTTCTTTTTCCTGGGCTGCTTCATGAGCTTTGGTGTTGACAGAACAGAAGATATTATCAACAGTAATTTATAAAACCAATCAGTATAAACAAATCAGTATGAAAAAGACTTTAGCCTCACTAATGTTCTTATTAACTGTGGCAGTAACTGCCCATGCGCAAAGCGAGAAGTATACCAAAGCAATGGAACCCAATGTAGCCGGTATTGATTCCCTGCACACGGCACAGGGCTGGACAGATATGGCCAATACTTTCCAACGTATAGCAGATGCCGAAAAAACTCAATGGCTACCTTATTATTATGCAGCATTGGGCAATGTAATGACCGGTTATATGCAGGGAGAACCCGGCGCACCCGCCGCTGCCGATAAGATTGACCCGCTGGCCAATAAAGCAGAAGAACTACTCAATAAGGCGGAAGCATTGAACAAGGATAACTCAGACATTTACTGCGTAAAAAAGATGATCGCTACCCTCCGCATGATGGCCGACCCCATGAACCGCTACATGACCTACGGACCGCTGGCAGCCGAGGCATTACAAAAGGCCAAATCACTGAACCCGGAAAACCCGCGGGTGTACCTGCTGGAAGGGCAGGATAAATTCTATACGCCTGAGCAGTTTGGCGGCAGCAAAACAGAAGCCAAAACCCTGTTTGAGACATCTATGAAAAAGTATGAAAGCTATAAGCCAGAATCAAGCATTCATCCGCAATGGGGCAAATCCCAGGTGGCTTATTTCCTGGGGCAATTAAAATAGTGCATATCATGTGCATTGTCCACGGCCTGCCTGCAGCAGATTTGCCGTGGACAATTTTATATTTGACTACCATTGGCAGTCATCATTGCCTCGATCATACCAGGATATATGCTCAGGGCACGATACAAAAAAGAAAATGCATAGTTATGGAGGAAAAAAAACTATCCGGAGAAGAGAGCCTGCAATTAATTCAACAAATGATACAGGTAGCCAAAGACGAGCACCGGGAAAAAGGTGATGGCTGGCTTATCTGGGGATGGTTGCTGTTTGTAGCATCTGTGTCGTCTGCTGTATTGAGCTATGCCAAACTGGGCAGGTATATTGGCTGGGTTTGGCTGGGCATGCTGGCCATTGGCCTGATCGTTTACACGATAGGGCACCTGCAAAAGCAGGACAGGAAAAAGGTACAAACGTATGTGCAGGAATTACTCAATAAAATAGAGTCCGGTTTTTTTATCAGCCTGTTTGCCATTGTAGCTGCCGCCTATATTTCTGAAAGCCGTTTTTCCTTCGGCTACTTCTTTATACTGTATGCCTTCTGGATGTTCATTCATGGCAGCGCTATCCGTTTCCGTCCATTGATCATTGGCGCCTGGGTAAACTGGGCGGCGGCGATTGCCATTTTTATGATCCGCGATTATACTTACATCATGATGGTCTCTGCATTGGCAGTGCTGGTAGGTTACCTGATACCAGGTTATATGCTCAGAGCGGGTTACCGGAAAAAGATGCAGTCATCAGACCGAATTGTTGCGTAATGGAATTCAAAGAATTAGATCCTATATTACATTCACAGCTACGGCTGGCCGTTGTTTCACTCCTTATCAGCGTGAAAGAGGCGGAGTTTACGTTTATTAAAGAGAAGACCAATGCCACCGCCGGCAACCTCAGTGTGCAGATCAATAAGCTAAAAGAGGCCGGCTATATAGAAGTGGCCAAACAATTTAAAGACAACTACCCGCAAACTACCTGTAAAATAACCCCCCTCGGCATAAAAGCCTTTGAAGAATACGTCAACAACCTGCAATCCTATCTTGGGGTAAATAAGTCTTGAAAGTATATACAAAAAAAGTCCCCCCATATCCTATAAGGACAGGGGGGATGCTTTCTTACCTCTGTTGAAACCTAACCAATTATTCTTTTATCAGCTTAACGATCATGCGTTCCTTGCTGTTGATAGTCACTTCCAATACATACATACCAGGTTTCAAACCACTGCTGCCATCCATGAGGTAGCTGTTAGAACCTGCTCCTGCCTTTGCCGACTTCCTCATTACTTCTGCACCATTGGCATTCAATACCTTCATCACGATATAAGATTCTTCATTCAGTTGAACATTCACTGCAATATCATTCTTGGCAGGATTGGGGCTCACGCTTACTGTTTTCAGTGCGCGTGTGTTGTATACCCGTACAATCAGCATCTTGGTCACTGACTGTTTTCCATTCAGGTCAAACTGCCTCAGGCGATAGTACAGGTCTTTCTTGCTCACTACATTACGGCCTACTGCATCAATGAACGTGTAGTATTTTTTCACAAAAGAATTGCCTTGTGATTTAAGAGTGCCTACTACTTCCCATTTCTCACCATCCAGGCTTCTTTCTACTTCAAAGCGGTCGTTGCTTTGTTCAAAAGTGGTAACCCAACTAAGCTCTACATCACCACCATCCTTGTACAGGCCTTTGAAGTCAACCAGGCTTACGGGTAAAGTGCTTGAAGTAGCAAAGTTCAGTGTCACCGTTGCTTCTTCAGAACACTGGGGATCATAACCAAAATCGCAGATCCTGTATTTGAAGGTTGTAGAATTACCTGTCCAGCCGGGATTGGGCGTGAAAGTAAAGGAGCCATCTGTATTGAGCACCACATTTCCGTTGACAGAGTTCTGGGTCAGGTAAGCATCAAATGATTCGAAGTTGGGATCGGTGTCATTCATTGTTACCTGACCTGAAGCTGTGCGGTTGACAGCACCGTCGTAGCTGTCATTCACAGCAACGGGGGCTTCATTACAACCACCTGGATAATAAAGCGGAGCATCAATTGTAAGTTTGTCAATAGCCACTCTGGTATCTCCGCCGGAACCCTGAATGTTGAGGTAAACCCTGTAAGGTCCTGAACCCAGGCCATCGAAGTGTTGACTGAAAGAATATGTTTGACCAGCCACGGCAGTGCTGGGAATCTCTATTTTAGCCATATAAGGACCGGCAATGATCAGGTCGGGCGTAGTTAAGTAAATGCTGATCCACCTGCTGGCGCCGGCTGGTAATGCATCACTGATCTTATAATCAAAAGTAATTGTTACAGCACCGGGAATGTCTACTACCTGTGAATAGATACCAGTGTTTTGTGTAGCGGTGGCACTGGTGCTGGAAGTTACCATAGCACCATCACCTTCAATAGCAGGTGTCCAGCCATCATTTACATCTACATTTTTAAAGATCCAGCATTCGCCTTGTAAATGACCTTTTACCTGTGCAGTGGTGATTCCCGGGCGGGAGTTGAAGTTTTCGTTAACCTGAGCTTGCGCCCCAATAGAAGTCAATAGACATGCAGCAACGAGAAGCGTAAAGTTCCGTTTCATTGTGTAAGTTTCAGAGTTTAGAAATTGGTGACACTGATGAAGAGCATTCATCGGGGCATTCAAAGGAAGGAGAATACAGTGATCAAAGTGGTAACGAGTGAGGGCAATAGTATCCCCTCCGAGCTCACATAGCTATTGGAAGAATAATATACTGATAACCGATTACAGGTTATGAATACGCTAACTTGAATGTTGGAAATTGGTGCAAGAGTTGAGTTCGTGGTATCTTGCTGGTAACGGAATTGTCAGAGGATGGGAGGAACGATGAGCAAAAATATAACCGCCTGTTTAATTCTGCAAGTATTTGTAATATTTTTTTTCAATTTTAATGTTACCGGCTACGTTAGATCGTTCAGCCTGCTTTTTTTGTTAATTGCTAACAATATCAGTTGTAATTTGTAGGTAATTAGTATATGTCTGTCATTATACAGGTCAAACACCTCAGCAAGCATTATAAAGAGCTCAAAGCGGTCAATGACATCTCATTCACTGTAAACCAGGGAGATGTATATGGTTTCCTGGGACAGAACGGCGCCGGAAAATCCACCACCATCCGCATGTTGCTCACACTGATAGAGCCCACTGCCGGCAGTATTGAACTGTTTGGTATGGACCTTAAAAAACACCGCCGGGAGATCCTGCAGCAGGTAGGCGCTGTTATTGAACGGCCTGACCTGTATAAATACCTCTCCGCTTATGAGAACCTTTCCCTCTTTGCCAGGATGAGCGGCATCAAAGCGAACAGGAAAAAGCTGATGGACCAACTGCAACGGGTAGGCCTGCACCAACGGGCGGACAGTAAAGTAAAAACATTTTCACAGGGTATGAAGCAGCGGCTGGGCATTGCAGTGGCCTTAGTACACGATCCGCAGCTCATTATTCTCGATGAGCCTACAAATGGACTTGACCCGCAAGGGATAGCAGATATACGCCAGTTAATTATACAACTTAGTAAAGAGCAGGGTAAAACAGTCCTTGTATCATCGCACCTGCTTTATGAAATAGAAATGACTGCCAACCGGATGATCATAATTGACAAAGGAGAGAAGATAGCAGAAGGCAGTGTAAAGGAGTTATTCGATCCCTCCCGGATGTTGATACAGGTGAGTGTTACCAATATTGAACCTGTATTGGCGCAACTGGACAACAGCGCCTGGAAATCCTATATTAAAAGCCAGGAGAAGAATAATATACTCTTTCAGATGGATGAACAGCAGGTACCCTTATTAACAGCCGACCTGGTACGCATGGGAGCAGCCATTACCTCATTAGAACCTCAACATTCCCTGGAAGCCTACTTCCTGGCCTTAACAACCGCCAATCATCGTCATGTGGACACTTTTACAAATTGAGCTATTCAAGATATTCAAGCGGCCGCGCACTTATATTTCCTTTGCAGCCATTGCCGCTATTGTATTACTGATACAACTGGCGCTGTATGTGGATGCCGACACGTATATTGACCTGCTGCTGCAATCCATCCGGTCTGATTTCACGATTGATGGCAAGATTGCCAACGGTTACTTCGTTTGCTACTTCATTTTACAAACCCTGCTGATCCATGTACCCTTACTGATTGCCCTCATCGGCGGGGATATGATAGCGGGTGAAGCCAATATGGGTACCCTGCGCCTGCTGGCCAGTAAGCCCATCAGCCGCAGCTCCTTACTGTTGTCTAAGTTCATAGCCACTACTGCCTATACGTTATTATTGCTTGTGTGGATGGCTTTTCTTTCCCTGCTGTTATCTATATTCATTTTTGGCGTGGGCGATCTGATGGTATTTAAAAGCGCAGAAATTATACAGCATAAACAGGTTGATGTGTTGTGGCGCTATTTTGCTGCTTTTGGGTTCGCAGCGATTGCTATGACTACTGTGGCGGCCTTGTCTTTCTTCCTGTCTTTATTCGCGGAAAATTCTATCGGCCCCATTGTGGCTACGATGAGCATTGTGATCGTTTTCACGATCCTCACCACGATGGACCTTCCTTTGTTCAATCTCCTGAAACCCTACCTGTTCACCTCCCACATGCTGGGCTGGAAAGGGTTCTTTGATAATCCCGTCAATTATGGCAGTGTATTTAAATCGGCGGGCATCCTGCTGCTGCATATCGTGGGCTTTGTAGGCGCCACGATCTTCCTGTTCAGGAAGAAAGATGTGTTATCATAATGTATTAAGCCGTAGCCAGTTTCCTCCGCCTGCTTACTCCCAACTCTTTGAGGCTGATCATGCGGCTCTGGTCCTGGTCCCATACTTTCAGACGCAGGCAGGCAAAGATCTCTTTGGGATGCAGGGAAGTTGTTTTGGCGGCTTGTAGTTCCGGGAAATGCGCCATTACTTCGGGCAGGCGATAGAAAGGTATTTTGGCATTGAGGTGGTGAATGTGGTGGTAACCAATATTGGCCGTAAACCAGGCCATCACCGGGTTCATGACCATATAACTGGAGGATTCAAGCGCTGCTTTATCATAGGCCCAATCCTGGTTGCTGCAGAAAGTAACGCCGGGGAAGTTGTGCTGCGCATAGAACAGGTAAGAACCCAGGGCAAAGGCGATCAGGAAAGGCAGGAAGAACAATAAGAACCAGGCTTGCCAGCCAACAAAGATGAAAATACATACGGCAGCAGCAATATGCAGTACCAACGCGATCAACGCATCAAAGTGTTTGCGCGGGCTGCTTAAAAAAGAACTTACACACATACCCAGCAGGAACATGGTAAAGTAGCCCAGCCCGATGGTCAATGGATGCCGGATAGCGAGGTAACCTACGCGCTCCCCTGCCGACATACTCAGGTATTTCTGCCTGGTGGCAATGGGGAATGAACCTATGCTCGCGCTGAATAGTTTGGAGTTATGCTTATGGTGATGATCATGTGAGCGTTTCCAGATGCTGGTAGGCGCCAGCATGTAAATACCAAACACTGTCATAATAGCATCGGCTGCCACCGATTTGTGCAGGATGGTATGATGCTGATGATCGTGGTAAATCACAAACATACGTACCAGCAACAGGCCGGCCACTACACTGCAAACAATGTTTACCGCCAGCCAGGGCAACAATACCGTTCCTGCCAGCGCCAGCACAACCAGGGCAAGCGTGGTTAATGTATGGAACCAGCTTTTACTCCTCACCTCTTTAGCAAAAGGTTTAGTGGCTAAAATGAGCTCTTTACCACAGCGCATAGGCATATTTTGATTTACTTTACGAATATTACTAATTGTTTGAACGCTTATGTTTCCACCGGCGATGCGTCCATAGCCAGGTGTCGGGTTGTTCGATAATAGCTGCTTCCAGTCTTTTCGTGTGAGCCTCCGTAATTTCACCTTCGCGGAGGGAAGTATAAGGCGGCATCTTCAATAGGTCTGCGCTTAACGTATAATAGCCTCTCTTTATTTTTTGCACCGATACATATACAATAGGATAATTCATCTTCTGCGCGATCTTCTCCGTGCCGGGAAACACAGGAGTGTCCTGGTTAAGAAAACTCATCCAATAAGCTTTATCAGGAGCAGGTGTTTGATCGGCAATAAAAGCGGTAGCTGTTAAATGACTTCTGTTTTGCACCATATCCCTGAAGGTATCCTTCATGGCTATCAGCTTAGTACCAAAACGTGTGCGCATTTTAATGATCAACTTGTTAAAGTATGGATTGCCCAGGGGGTGATAGATCACGTACAACTGGTGCTTACACCTCATACTGAAGGTGTTGCCTGCCCATTCCCAATTGCCTTTATGCCCCATGACAATGATGATAGATTTATTTTCCGCTGCCAAACCATTAAAGAGGGCTTCGGCAGCAGGGTCCATACTACAATGTTTTAACATCTTTGCAGGACTTATTGTCAGTGTCTTGAATGTTTCGAGAAACAGGTCGCAGAAATAGCGGTAAAACCGTTTTTGGATAGCTTTAAGCTCCGTTTCGGCTTTGTCAGGGAAAGAGTTACGCAGGTTGGTAAATACTACTTTTTTACGGTAGCCAATTACATAGTATAAAAGCAGGTAGAATCCATCCGACAGGAGGTACAGGCCGCGAAAGGGCAACAGTGAGAGGAGGTAAATAAAGGGTAGGGCTATATAATAGCTCAATCTGGCCAAGGTCGTTGGTTATTGTTTTAAAGGTTTGCGCTAAAGATAACTGATTAATTCGCTCAAAAGCAGGAAAATGGTATTAAAATGCTGTGATTGGTGCCATTACGGCCCCGATAAGTGTAATATATACCCTCATAAACAAAAAAATCCTGCTGATGTCAGCAGGATTTATCCATTAAGTGTAACTAATTAAAACCCATATTTGGTTACCCCTGGCGTGGCTATGGGGTAATAACCATCGGCATCGGGCAATACAGGCGGCGCAGCGCTCCAGTCATATTGTTTTGGCTGCAGGTTAATGCCTGAATTAATGGCCTTATCCCATTCTATCACCTGCCCGGTATAGGTAGCCATACGGCCAAGTATGGAAGTCATGGTACTCTTGGCGCCATTCTCTCCGTCAGCAAATTTGAATTCACCTTTTGAGATGGCTTCAAACAGCTCATCGTGCTCGGTTTGATAAGGATTATTCTCCTTTTGCTGGTCAAACTGATACAGCACTTTTCCCTTGGCTCCTACAATATTTGCGGCGCCTGCCCGGATGATCCCTTTTGTACCGATCAGTAATTCATCTACTTTACTCATGGTGCCCGGAATATGGCGGCATTGGCTGTTGAGGATAGAGCCATCAGCATAATGGAACTCTACATAATGGTGGTCAAATATCTCCCCATTGTCTTTTCCTTTACGCACCTGGCGGCCGCCCATACCCTGCGCTTTTACAGGGTAGGACCCTTTAAACCAGTTAATCACGTCAATATTATGGATATGCTGTTCTGCAATATGATCGCCGCAGAGCCATACGAAGTAGTACCAGTTACGCATCTGGTATTCCATTTCGGTTTGACCGGGCTGGCGTTTCTTTACCCATACACCGTCATTATTCCACCAGGCCTGGGCTGAAGTAATGTCGCCGATCAGGTCTTTCCTTTTAAACAGTTCGCGGTAGCTGTTTTGGTAGTGACGTTGCAGGCCCACCACCACATTCAGCTTTTTAGCTTTCGCCTGCTCAGCCGCGGCCAGTACTTTTTGCACGCCTGCCGGATCGGTAGCTACCGGCTTTTCCATGAAAACGTGCTTACCCTGCTTAATGGCTTCTTCAAAGTGAATGGGCCTGAAGCCGGGAGGGGTGGTCAATATCACCACATCAGCCAGGGGAATGGCTTTGAGGTATGCATCGAAGCCTACAAACTTCCTTTCTGCAGGCACGTCAACACGGTCCTTTACTAATTTTTCGCCTGATTTAGAATCAGCGGTCAGTGATCTATAACTTTTTTCTATGCGGTCGCTAAAAGCATCGGCCATCGCTACCAGCTTTACATTTTGTTTGGTGAGCAGGGCCTGCATAGCAGCACCGGTACCGCGGTCACCACAACCTATCAGGGCTACTTTAATTACATCATCGGCGCCGGAAAAATAATTGGCTTTGGAAAAAAGGGGCGCGGCGATCAATCCGCCGGCAATCAGCGAGGACTGTTTCACAAAATCGCGCCGGGAAGGCTGGTTGGGTGCATCTTTACGCATGGTTGTTAATTTTATAATTGGAGCAATCAGTTACCAAGATATTTACTATAAAATGCTTCTGCCTCTTCTGCAGTAGGCGCTTTCAGCGGCCTTACCAGGCGGAAGCCTACCGACATGGCGTCTGTAAGCCACCACTTGCTTTTCGGTATCTGCGGGTCGCGCTTATTCCAGGAGGGGTCCGATTTACCACGGCTGGCGCAACGCAATGCTTCCGGCTTGTCTACATAGCCACCGCCACGCACTGTTTTAGGGTACACATTCTCTGAAGTGGGGGCAGGACCTGCGGCCCCATCGGCCAGGTTTGCAAAGTATTTTTCATCATAGGCGTCCAGCGTCCATTCGGCCACATTGCCCAGCATATCATACAATCCCCAGGCATTGGGCTTCTTCTGCCCTACTTTCTGGTACTTGTTCTTACTATTGACGTTAAACCAGGCATAATCCTTCAGTTGTTTCGCATCATTTCCAAAATAATAGGCCGTATTGCTGCCCGCCCGGCAGGCATATTCCCACTCCGCTTCTGTAGGCAGGCGGTAGAATACACCGGTCTTTTTATACAGCCAGCGGCAATACATGAGGGCCGTACGCTGCGACATGCTGTTGACCGGGAAGCCACCCTGCTTGCCCATGCCCCAGCTCAGGTCAATGTACTGCGGGGTAGGCCTTGTTACCGCATCCACTTCCGAATTACGGCTGGTATTTTCATCATTAAAGAACAACAGGAATTCATCATAGGTCACCTCATACCGCCCCATCCAGAAAGCAGCCAGTTTAACATTTTTTTGTGGTCCTTCATCCGCCTGGCGACCCGGTTCTTTATCGGTACTACCCATGGCAAACTGTCCTTCCGGCACAGGCATCATCTTAAAAGTGATGGCAGTACCGGGAATGGTTGTTTCATAAGGTTCAAAACTGTTCGACTGTTGAGCTACTACTACTGAACTTGCCATAGAGGCCGGAAAAAGAAATAACACCACTCGTTTCACGCGTATATGTTTAGATGCTCGAAAGATAAGAAAATAATTCGTACGCTCCCCCTCCAAACCATACTGATCAGGTAGGGGAAACCGATTGCATAAAAATAATTTCTCCGCAACAATATATTGAGCTTAAATTTATCCAAACACTCAGAACATGAAACGGAGACAATTTATGCGCAATTCCCTGCTCACCGGGGCCTCCCTGGCAGCATCTGCTACCCTATTGGGTAAGTCGGATGAAAAGCAGGAAACCCTAACTACTGCTGAAAAAACATTTAACCTTGATTATGCTTTTCATGACGGCATGTTTAAGAACCACGGCGGCAACGATTTTATTGAACAGATAAAGTTTGCACACAGCATGGGCTTCCGGAGCATTGAAGATAATGGTATGATGAGCCGGCCCGCAGAACAACAAAAGAAGATAGGCGAAACGCTTGCATCACTCGGCATGCGCATGGGCGTTTTTGTTATTACCTCCGATAGCTGGCACTGGAAGATGTCACTGACCACCGGCAAACAGGAATGGATAGATAAGATGATCAAGGATTGTAAGGAGGCCATTGAGGTAGCCAAGCGCTGTGGCGCCAAATGGATGACCGTGGTGCCGGGCAATTATGACCGAAGCCTTTCCTTCGAATACCAGACCGCCAATGTGATCAACGCCTTGCGCAAAGCGAGCGCCATCCTGGAACCCCATGGCCTGGTGATGGTACTGGAAGCATTAAGCGATAATCCCGATCTGTTCCTGCGCCACTCCGATCAAACGTATATGATCTGCCAGGCAGTGAACAGCCCCAGTTGTAAATTCCTCTTTGACATGTACCACATGCAGCGCAACGAGGGGGATATTATCAATAATCTCAATAGGTCATGGAGTGAGATCGGCTATTTACAAATAGGCGATAACCCCGGCCGCAAGGAACCTACCACCGGCGAAATGAATTACAAGAATATCTTCAAGCATATTCATGCCAAAGGCTTTACAGGCATCCTCGGTATGGAACATGGCAACGCCAAACCCGGTAAAGAAGGAGAAGTGGCGTTGATTAAGGCGTACAGGGAATCGGATAGTTTTCTTTAATCCGCAGAGTCCCCTACGGGAGACTCCGCGGAGAAACTCAAAGGTGTGTTTTGTTGAAATCGTTAAAGTCTGTACAGATGGGTGGTTTCAGCAGGGCACACCTTAATTTTGCAGTCTATGCAGGCAATTATAAAAACACTAATCGGGATCAGCATTTGTATCCTTTCCGCGCTGCACACTACCGCGCAGGAAGCAGATGCTGTTATTAAGAAGGTAAAAGACAAGCTGGCCACCGTGAAAGATTACCAGGCCGATGGCGTGATGAAGACAGATGTGTCGTTCATGAAGATACCGGAATCGAAGGTGGTTATTTATTATAAGAACCCCGATAAGTTCCGGATCAAAAAGCAGGATGGTATTGCCATTGTACCCAAAGGCGGCGCCAATGTAAACCTAGGCAACCTGTTCACCAATGATAATTACACGGCTGTACCGGCCGGCAAAGGAACTGTAGCCGGCATCGCCGTCAGCATTATCAAGCTCCTGCCCCTCGATGAAAAGAGTGATATCGTGGTAGCTACTTTATATATTGATGAAAAGCAATCCCTGATCCGCAAGGCCATTATGACCACCCGGAGCAATGGCACGTATGAAATGGAGATGAGCTATGGCAAGTTTGCCAACTGGGGACTGCCCGATAAGGTGGTATTCAGTTTCAGCACGAAAGATTATAAGCTTCCCAAAGGGCTGGCCTTTGACTACGATACCGGCGAAAAGCCCCAGGCGGCCGCGGCTTCCGATAAAGACCAGAAAGGAAAGCTGGAGATTACGTATTCCAATTACACCGTGAATAAGGGGATAGCGGATAGTTTTTTTAAGTAGGCGGTTACTCGTCTGTTTCTTCCATCTCAATCTTTTCATCCACGGCATTGGCCAGGATAACAGAGGTCATTTTCTTCAGCGGGTTCTTACGGTATTCCGCATATCCCATCCGTTGATTGATGATATCAATACATTCATAGATCGCCGTGAGGAATGAGGCATGATCTGCTTTGTTCTTACCGGCAATATCAAACGCTGTACCGTGGTCGGGAGAAGTCCTGATGCCCGGTAAGCCGGCTGTATAGTTCACCCCTTCGCCCAGCGCCAGTGATTTAAAAGGTATCAGTCCCTGATCATGGTACATGGCCAGCACCGCATCAAAGCGGGTATAATGCCGGCGCGCAAAGAAAGCATCTGCACTATAGGGGCCCATCACCAGCATGGAACGTTTTGCTTCCTTGACAGCGGGCTTAATGATCTCGTCTTCTTCCTTACCAATCAGCCCTTCATCACCGGCATGGGGGTTCAATCCCAGTACCGCGATCTTTGGCTTGTCAATGCCAAAATCCTTGATCAGCGACTGGTTGAGGATATTAAGCTTTGATAAGATGCGTTCGCGGGTTACCAATTGGGCGGCTTCTTTCAGGGGTACATGTTCTGTGAGCAGTCCCACCCGGAAGTCACCAGCCACCATGAGCATCACCACGTCCTGCACACCAAACATGTGCTTCAGGTAAGGAGTATGACCGGTAAAGTTGAACTCGGCCGACTGGGTATTCTTTTTATGTATGGGGGCTGTTACCAGTCCCTGTATCTTATTTTCTTTTAATGCCTGTACCGCAGTGGTCAATGAACGTATGGCATATTTACCGGCGGTATCGGTAAGCTGACCAGGGGTGATGCCCACCTCTTCCTCCCAGCAGTTGAAGATGTTCACCTGCTTGGGCGTAATGCGGCTCAACTCCTTAATACTTTGGTAGTTGAAGTTGAGATCGGGTATGCCCTTGCGGTAAAAGTTAATGATCTTGTTGGAAGCAAAAATAACAGGGGTGCACATTTCGAGGATACGGTGATCGGAAAAAGTCTTAATAATCAATTCCGTACCGATGCCATTCAAATCGCCGATAGTGATACCGATAACCGGTTTTTGTTGCGGTGCATTCATATTTCCTGGTTCTGGCGGCTAAAGTACGAAGAATAAGTGAGTGGTGAATGGTGAGTAGTGAATGGGGCTTTTGCCCGGCAACTTACCCTTTCAGGCTTCCTGCCTTTCCCACTTGCTACTCGCCACTTACCACTAGCCATTTACACTCCTCCCCACTTCCCACTTCCCATTCCCCATTTCCCACCTAACTTTGTCCCATGTACACACTCAAGAAATCACTGGGCCAGCATTTTTTAAAAGATGAGAACATCAGCCGCAAGATCGTGGAGGCTGTACAGGAACATCCCTTCCGGCAATTGCTGGAAGTAGGGCCGGGTGGCGGGGCGCTCACCAAATACCTGGTTGCCCTGCCGGATATTGATTTCAAGTGTGTGGAGCTGGATGATGAAAAGGTAGCCTGGCTCCTGCAGCAATACCCCACCCTGCAGGGAAAGATCATTCACCAAAGCATCCTGGATATTGACGCTCCTTTTGAAGGCCCGTTTACCGTGGTGGGCAATTTTCCCTATAATATATCTTCCCAGATCCTGTTCAAGCTGCTGGAATGGAAGGAAAACCTGGAATCCATGACGGGCATGTTCCAGAAGGAAGTAGCCCAGCGGGTGGCGGCCCGGGAGGGCAGTAAAGTGTATGGGGTAACGAGCGTGCTGGTGCAGGCCTTTTTTAAAGTGGAATACCTGTTTGAGGTAGACGAAAAAGCATTTAATCCACCACCCAAGGTTAAAAGTGCGGTCATCCGCCTGTTGCCACTGACCACGCCGGTAACTATGAAAAGTGAGCGGGCGTTGTTTGTATTGGTCAAAACGGCTTTCAACCAGCGCCGGAAAACATTGCGCAATGCGGTGAAAAGCCTGTTCAGCGCGGAGGTGCTGCAGGATGATATTTTTAATAAGCGGGCGGAACAGTTGTCGGTGCAGGACTTTGCGGCGCTTACATTCCGGATGAACTAACAGGTGCGTCCCCTAACGGGTCCGCGGGTTACGACATACAATTCTTCTACAAAGCTTTTGCTCCTATGGAGCAAGAGAGACGGAAGCCCTTCGACAGCGTGACAAACTTTTTTAGACCAGGGTGAGCCGCCCTTTGACAAGCTGACAATCAGAGTACCTTCTCCATTATATAATGAGGGATGGAAACTTCTTCAAACTGGTCGCCGTTGATGGCATAGCCCAGTTTTTCATAGAACCCGGTGGCCGTTTGCCGGGCATGCATGGTGATCTTACGGAAGCCGCGGTCGCGGGCAATGTTTTCGGCAAACTGCATAAGGGCCCGGCCAATACCTTTCCCCTGCACATTGTTTAATACCGCCATCTGGCGTAACCGAACGGTAGCGGGATCTATGGTGATGAGCATGCAGCAGCCCAGCATTTTTTCCTCTTCGAAGGCGCCGATCAGTATCTCATCCTTCTCTTTTTCCAGTTCTTCGGGGGTAAAGCTAAGACCCAATGGTTTGCGCAGAATATCATTCCGCAACTGAACCATTTGCTGGTATTCTTTGGTGCCGTGATCAATGATTTTAAGAGCCATGCAAGCGTATTTGGGTGGTGTTTCGGTCGCTGCAATATAAGGATTTACCCTTTAACAGCAGACTACATATATTAAAAAATAAACTGATAACAGGTTTTAAGGGGGCCGCGGGGCATTGAGTTTACGGGAACTCATGCCGGATAGTACTACAAATCATTGAAACTAAAAAATATCTGCAGCATAATTAAAAACCAGTGATTTATTGTCATTATGCCAAAATCTATATTTTTGCAGCCGTAACTAAACTTTACAAAAATGTCAGACATTGCAACCAGAGTAAAAAAGATCATAGTTGATAAGTTAGGTGTTGAAGAAGCAGAGGTTACCAATGAGGCTTCTTTCACTAATGATTTAGGTGCCGATTCACTGGACACCGTAGAACTGATCATGGAGTTTGAAAAAGAATTCAATATTTCCATTCCTGATGAGCAAGCTGAAACCATCACTACTGTTGGTCAGGCTATCGCTTATTTAGAAGAGCATGCTAAGTAATCTGGACCCTGGTTCAGGTGTAATAAATTAAATCCGCCCTTCGATAGCTGGTGAACGCCCGAAAGGCGGATTTGTTACTTAAAAAACTTCCGGACAAGAATCCTATGCAATTAAAACGTGTTGTTGTAACTGGTATTGGCGCATTGACTCCCTTGGGAAATAGTTTACAAGAGTATTGGAATGGCCTTATTAACGGTGTATCCGGTGCGGATTTTATTACCTTGTTTGATGCGTCAAAATTCAAAACCCGCTTTGCCTGTGAGTTAAAGGGGTTTGATCCATTACAATACCTCGATAGAAAGGAAGCCCGGAAGCTTGACCGTTTTACGCAGATAGCCATCGCCTCCAGCGATCAGGCTGTAGCTGATGCCGGCATCAGCAAAGAAACAGTCAATCCCGACCGTGTCGGGGTTGTCTTCGCCAGTGGTATCGGTGGTCTCATCACCTTTCAGGAAGAAGTGATCAACTTCGCTAAAGGAGATGGCACCCCCCGGTACAATCCCTTCTTCATCCCCAAAATGATCCTGGATATCGCTGCCGGACATATTTCGATGCGCCATGGATTCAGGGGTCCCAACTTCGCCGTTGTAAGCGCCTGCGCTTCTTCTACCAATGCTATTATGGAAGCGTTTAACCTCATACGCCTCAATAAGGCTGATATTATCCTGGCCGGCGGTTCGGAAGCGGTAATCAGCGAAGCTGGTGTAGGTGGTTTCAACGCCATGAAAGCCATGAGCGAGCGGAATGATGATCCCAAAACAGCCAGCCGCCCTTATGATAAGGACCGGGATGGCTTCATCATGGGTGAAGCTGCCGGCGTACTGATACTGGAAGAACTGGAGCACGCCCTTGCCCGCGGCGCCAAGATCTACGCTGAAATTGCCGGCGCCGGCGCTACTGCCGATGCCCACCACGTAACGGCCCCCCACCCCGAAGGTCTGGGCGCCAAAAACGTGATGCTTTCAGCCCTGGATGATGCCGGCATGAAGCCCAGCGACATTGATTATATCAATACCCATGGCACTTCTACGCCGCTTGGCGATATTGCAGAAGTAAAGGCCATTACCGATGTTTTTGGTGAACATGCTTATAATATCAATATCAGTTCCACGAAATCCATGACTGGTCACTGCCTTGGGGCAGCCGGTGTAGTAGAAGCGATCGCTTGCGTTATGAGCGTTCAGCATGATATAGTACCTCCTACGATTAACCACTTCACAGACGACCCGGAACTGGATTCACGTCTGAATTTCACCTTTGAAAAACCCCAGAAAAGAATTGTGCGGGCGGCCTTGAGTAATACCTTTGGCTTTGGTGGTCACAATGCCTGTGTCATCGTTAAAAAGTACTAACCGGAGTACGCTGCATAATTTTTCACTAACCTTGTTCGTTGTTTGGTATCTTAGTACCAACGCGTAAGCCCTTTATCCGTATTGATTTTTTGGCTTAACTGAAAAAAATTGTAGCTTAACTATTGTGGGAATCCTGGACCGCTTTATTGGTAAGGAAAGCAATCTTGCTTTCAAGAAAAATCTTCGGAATGTGCTGGGTTTCACACCCGGCAAGACTGCTTTGTACCAGGCCGCACTCACACACCGCTCGGTAAGGGACAGCGCTGATGAAAATAATGAACGCCTCGAATACCTGGGAGATGCCATCCTGAGCGGCATTGTAGCCGATTTCCTCTTCAAAAAATATCCCTATAAGGAAGAAGGTTTCCTCACTGAGATGCGGAGCAAGATGGTGAACCGCAATAAGCTGAATGAGATCGCCATTAAGATGGGACTGAAGAAGATCACCTTCTATAATAAGTTTGACAACTCCCTTAAAATGAGCCAGATCTTTGGCAATACCCTCGAAGCGGTGGTAGGCGCCATTTACCTGGACAAGGGTTTTGTAAAGACCAAGAAATGGGTGCTGGAATGCATCATCATCCCCCACCTGTATATGGAAGACCTGGAAGCGCTGGAGATCAACCACAAGAATAAACTGTACGGCTGGGCCAATAAGAATGGCAAAAACCTGGAGTTTGAAACCCTCGACGAACGCATTGAAGGCGGCCGCCGCCTTTTCACCATCGGCGCTGTAGTTGACGGCGCCCTGCTGGCCGAAGGCAAAGCCTATAATAAGAAGGACGCCAGCCAGATCGCCGCTGCTATTGCTATTGACAAGCTGGGATTGAACAAGGTAGAAGGTGAAGAAGAATAACCGCTAATCCTTCCTTTTCAATCTATTAACTATCCCCCGCGCTGTTTTTAATGTCCATTTAATAAAATACTTTCATTTTCCTAATCCCTTGATAATGTGGTTTTCGTAAGTAGGGAGGTTAGGGATCCTTATTACACACCACTCAACCGGAAACTATGGACACCACAGCATCAGAAATCAAAGGGTATGATTATGGAAAAACGGCCGTTTCGCCCGTTAGCCTGCAGGAATTGGAACTGCTTAAAGCCACGGTACTTTTTACCGCGGCCGATGAAGAAAACCTGCGCAAGGCCGGCGATGTACTCACCGAACAGGCAGAGGCTGTAATAGATATCTGGTATGAGCTGGTAGGCAGCCATCCGCACCTGTTATTTTATTTTAGTAAGAATAATATGGCAAATCTGGAATATCTTACAGCCGTTCGGAAACGCTTCGTTCAATGGGTGAAGGATATTTGCCATCGTCCGTTTGATCAAACCTGGCTGAACTACCAGTACGAGATCGCCCTGCGGCACCATAAGATCAAAAAGAATAAGACAGACGAAATAGAAGCCGCCCCTTTTGTCCACTATCGCTATATCATCACATTCATATATCCTATTACGGCAACCATCAAACCCCTGCTGGCAAAAAAAGGACATACGCCGGAAGAGGTGGAAGCTATGCACCAGGCATGGTTCAAAGCGGTTGTACTTACAGCAACATTAATGACGTATCCTTATGTCCGTGCCGGAGAATTTTAAGGAGGGTACGGATACAAACCCGGTCCAAAGGACCCCTTTGGAGATACCTAAACAGCTATGTCATCATTTAATCCCGAACAACACCTGATCAACATTAACAGTAAGATCATTGCTTCCCTCGAAAAGATCTCGGAAGTATTCCGGGTATTGCTGCAGGCGCAGGCACAGGGGCATGGTCTCAGTTCTACCCAGTTACAATTACTGCTCTTTATAAAATACCATCCGGCCCCGCACCAGCGGAAAGCGGCCTTCATGGCGAAGGAGTTCAATGTAACCAAGGCCACCATCTCCGATTCGGTGAAAGCCCTGGAACAAAAGCAACTGATCCAGCGGATCACTGACCCGCAGGACTCGCGCAGCTTTATTCTTTCGCTCACCGGCAAAGGACAGGAACTGGCCGCGGCCACAGAGAATTTTACCATGCCGCTCGATCATGCGGTAGACAGTTTATCTGTAGACCAGAAAGAGTATTTGCTCTACTCCGTTTTCGATCTCATTTACCGGCTGAACCAAACTGGTATTATTTCCACCCAACGCATGTGTTATAACTGTCACTATTATAACGGCAACAGGAGAGACGACCATTATTGTAACCTGGTGAAGCAGCCTTTGACAATAGGTGATCTGAGGCTGGAATGCCCGGAGTTTACGAAACCCTAGCTCTTCCTCCTGCCCTTCATGGCGTCTAATACACCTTGCTGGCGGGTGAGCTCTTCTGATTGTTTTTGCTGATCGATCTTATTCTGCTCCAGTTTTTGCTGCAGGTTCTTTATCTTCTCTTCCAGTTCCTTCTGCTCATCAATTAACCCCAGTTGTTTTCTGGAAGCTTTTTTCATGACTTCTTCCTGGTCCCCGATCTGTTTTTCGAGGTGATGGGACTCAACGGAAGGGGTTAACTGGCTTAAGAATTGTTTTGCCTCGTCAATTTTATGCCGGTCTACTGAAGAACGGAGACCCACATTTTCACTGGGTCTTCCTACCAGCAGGTATACGATGGAAATATCCTTTTCCTTACGGCTTTTGCGTTCTACTTTGAAATGGAGGTCATTCAGCTCTACATCTTCATCCCTTAGTTTCATGCTGCGGAAGATCTGGAAGCCCTTGCTTTTATCGCTTTTGCCGCCTTTTTTGGAAAAATGCTCTGCAATGGCGGCTTCTACTTCTTCTACGGGGTAAGGCAGTTCAATGGTAGCGGCTACTTTGTCTCCTTTTGTGTGTTCTACTTTGCCTTCTGTGGCAATGACCTGGGCATTCGTACGGCTGCTGCCTACTATCAATGCAAGCACGAGCAGCAAGGGTAAAGTTCTCTTCATAGTTTGATTATTTGATATAATAAAGATACATTAAAGCATAAACGCTTAAACCCGGCGTTATACTAAGTATATGTCGCACATAGGTTGTAAAAATTACTGTTTTCCGGTTTAACGACCACTTTGCGATGCTAACCCTTAATTTTGAACCCGAAATCTAAAATTCTTCGATAGTTGAGCATTAAGAAATTAGCAGGTCAGACAGTCTGGTATGGCATTCCCCGCATTGTCAGCAGGTTCCTCAACTTCGGCGTCAGCCTGCTGGGTTTTCAGTTATTTGACCCCAATGGCTCCTATCCCTATACGCAGATCTATGCCGTTATACCGTTTCTGACCGTTGTCTATACATATGGACTCGAAACGAGCTTCTTTCGTTTCGCGCAAACCCACGACCGGCAAAAATTATTTAATACCCTTAACATTTCCATCTGGATCAGCACTATCCTGTTGACCGTCTTATTGCTTGCTTTTAAAGGCCCGCTGACCGACTTCATAGAAATGAAGAAGTACCCGGAGTTTGTGACCTGGATGATCTGGATCGTGTTTTTTGACACCCTATATACCATACCGCTGGCCAAACTGCGGCTGGAAGAACGCCCGCGCAAGTATGCTTTTGTGAATGTGTTCTCCGTATTGCTGAATATTGCCATTGTATTGTTCTTTTTCTATGTGGCCCGGCCGGCGCATGAGGCGGGGGAAAATTCCTTGCTGGCCTTACTATACAATCCGCGCATTGGCATTGGCTATTTTATCATCGCCAACCTGATCGCCAGCGGCGTTACCTTACTATTGCTGTATAAGGAATTTACCTCCTTCAAGTTTGAGTTTGATACCAGGCTTTGGAAAGAAGTGCTGCACTATTCCTACCCGCTGATCATCGTGGGTTTTGGTGGTATGATCAATGAGATGCTGAGCCGGGTGATTTACCGCAAGGTGCTGACGGAAAGCGCTACCCAGGCCGAGTTTGAACTGGGGGTATTTGGCGCCAATTATAAGCTGGCCGTACTGATCACGATATTTATACAGATCTTCCGTATGGCGGCAGAGCCTTTCTTTTTTAACCAATCCCGGAGCGAGGGGGCGCAGAAAATGTACGCCCGGGTCACGAAGCTGTTTACCATTGCCTGCTGTTTCATGTTCCTGGTGATATCCCTGTTCCTGGAGTCCTGGAAGGGACTGATCGCTTCCAAACACCCGGAGTACGCAAAAGGCATCCATATTGTGCCCATCCTGGCCATGGGCAGTATTTTCCTGGGTATTTATTATAACCTGTCTATCTGGTATAAGCTCACCAACAAGAATATGATGGGGGCCTATGTAACCATTGGCGGGGCTATTATTACCATTGTCCTGAACATTGCGCTGATACCCGAGTTTCACTATACCGGTGCGGCCTGGGCTACTTTCGTGTGTTATGCTTTCATGATGGTGGTGAGCTATGTGCAGGGGCAAAAGCATTATCCCATCCCCTATGCGAAGAAAAAGCTGATCACTTACCTGGTCATTGTAACCCTCCTGTATGTGATCCATGAGTTCCTGATCACCCGGAACATCCCCGCCAAAGCGGCTTACTTTCCCTATGTTTATTATGGCAGTTCCCTGCTTTTCCTGGGCCTTTTTACCTTGCTGATCGTGAAAGTGGAGAAAAGGGAGATGCAGAAGATGCCTTTTATCGGGAAGTATTTTGCGTAAACTGGTTCGTGGGGACACGAACCAAGGCGGCAGAATAGGGCAGTGAACAGGTAGCCAACCCTACCAGAAATGAACTTGCGCAAGTGTATAACCGGGTGCTATATACATGCCCGAAGGGTCGGGTAACCCGTAGATAATCCCCGGATAATCCCTACATGATCCCAGGATGGCATTCTCCTTATGTTCTCTGAAGGTTCTCTGAATATTCTCTGTAAGTTCTCTGTAGCTATTGACATATTTTATTATTACAAATATGTATAGCTCCATTTTTTACGCTTTTACGAACGGATTATCCCTCTTTTCGGCTCCAATGGTTGTTTCGGGGCCGTGGCCGCAGTACACCACCGTTTCATCGGGCAGGGTATATAACTGGTTCCGGATGCTGGCGGCCAGGGTATCAAAATCGCCGCCCGGCAGGTCGGTACGGCCAATGCTGCGGTGGAACAGAACGTCCCCGCTCACCACGAAATGTTGCTCCGGGCAGTAGAAGCTGATATGCCCCGGAGAATGGCCCGGTGTAAAAAGCACCACGAACTGGTCGTCACCCAACCGGATGACATCGTTTTCACGTAAATAGATGAGGTCGCCCTGGTAATTGTCAAAGGGCAACCCCCAGTTCTGTCCGAACGTAGGGCCATAATCCAGTATCACTTTTTCTTTTTCGTGCAGGTGTAAGGTTAATCCCCAGGTATCATGGACGAACTTATTACCAAAAACATGATCGAGGTGACAGTGTGTATTTAACAAATATTTAGGGGTAAGGTGCGTTTCCCAGATGAATTCTTTTAATTCATTGCGTTCATTACCAAAGTAACAGCCGGGATCAACGATGCAACAGACGCCCTGTTCATTATAAATTACATAGGTGTTTTCCTGGAGAGGGCTGAAGGCAAACTCTTTTACTGTTAGCATATACGGCTGCGATTGAATTTTTTTGTCCCGGTAACAGGGTTTGTTTTAACTTTAAAACATTAATGACAGGCTATGCAATTTCAACAGATTAAGCCATCCGCAAAAGTATTTTTTAGTGTTTTAGTTTCCGCATTGCTTTTGCAAATGGATGTGAGTGCTCAGGTGAATACAGTAGAGTTTGGTAAGAACCGGGTCCAGTTCCGTAAGTTCAAATGGCAATATTATCAGTCCACCAATTTCAACACCTACTTTTATGAAAATGGCCAAACGATCGCCAATTATGTGCTCCAGATTGCCGAAGAAGAGCTGCCCGGCATAGAACAGTTTGTGGAATATGGCCTCCAGCGCCGGGCCAATATTGTTATTTATAACAATTTTAATGAGCTGGAACAATCCAATATCGGCCTCAACCTCGATTGGCAAACTACCGGCGGCATCACCAAGCTGGTGAATAATAAGATGATCATTTTTTTCAATGGCGATCATGCCGACCTTCGCCGGCAGGTGCGCCAGGGTATTGCCCGCATTTTGGTGGACAATATTTTGTTTGGTGACGACCTGGGCGAGTTTGCCGCCAACCAGGCCCTGCTGGACCTTCCCAAATGGCTGGTAGACGGCTATGTGGATTATGTGGCAGAAGACTGGAATACCGAACTGGACGACCAGTTGAAATCGGCCCTGTTATCGGCTGAGTATAAGAATTTTTACCAGTTTGCTTTTGAAAAGCCCCTGCTGGCGGGCCATGCCTTCTGGTATTATATTGCCGAAAAGTATAAAAGGGAAAATGTTACTTATTTTCTCTACCTCGCCCGTGTATACCGCAACCTCAATAGCGCCTCCCAACGCATTTGTAAAAAGAAGTTTAAGGATGTGCTGCGTGATTTCATGGAGCAAACTGCTGAAAAATATTATAAGGATATTACCGGCCGGCGCAATGCCCCCAAAGGCAATATGATATTGACCGAAGAGGTAAAACACAACCGTAATTTCATCCGTTTCACCCCCAATCCTGCGCCCCGCAGCCAAACCTACGCTGTGGTGGAGTTTGTAAAAGGACAAAACCAGGTGGTGTTGTATGAGAATTTTGTAGACCGGCGGGTATTGCTGAAGAATGGCGTACGTTCTGCAGAAAATGAGATCAACCCCAATTATCCCCTGTTGTTCTGGGATGGCAAGGGCACACGCCTGGGCGTGATCTATTGGGAAGCGGGCAAAACCAAACTGTTTGTGTATGATCTGGTCAAACATTATAAACCGGTAAAACAAGACCTTACCCATTTTGAACAGATCCAGAACGCCGGCTTCATGCTGGATGCTAATAGGATCCTGATGAGTGCTGTACGCAAAGGGCAGTCAGACATTTTTATTTATAAGATTGATAATGACAGTTATGAGCAGGTGACCAATGATTCCTATGCCGACCTGGATGCCTCTTTCGTAGCTTTCCCCAATAAAACAGGGATCATTTTTGCCTCCAACCGCCCCAATGCCACCGCGCTTGGACGCGATACAGGCGTAGCCACCAACCGCTATAATATTTTCCTGACTGATATTTATAATAAGAGTGAGTTCCGGCAAATTACCCAACTCAGCAAAATGAAGTATGGTAATGCGCGCTACCCGGTACAATACAATACTTCCCACTTTACTTTCGTGAGTGATGAAACAGGTATTGCCAACCGCTTTGCCGGTTTCTTTACCACCCGGAGGGCTGGTCTTGACAGTGTTTATATTGTCGGTGACCAGGTATTGCGCAACCCCAGTGATGAGGAACTGGACTCTACCCTGAAAAGCTGGGGTAAGCCGGCGCCGGATTCTGTGTTTGCCTATTCCGTTACCAACGACTCTTCCTTTGTATTCCCCATTACCAATTACCAGAGTGGTTTGGTGGAAACCAAAGCGGCCGGCGATCAGGGGCAGGTGAGTGAGGTAAGGCAGGAAGGCAATCTGAAGATGGTGTACCGCCTGCGGGTAGACCAAAATGCATTACAGCGCCGGAATGTGAATCCCAAACCTACGGATTACCGGCGCAGGACCATTGCCGCCGATAAGCTGTCTACCGGTCGTGATATGCAAACGATCATTCCCGGAGATACGACTACCAAAAAGAAAGCAGATGCTTTTGAAACCGGGTTTGAGCCCGAAAAGCCCGATACTACCAAGGCGGCAGCCGCTATTATTGATCCATTCCAGCAGCCGGTAGTACAAAAAGAGGGCGCACTGCAAAAAGCCAGGATGTTCCCCTACCGGTTGAAATTCTCGATGGATAATTTCTCCGGCGGTTTTAATAATGATGTACTGATCACCCGTTATCAGCCTTATACCGGCGCCCTGCCTATCCAGTTACAGAGTGGCGGCGCCTTCAATGGCATGCTGAAAGCTTCCGTATTTGATCTGTTTGAAGATATCCGGTTTACAGGCGCTATCCGCCTGCCGCTCATCAGTGGCGGTGGCAGTGGTGTAAGCGTGGGTAACGGAGGCACTTCTATTTTCACGCCTGTTAACCAATCACTCTTTGATGGCGGCGGCGAGTGGTTTGCCCGGGTTGATTACCTGAAACACCGCATGGATTATTCACTGGTTTATTACCGTAAAACGGAGATCGGCGGGGTGCAATATCAATCCGGCACTGTCGATCAGGTGTATGAGGCTAAATCATACAGCAACCTCTACCAGGGTATTATCAAATACCCCCTGGATAAGGTGCGCAGCATCCGTATTTCTGCCGGTATCCGCCTGGACCGTGTAACGGTGCGTGGTACCCAGTTTGATACGATCACCCTCAAGGCGCCAGACCTCAATAAGCAAACCTGGGCTGTAACCCGTATAGAGTGGGTGCATGACAATGTTGTTTCCAAGGCCATGAATATCTGGAATGGCCTGCGTTATAAGATATATGCCGATATCAATGCGCAGATCAGCAAGCCCAATCCCGGTTTGGTAAAACCCGGCCGCATGATGTTCAATGTAGGTTTTGATGGCCGTTACTACCATTCTATTTTCCGCAATTTCATCTGGGCCGGCCGTGCAGCGGGTGATTTCTCCTGGGGCAACCAGAAAGTGATCTATTACCTGGGTGGTGTGGATGGCTGGATGTTCCCCAAATACAACCAGGAGCCGAAGCCCGATCCTTCCAATGATTATGCTTACCAGTCACTGGCAGTGAATTTGCGTGGCTTCCGGCAGAACCTTTCCAATGGCAACAATGCTGTTATCCTTAATAGTGAATTCCGGTTCCCGATCTTCAGTACACTTATTAACCGGCCTATCAATAATGCCTTCATACGCAACTTCCAGTTGGTACAGTTCTTTGACCTGGGTAGCGTATGGAATGGCGAGGTGAAGAATATTGAACGCCCGCAACAGATGTATGTTCCCCGTGACGCCAATGGAGACCCTGTTCCTGACCCAGTTATTACGGTAAGGATCAAAGCCGGCGGTATTGGTCCCTTTGCCGGTGGTTATGGATTTGGCGTTCGCAGCATGCTGCTCGGCTATTTCCTCCGCCTGGATTCCGGCTGGGAAATGAATGGCTTCTTTAAAGGCAAGCCGGTATTGCATTTTGCGATGGGTGTGGATTTCTAATTTATCTTATTCCTGATACACAAGGCGGGTCTCTTTCCAGGAGATCCGCTTTTTTATTGGATTAAAAAAGGCATCGCAGGAATGCGACGCCTTTATCCAACTTAAACCAACCGTTATTGATGGAAGGGTATAACGGGCATATTTGAAGAAACCGTCCTTACCAGATCATTCTACTCACTTTTCTTAGCGTGGTATATACCAGGATCATCAAGGCAGAAAAGCAGATGACCATGGCCCAGGCCTCCCTGTATTGCAGGGGATGCGCTACCAGTTGGGCAATATCTGTTATAAGGCCAAAAGGATTGGTGATCACGTCCCAGCTATTGAACCGCAGGTAACGCCCGATGTATACACCGAGCGCATTGAGCATCATCACGGGATAGAGGAATAACCAGGCTGTTTTACCCGGCAGGTAGAGCTGTACTATTTTTTCCATCTGCCGCACGGAAAGAATGCCCAGCAATAAGCCATTCCAGGCAAAGGAAATGATCAGCGCCAGGTCGTACCACAGCGGTACACCGTAATGCCAACCCAGGTGAAACAGATCAGTGAGGATATAAAAACTGTTGGGAATAAACAGTATCCATACGATGGAAGCAAGGCCAAATTTCAACCGGTATCCGGCCCAGGAAGGCGTACGCTGCAACCATCCCGATATGCAATAAGGAATGTAAGCCAGGAAGAGGTTCCAGATCATAAAAAGGAAATCGCGCTCACCGGTATACAGGAACCTCACCAATACCATCCCGGCACTGAATAACATGGATAAGGTCATAATGCGGTCTACCTCGCTGCGCAGAAAGACCATCCGATACTGCCATAAAGGCTTCACAATATTTTTCATGCGAAAAGTTTAGGAATGAATATGATGCAACCGGTAACCAAAGCGGTAATAGCGGCGATCAATACAGCGGCTGCCGACAGGTCTTTGATAAATTTGATGTCCGGATGCTTTTCGGCAGACACAAAGTCCATGATGTGTTCAATACAGGTATTGAACATTTCGGCTACCCATACAAAGCCGATGGCAAATACCAGGGCCAGCAATTCTGTTTTGTCAAGTCCTGTGAGGCTGGCCAGTGTGATCACACACACCGTAGCCATAAAATGCAGCCAGGCATTGTGCTCCCGTTGCAGGAAAGCAACGATACCCTGCCAGGCAAAGCGAAAGCTTCTGGCCCTTGCGCGAATAGAAAAAGATCCTGGTTTCATATCAATGGTTTTATTGGTCAGTAGTAATGCTGCAATTGTTGTTCCAGTCAATGCTATGTGACATACCCTTACAGATTAATGACTAACAGGATGGTTACGGAAATACTGCGCAGTATACGCATCGGCATAGTTCCAGGAAAGCCAGGTACGGTGAGATTGCTGCTGCAGGAAGCGATCTTTCCGTGCCCGTATTTGCTCCACAAAACAGGTGTCGCAGGTATTGTCCCGGCTCCAGGAATCAGATCCGCTGCGGGAGTCGGATAGTTCCTTCGGTATTTCAGCCTGCCGCTTTTTAAAGGCTTCGAGGTTGGCTTCCAGCAAGGGCAGGGTTTTATCGGATAAGGTGAGTAAAAACTCTGCATCCAGTGGCACCCGGTCCTTCCGTTGCAGGTTGTAGCCGGCAATGAATTCATCCCAGTGAATGGTGGAAGCTAATACCAGCAATATTACCCCAGCCCAGGCATTCACCCGGAACAGGAAATAGGAGGTTCTCCGCTGCCATATTTTAATGAATACTGTAGTGAGACCGATGAGCACCATGAGCAGGAAGAACAATACACCAATCCTTTTATAGGCCAGTCCATAGCGGGCTATGTAATAATAGTCGCGCAGCAATACGGAGATGACCAGTATGCAGTTCTGCCATATCCAGGCATAGGCGCCATATTTCAGCCATTTATTCCTGCGGTAGAAGTTAAGGTTACCCTTGAAGAAGAACAATACCACCAGCATGGCCAGTACAATAGATACGATGAGCAGTTCCGTGCCCTCATGCACCATTTTGTACAGGAATACATCGCCCATGTAATCAAAGTTGATCCAGAGGTAGCTCACATCAATGATATTGATGGCCAGTAACAATGTATTTAGTAATAACAGGCTGATGATGCCGGTGGTATTTTCATTTTTCAGGGCCATCATGCCGCGGGCCAAACGGCCCATGATGGTTTCAGTAAACTGCCAGCCGGGCATTTGGATCCGTTGCTTCCAGGATATACGGGAACGTTGCAGCTCATCCTGGCAGGCGCTTTCTTTATGGGTAAAGTAATTTACGCGGCTGCGCATGAGCAGGCTACCCGTGACATACACCCCAAAGAACAGGAACAACAACCGTTGCGGCGAGAATACATTAAAGAAGGAGAAGAAGAAGCGGCCTATATACAGCTCAAAGCGGGCTGCCATTGCCTGGAAAACACTGTTGGCAGAAAGGTAAATGATAAAAAACAAGGCCAGCAGCAATACCGGGAAGATGGCAAAACGGATGAACTTTGACAGGCCGGTGCGCTTCCGCTTTGTGCCCGGCTTCCGTTTGAACTGATCGGCAAAGGAAGCCACGCAGAAGATGATATTGAGTAATACAGAACCGCCGGCAAACCAGGCCGACCGGTGCGTATACTCTGCAAAGCCTGCTATCAGCAATAGGGTAATGGAAAAGGCGATCTTGCTCAGCAGCGTGTTGTGCAGTACGATCATAACCAGGCAGGTGAGATGGCCAATCACGAGCCACCTCACCACAGCGTTTTGCCTGGCATTGGCGTATAAGTAGAAAAGGGCTGCCAGTATAAATGCATCAAACAATACGGTGTTGATGCCCAGTTTTTCCTGCCAGAAAACGAGGCTGAATAAAATGCCTCCGGCAATGACCAATATTCCTTGTGAAATTTTTTTGTTCATACGGTTGATTTTTGTTGGAGGGAGATCAGGCAATGGCCGGGAAAGGCGTCATGGGTTGATCCTGTTTTTTGTTAACCTTTGATAAAATACTTTCCAGCAACGGCAGCATCTTGTTCAGTCCTTTTGTTTTAATGATGAAGTTCCACAGGGGTTCAAACTTTTTCCATCCGCCGGCATACGCAAAGTGTTTGATGATGTGGCGCAGGTTATCATGTTGCACGCTTGCCTTAAAGATGTTACTCCAGGAATAAAAGGAACGGTAGGCCCAGTCATAACCCTCCTTCAGTTCTTCTGCTGAAAGGCCCACCGTTTTGTACACGACCTGCCTGGTATCATAGAGGTCCCAGTTGTGGTGCAATATGCGACCGGCCTGCTGCATATCTTTGAATAAACGGGTACCGGGATAAGGGGTAAGCACATGGAAAGTGGCTGTGGTAAGGCCACTGGATACAGCCCAGTCTACTGTTTTCTTAAAAACATCTTTCCTGTCCTCATCCAGGCCGAATACAAAGCTTCCGTTGATCATGATCCCCAGGTCGTGCAGGCGCTGGATGGCCTGCCGGTAATCCTTGCCCATGTTCTGCTTTTTATTGCTTTGTGTAAGGTTGGCTTCACTCAGGGTTTCAAAGCCGACAAATACACTGCGCATGCCTGCCCGCGCAGCCTGTTCAATGAGATCGCCCCGCAGGATCGCATCTATGGTAGAAGCGCCCTGGAATACGCGATTCATGCCGCGCATGCCTTCAAACAATGCCCCGGAAAATTTCTTATTGCCCAGTAAATGATCGTCGAGGAAGTACAGGTGGCGGCCGGGCAAGCGTTCTATTTCTGCCAGTGCAGCATCTACCCGTTGTGTATAGAAGGATTTACCGCCTTCGAAAAAAGCATCTTTATAGCAAAAGTCGCAATGATGCGGGCAGCCTCTTGATACCACAATTGAATTGGGTACGAGGTACAGGTTACGTTTGATCAGGTCGCGCCGTACGGGCGGTATGGTTTCAATGCTGCGTTGTTTATTGGTATAGATCTTCTGTGCCCGTTTTTCTTTGAAGTCCTGCAGGAATTGCGGAAAGGTATCTTCGCCCGGCCCGATGAAGATACTATCGGCATGGGGCATTGCTTCATCGGGGAGGGAGCTCACGTGCAGACCACCCAGGCACACATAGCATCCTTTGGCCCGGTAATGATCGGCTATGCCGTAGGCCCGGAAAGCATTGGTGATGTATACCTGGATGATGACAAGGTCGGGCTCATCTTCTATATTGAGCGTTTCCACATGCTCATCCTGTAATGTTATGTCATCCTCCGGTGAGCAGTAGGCCGCCAGGGTGGCCAATCCCAAAGGAGGGAACAGGGAGTATTTGATGGGCCGCCAGTAAGGGCTTTTAGCCTCTGTAAGCGCCGGTAAGATCATTTTTATTTTCATGGCTGTATGGTTTCAAAAGATTCTTCGCGCTCCACTATACGTTTAAAAGACCGGTATTGGGTAGACGTAGCGCTGACACCTGAAAAGATGGCGAGCCATAAGAAATGGAGATCTCCATAGCTGCCCCTGGAAAAGAACGCCGTAAATAATATCCATGCTACTACCGACATGATTAAGGCAGTGATCAATGCTGCCCGGAAAAGTACCATGTGCTTAGTTTCCGAGGTTACATAATAATCAATCATTGCATACATAACTACCAGTGCAGGAATTGAAACGGGTACGCCGAAGAGCAGGCCATAAAAAAAGATTAGTGGGGCCATATCTGTCATTCCATCAAAGGCGGTCAACATGATGGTTCCCCCTAATGTGTTGATAGCAACAGCTATGATCCAGATTTTGAAGGCTAAAGCGAATTTCATATTGTATAGGTTTAAAAAGTGCTTTGCATTTCAAAGTGCAAGGGCAAAAAAAATATTACCGTACTCCCTTGATCATATTCTCCAATGCTTCAATATGTTCCTTAAAAGCTTTTTCACCGGCCTTTGTAATTGAATAGGTTGTATTGGTTTTACGGCCTATGAACCCTTTGTGTACCTTGATAAAACCGTTCTCTTCCAGGTTTACAATGTGCGATGCCAGGTTGCCGTCGGTCACTTCCATCATTTGCTTAAGGTCATTAAAGCTCACCTCCTCATTCACCATGAGGATGCTCATGACCCCCAGGCGTATGCGGCTGTCAAATATTTTATTCAGATTTTCAATCGGGTTCTTCATACATCACAAATAATTTTAAGCTATGAACGGCGAGCTACGAGCTGTGAGCCGTTTGCTTCGATAGGGGTACTCACCACTGACCACTCACTACTCACCTTTCATATTTCCACCACATTACAGCGCCATAGACGATGTGCAATATGCCAAAACCGGCGGCCCAAAAATACAATCCCTCATTAATTATCCAGAGATTAAGTATACCCAATATGATTTGCCCATAACCCAGGTACCGCACTTCACCCAGCGTATACTTGGAAGCATTGACCAGCGCCAGGCCATAGAATATAAGGCAGCCGGGCGCCACCATTTCATAGTAACCCAACTCCAGTGCCCGCAGGATGACGATACCACCCACCGCCATCGGCAATATGGTATTCCAGGCCAACCGTTGCACGGTACGGTCCCACATAGGCACCCCATTACGCCTGGTACGTATATACGTAAAGAAAAAAGCTGATATAAGGGCCGCCGCAAAGGTAATGGCGGCAATGATCATAAGGTCTATGAACAAGTTGTACGAAGCAGATTCTTCTGCATATATTCCCTGGTGTGTACGCCCGGAATGGTATACCAGGAAACCCTTAAGTCGCAGGTAAGCTGCCCAGGCTCCCATTAAGGCGCAAATCCCTGCCGAGATACCACTCCATCCACTCAGGGAAATAAAACGGGACGAACGCTCCATCATGCGTTTAATGTCCTGCAAGGTTTCTAATGGTTGGTGTTGGCTATCCATATAAAGCGCTTTGTAATACAAAGTAGGGGTAATTTTTTCATATTTGCAAACTTTTGACGTTATATACCTGATATTTTGGTGTTTTTAACAATACCGAATAGGGGTCTTAATCGTATTTTTGGTCATATTAGTTCAAATCGCGCCCGTGAAGCAAATTTTATTTAGTATAGCCAGGCTTTGTTTCTTTTTATTGCTACTTCAAACTGCACAAGGACAAACCAAAATCCTGCGGGGTATTATTAAGGATGCCCACAGTGATGAACGTATTCCTTTTGCCTCTATGCAATTCCAGGTGGCCGGAACCGGAAAACTCAGCGACTCCGCCGGTGCATTTACCTTCCGTTTTGACCAATGGCCTACCGATACCATCAAGATTACATATGTAGGCTACCAGGACTTTTTCCTGGCCATTGACTCCAACCTGGCCAAAAAGGCCCAAAACAATGTCATAGATATTACCATCCTGCTGGAAAGGGGGAAATTCACTTCCGAAGTAGTGGTGCGGCAAAAGATTGACCGTGGCCTGCTGATGTGGAAGCGCATTGTACGCCATAAGGCCCGCAATGACCGCTACCGGTTTAGTAATTTCTCCTATGAGCTGTACAATAAACTGGAAGTAGATATCAAGAATATCAAGAAGGAGAAATGGCAAAACCTGCCTTTTATCAAGCGGTTCAATTTCGTACTGAACAATATTGATACGACCGAAGAAGGCAAGACTTTCCTGCCAGTGTACCTTACGGAGGCCATCTCAGATTATTATTACCAGAAATCACCCCGTAAACGGCGGGAGGTATTCAAGGGTATAAAAACGATGGGTATAAACAATGAGAGTGTTTCCCGTTTCCTGGGCGGCATGGACCAGAATATTAATTTTTACAGCAATTTCATCCCGGTATTCGATAAGCTGTTTGTAAGTCCCATCAGTGATAACGGTGATAATTATTACCGTTACCGGGTGCTGGATACCCAGTATGTAAATGGCCGCCGCCTGATACATATGTCATTTACCCCTAAACGCCAAGGCGAAAATACTTTTGAAGGCGATTGCTGGGCCCATGATACCACCTGGGCGATCCAGAAGATGAACCTCCGGCTTTCCAAGGATGCCAATATCAATTTTGTAGACAAACTGAGCCTGATACAGGAGTTTACCCTGATCAATGATACCACCTGGTTCCTCACGCGTGATAAGTTCGTGGTGGATATGTCGCTGACCGGCGAAAAAACCCTTTCGGCCATTGGCAGGAAAAGCACGACCTATAAAAACATCGTGGTCAATGACCAGTCGGTCATTGATGAGCTCGGCAAGAATAAGCTGATTGAAGAGACGATATTACCGCCAACCGCCCAGCAGGCGCCCGATTCCTTCTGGGTAGAGTCGCGCCATGAAGAGCTCAATAAAAGTGAAAAGGCCATCTACCAAACGATTGACACCCTGCTGAAGATGCCGGCTTTCAAAAGAGTTACGCGCACGCTCAATTTCTTAGCCACCGGGTATTTGAATATTGGCAATTATGAGATCGGTCCCTGGTTCAACTGGGCCACGGCCAACGTACAGGAAGGGTTCAGGACCCGTTTTGACCTGGCTACCAACCGCCATTTCAGCAAGAAATTCCTGTTTCACGGATATCTTGCCTACGGTTTCAAGGATCAGGAGTTCAAGTACCAGATGGATGCCATGTACCTGATCAATAAGAATCCGCGTACCTATATCTCCATCCTGCACCGGCACGACTTTGACCGCGGCCAGCAATATTATGATGAGATCAGCCAGGATAACATTTTTGCCCTTGCCATCCGCAAGAATGGCGTGCCCATCAAGTTCCTGATGATGGATGAAACCAAGGTTGATCTTTTCGGCTCCACCAAGTCAGGCTTCTCCGTTACCCTCAGCGGTTCGCATAAGAATTTTGACCCGGTGCGTAATATACCTTACAAGAAGTTTTTTGTAGATGATAAGGGGGATTCATCCATCCGCACAACGGAAGCCTCTATCCGCATCCGCTATGCTTACCTGGAGAAGTTCCTGGAAAGCACTTTTAACCGTTATAGCCTGGGCAGTGATTATCCTATTGCTGAAATACGCTATACAAGAGGTTTAAGCGGTGTATTGGATGGTAAATATGATTACCATAAGCTGAGTGCCAGCATTTCGGATTATTCCAAGATACCGCCCTTCGGCACCCTTTATTATAATGTGTTTGCGGGCCGTACCTGGGGCACTATTCCTTATATGATGCTGGATGTAGCGCCCGGTAATGAGATCTATTATTATAATAAGTATGCCTTCAACCTGATGAACCGCTATGAGTACCTGCATGACCGGTACGCGGGGATCAACATAGAGCATAATTTCGGCAATGGCCTGTTCCGCTTTATCCCGCTGACGAGGAAGTTAAAGTTCCGCCAGTTCTGGACCGCTAAAGCCCTGGTAGGCAGCCTCAGCGAAGAAAATGCCGCGTATAATATGCCCGCAGGGTCAGATTATAAGTTTGAATCACTCAACGGGAAAACCTATGTGGAAGTAGGCACAGGCGTAGACAATATTTTCAAGCTGTTCCGGGTTGATTTTGTGTGGCGCCTGGCGCCAAGGCCCCTGCCTGTTGAAAAGGTGAAACGTTTTGGGGTATTCTTTAGTTTCAGGTTGGCATTCTAAAGGTGCATACAATATTAAAAAAAGGCCTTCCGTGGGGGAGGCCTTTTTCGTTGGGGGAATGTTCACTGCTTAGCAAGGGCCTTCGACAGGCTCCTTTAGACCAGGGTTAGCCGCCCTTAGGGGCGACCCACCCTTCGACAAGCTGACACTGCAAGCTTATTATTGCTCTTCATATTGCTCCTGTTCTTTCAGGTAAGCTTTCAAATAAGTATCTATTTTGGCGGGGTTGTATTCCTGCTCCCAATAGATACCGGTTGCTTTTGTTTCTGTGACCGGTTTGGCAGGTTTTAATCCATAAGGACCGGCTATGCCGAGATGAATGATCTTTTCATCATCATACGACATATCAACCTTGTAGAGAAAGAATTTCTTACGAACGCCTTTATAGAGGGCCACCCGTTCGCCAATAAAGGTTATTTTCTTCACTTCATTATCCTCCGAGGCATAATCATGCAGTTCGCTTTGCCCAAAAGCCTGCTCTGTGAGGTACTGCCTGGGAAACAATGCTTCTTTTTTAATTTTGACCAGGTCTTCATACAGGCCAATACGTTGTTCGTTATCGGCCGCCAGCTTCAGCAGTTCCGCTGCCGCTACCGGCTGGCCATGTTCCAATAAGGCGATAACGGCAACCTGCTTCAGGGAAAGATTGGCTTGCAGCAGGAATTTACGTACCCACTGGTTCGCCACCGGCTCCTTCAATCTGGCCAATACCCTGATGAGCGCAAAGTTGGTATACAAACTGTAGTTCTCCACCTGTTGTATCATTTTTAAAGCATGGGCAGTCATTTGATACAATTCACCTTTATAGTTGGCTATAAGTTTTACATCTACGTAGTTACTGTCCAGCATTCGCGCTGCAAGGGTAATTATTTCCGGAGCAGCCAGGGAATCCTTCAGCAAAGGCAGCAATTCAGGGAAAATGGGCTTCAGCAATTCGAGCGTATCCTCTAAGGAACTAAACAGCTCCCAGGCGTTTCCTTCCCGCGGGATATGACGTAATAACAGGTCTTTTGCCAGTGAAACCGAAGCAGCCGTTCTATACCTCCCCAATAAACCCAGCAGGTTGTAACGCAGTTTTTCCTTACCTGCCGGCAGCTTATCCCATACTTCTTGCACAACTGTAAGCGTACTTTCATCCCGCAGGATGGTTATATAGTCGAAAAGCGTTCCGTTGACAGCATTGTATTCTGCCGAGTCCCGGTACCATTCCAGCATCGCTTTGTGCAGCAAGGGCAGATCGGCTTTGGTAAAATTTACCAGTTTCAATGTTGCCTTAGCCTCTTGAAATACTACCGAATCCGGCGATTGCAAGGCTTGCAGCAAGGCGGCAGCTTTATTGGTAAAGATGGTAGGAGGTGTGGTATGATTCACCCGGAAGCCGGTAAACAGCCGGCGGCTGTTATCAAGCGCCAACACCGCCGGCGGTACAATACCATAGATCGTGAATAACGTATCACCTACGATCAATAGCCGCGCTTTTTTTACATTGTGGTTATCGGCCAGCCTGATCACCACTTCCACCCCACGATGATGGCCATTGGCTACCGGAGTATAGCTCAGCAGGCTGTCACTATACCCCACATAATCATCAACGGTGCGCCGCAATAGTGTCGTATCGCTTTCCGCCCAAAAATTACGGGGGTAAGGAGATTTACTAACATAATAGGTACAGGGTGCTGTGGAATCATAGATCTCGAAGTATATCTCTTTGCTGTTGTCGTTTTCCTCCTCCTCATCAACCGGACCTACATAGCGGGTAACAGCACTGGCCGCCCAAGTGGTAAAGCTGTTATCAGGCGCTTCCTGCTGCGACCATTTCCCTTCTTTTGCCGGCAGGAAGGAGAAGGAAGAGAAATAATTGTTGATATGCTGGCGGGCTTTCAGGCTGTCACCGGCGGTTGCAATGATAAAATAAAGGCGGTTGCCGCGGTGCAGGCTCAATACTTTATTGTAGTAAGTATTTTCATCGCGCGTCATCGTAAAGTCGAGCCACATAGCCGGGTACTGTTGCAGGGTGTCCATCCGCCTGCTCAGCAAATGGGTGGCTTCATTACTATCCAGCGCATTCAGGTAAAGTCGGAACACAGTTGTATCGCCGGTGAGGTAGAAACCTTTTTTCATATCCTGCACCAGGCACTGGAAGAAAATGTCGTTTTTTGTATCGATTGAGCTGTAGAGGGTTGAGATCATGGTGCGCTCATCGCCCGGTCCTTTTCTTACAGCAGGTCTTCCCGGGAACTTCAACGAAAACGCGTGGCGGTCGCCGGTAAAGGTAGACCAGGGTATATAGTCTGACTTCACTTTTTTATGCATGACCAGCGATTTAAAAAAGCGTTCTGCATCTGCCGACCTTACCAATGTATCGAGGGGGGAAGTTATGAGGGCTACATACGCCATTGGTGGACGGTAAAAGCACTGCAGGCGGAAAACAGCCTCATCACTCTTTGCAATGATCTCCTTTCCCCGCACACTGTCTCTTTTTATATCATGGCTTTCCACCACACGGGCCTTCTTGTTCATGTTCTTCACCACCTGGGTCATCATGCTGTCAATATCAAGGTTGTCCTTTTTGTCAACACTCATTGCCAGGTAAACGATATTGGAGGTGATGTCAGCATATATTTTCATATCCATGCTCTCATCTACCAGCCCTGTTTCCTGTGGCTCGCCAGGCAACTGAACGGTGAAGGCGCCTGAACTGGCTGTCACCGTTACCCAAGGCACTTCTTTTACAGGAAAGTGCCAGGTATCAGCAGGAATGCGTTTGGACGAGCTGACCGGCTGCACCGTATAGCCTTTCCTGCGCAAGTAGCTGATGACACCGGAATCGCCGGGCAGGTGACCTGCTCCTACTGCAAAAAACATACTGCGTATATGCGCCAGGCTGTCCATACGGAATGCCATTTTCCGGTTACGGCGCAGCATGCTATTATTGGCTGCCCCATTGCCTGTAGCTTCTTCGATCATTTCAATCCCCTCCAGGTCTTCCTCTTTATAGATATTGATCATCTGATCGAGCATCTGCTTACTTGAGCGGTGATCATTCAAAAAATCGTTAACGTAAAAAGAGAAGGAGAGATTACCGCCAATGTCCCTTTGGTCTTCTGTATCCTCAATACCACCCACCCATTTACCCTGACGACGCGCCGCGCTATAGAACCACGCATCCATGATCACAGGCATGGCATCTTTATTATTGGGGTTGTTTATTTTTTTGGTAAAGTAGGCCTTGAACTCTTTCACCGTCACTTCTTCCGGTTTTTTGTCAAACTGTTCCTTCAGCTTCTTTTTCAGACGGTCAAAAGTTTTAGCGTCCACCACCTGTTTTAACGTTTTTCCATCCCTGGTATCGTTTAAATAGAACGTCGCCATAGAATCGGGCACCAGTTCCATGGCATAGCCTTCGCAGGCTTCGAGTGCGGCATAGAGCGAATCGCCAAAATTAAAGACCCGCTTATCCACGAGGTGAATGGTGCCGTATAACCAGGAGGGCTTGGACAATCCGTTCCCTGAGATGCGCCATAACAGGCTGTTCTTGTCTTTGTTTTGCTGTGCGGAAAGGGCTAAAGGGTACAGGGCTGTGAGCAACAGGGCCAACTGCGCATATAGTAAAAATCGCTTCATATAGGGGAAATAACTTACAACGAAGAAACGAATTGATTAGTACAAGATAAAAAGAAAAAAGGACCCCGCTTACACAGGGTCCTTTACAGGATAAACTCATTGGCTGCGAGGTTCGTCTTACTCTTTAATTCCTGTCGTATTCGCCGGTTTTTCAAATGTCCATTCACTACGTTCCAGCTTACGCGTGGTGGGGTACACTTCGTCGAGTGTGTTGCCGTTATACAAGCGGCCGTTCTTCATTACCATATTGATGGTGTTGGTATTACGGATGTTTTCCAGGGGGTTCTTGTCCATAATGATCAGGTCGGCCAGTTTACCGGCCTGAATACTGCCAATATCGCCATCCAGTCCCAATGCCTGGGCACCCAGGATGGTAGCCGTTTTCAAGGCATCGTGCGTAGTCATGCCACCGCTTTGCATAGACCATAACTCCCAATGGTATCCCAGACCCTGTAACTGACCGTGGCTGCCTATACCGGCCAGCGCACCACTCTCTACCATGGACTTCATTGATTTTGCATGCTTCACAAACATGTGCTCTTCGGGCATGAACCAACCGCCGCGGCGGCGTGTTTTAGGCGCCAGTTCATCATAGGGCGTAAAGAACTGCAGTTTGGGATCATTGTAAGGCATCTCTGTTTCATAGAAATAGTTCTCTGCCCAGGGGCCACCATAAGCTACCAGCAGGGTGGGCGTCACTGCCATTTTCGATTCAGCGATGGCCTTGTATACATCTTTATATAAGGGGAATACCGGGATCGTATGCTCGTGGCCGGGGTAGCCATCGAGCAAGTTCGTCATATTCAGCTTATAGTTCAGGCCGCCTTCCGTGGTAGGCATGAGGCCCTGGTCTTTGGCTGCTTTGATGATCCATTGACGTACCTGGCGCGGCCCGGTGAGGTACATTTTAATGTACTTCGTATGGTAATATTTGCTGTATTGCTGCAAGATGGTGCTGGCCTGTGCTGAATCACGGATGTTGTACATCCAGAAACCAACGCCGGGCCCGGTGGAATATACACGCGGACCTGCCATTTTACCCGCATCTACCATATCGCTATAAGTAAGTACATCGGTGGTAGCGGTTTGCGGATCGCGGGTGGCCGTAACGCCATAGGCCAGGTTGGCGGCATAGATCCAGCACTGGTTTTTCTGAATGCCCCACTGCGGCCACATGTGCGCATGGGTATCTATAAAGCCCGGCACAATGGTCTTCCCGGCCACATCCCTCACTTTTGTATTGGCCGGAACCTGTAAGGTGCCGCTTTTGCCCACCGCTTTGATACGGTTGTTTACGATGAGGATATCGCCATTCTCTATGACTTCATTGCCATTCATGGTAATGATGCGGGCGCCTTTCAACAATACAGACGATTTGGGGAAGTCTTTTTCAAAGTATACTTTGATCGCTACTTCCTGTGGCTTGTATTTAAATTCGTCTTTCTTCTCTACCACTTTCTTTGCCAGCGTGTCTACCAGTTTTTTGGTAGTGTCGGTTTGTATCTTAATCACCGCAGTGATCGCTTTGGCCAGGGAATCAGCTTTTCTTTTAGCTTCTGCTTTTTTTGCCTGCTTTACACTGTCTTCCTGGAATAATGCTTTATCCACATCATATACAAAGTGGGCATTGCCCAGTGACCAGTGTACTTTTTTCCCGTCTGCCTCCCAGGAAGCAAACTCGCCGCCCAGCTCTGTTAACTTCCGGGCAGGAAAGGCCGAGGCGGAAGCTTCTGCCACCGATATAGAAGCTGTTTTGCCGGTGCGGGGGATGGTAATGACATAGATATCATTGTTCACCTGTGCCAGCGCACGGTCGCCATTGGGTGATATATTGATCTGGGCCGCATTGGAGGGCGTTTGCACTTCCATGGCCTGTGCAACTTTTTCCGTGAGCAGGCAAAACTCTGTAGCATTCAGTTCATGCTGGTGGGCTTCATCTTTCAGGTTGCTGATACCATAGGTGGTAACGCCCGAAACACGGGCATGCACTTTCTCATCTGTTCCATCCCAGCGGATAGAGATAAGGCTGCCACCCTGGTTGAGGTAGATGCGGTCTTCATTTTTTACAAAATGGGGATTGCTGCGGAAGTTGGCTTTTTCTATCACGGTAATATCACCGCCATTAACCCCTATCCAGCACAATTCATTTTCACCACCATTGGCTACGGGGCCTATAGACTCCCTGTACCGTTGCATTTTACCACGTATGAAAACAATGCGGTCATTTTTTAAACTGAATACAGCCGAAGAATAGAAGCCTGGTTCTTTGGTCAGTTTCTGTACGGCGGTTTTGCCATTCACATTTACTTTGAACAGGTTGCCGCCTTCGGGTGTCCAGGTGGTGAAAATAATCGTATTACCATCCGGCGACCAGGCAGGTTCTGCTTCTGTGAACTCATGGTTGGTTAACCGTTTGGGCGTACCATTGGGCCAATCCATTACATACAAACGGTTCAATACGGTAAAGGCCAGTTTCTTTCCATCAGGAGAAGGAACAGCATCCCGTATCTGGGTAGCCAATGCATGGGAAGTATCAGATACCGGGTACTTGAAATCAAGCCTTGGGCCCAGCTCCAGTTCCATATCAGCCGTAAAAGGTATTTCAGTGGGCTTGCCGCCATCTACCGGGATGCGGTAGATCTTGCCGCCATAGGAAGCCACCAGGGCTTTACTGTCTGGTGTAAAAGCCATCCCCGGCATTACACCCATGGTGGCCATGGATTCCTGCTCATCACGCTGTACCGGGTAAGCCAGCCACCTTTCATCGCCGGTGGCCAGGTTGCGGATCACGAGGCCGGTCTTGTCCTCAAACCTCGACCCGTATACGATCCATTTACCGTCTTTGGACAATACCGGCGTAAAGGCCGATCCATAACGGGAAGTGATGGTTGAAGTACGTGCATCCTCCCGGTCATATACGCTGATCTGGTATTGGGGCATCGGGGCATTATAGGTCCAGGCGCCATTGCGGGAAGAGAAATAAATATACCGGCCGTCGGCGCTTACTGCAGGATCAATGGTTTTAAAACCGGTAGCTTCTATCAGTTGCACGCCACTGCCTGCATCTTTATGCATCATCCAGAGTTTAATGTCCAGCCGGCCACGTGCAGCAATTACATAATTGCCGTCGGGAGTCCAGGCGGCGCCGGGGAAGTTCTGGTCGCGGTCTTTGGTCAGTTGCACCGTATCTTCTTTCTCAAAGTCTATATACCATATATTCTCACCACCACTTCTGTCGGAGGTAAAAAGGAGTTTTTTACCATCCGGACTATAGCGGGGATGTGTGTCAAATGCCAGTCCTTTGGTCAGCGGTTTTGCTTTGCCACCGGTAATGGGGACCGTATAAATATCGCCCATCAGGTCGAACGCAATCGATTGACCATCGGGACTTACATCTACCGACATCCATGTTCCCTCATTGGTAGTGAATGCAATTTTGCGTTCCGGTTTTAGTGGAAGGCTTTTGTATTCCGTGTACTTCACAGTATCCTTACGGGTTGTATCCGCAGGCATTTCATTCGTTCCTGATACAGGACCGGGGTGGTTTTCCGCAGCAGCCCACACAGTGCCGATCAGCAATACAGCCGGCACAACCAGTAAGCCACGGTTGCGGTTTTTTAAAAAGGAAAAGCTCATAAAAGGTGTGTTTTTAGACTTTACATGCAGAAAATTACAACACTACCTGTAATCTGTTTCTTAATTATTATGAATGGTTAATACATGAGCGATATTTTTATAATTGCGTTTGTAAAATGATTTTGTCAAAGGTTTATTTTCTTATCTTTTGCCTTCAAACCGATTGCATGTCTGATAAGTATATTCTCGCCCTTGATCAGGGCACTACCAGTTCCCGCGCTATCCTGTTTGATCATGCCGGCAGTATTGTTACCGTAGCCCAGAAAGAGTTTAAGCAATGGTATCCCCAACCCGGCTGGGTAGAACATGACCCCGAAGAGATATGGTCATCACAGTTCAGTGTGCTGGCCGAAGTGATGGCCAAGAAAAGTATTACCACCGACCAGGTGGCAGCCATTGGCATCACCAACCAACGTGAAACAACAATTGTATGGGACCGGGAGACCGGCAAGCCTGTGCATAATGCCATTGTATGGCAGGACCGCAGGACGGCTGAGTTTTGTGATCACCTCAAAGCTTCCGGCCATGCTGCTTTGGTACAACAAAAAACAGGATTGATTATTGACGCCTATTTCTCTGCCACCAAGTTAAAATGGATATTGGATAATGTACCTGGCGTCCGTGAAAAAGCCAGTCGCGGCAAACTAGCCTTCGGCACGGTAGATAGCTGGCTGATCTGGAAGCTCACCGGCGGTAAGCTGCATGTGACCGATGTTACGAATGCTTCCCGTACGATGTTGCTGAATATCCATACCTGTGAGTGGGATGAAGAACTGTTGCGCCTGTTTGATATCCCGGCCGGCATTTTACCCGAAGTAAAACCTTCGAGCAAGATCTATGGGGTAACCGAAACGGTGGTAAAACATGCCAATATACCCATCGCAGGTATTGCCGGCGACCAGCAGGCAGCACTTTTTGGACAAATGTGTACCCAACCGGGCATGGTAAAGAATACGTATGGCACCGGCTGCTTTATGCTGATGAATACAGGCACAAAAGCGGTGGTATCTACCAATAACCTGTTGACAACAATAGCGTGGAAGGTGCACAACAAGGTAGAGTACGCACTGGAAGGAAGTATATTTATTGCCGGCGCGGTAGTACAATGGCTGCGCGATGGATTACATATTATACGCGCTTCATCGGAAGTAGAAGCCCTGGCTGCCAGCGTACCGGATACCAATGGCGTTTATATGGTGCCTGCTTTTGCAGGACTTGGCGCTCCCCACTGGAACCAACATGCGAGAGGCTCTTTATTTGGGCTTACCCGTGGCATTACCGATGCACATATTGCCCGCGCTGCACTGGAAAGCATTGCCTACCAAACGAATGATGTATTGAAAGCCATGGAATCGGATGCGGGTATTTCCATCACCGAATTGCGGGTAGATGGCGGGGCTACGATCAATAATGCCCTGATGCAATTCCAAAGCAATATGCTGCAGGTGCCGGTATTACGTCCTAAAGTATATGAGACTACGGCCCTTGGCGCCGCCTACCTGGCAGGACTGGCCGTTGGCTATTGGGATAGCATTGAAGAATTACAAAAGCAATGGCAGGTAGATGCAAAGTTCACACCTGTTATGCCGTCTGATGAAGCACAGCAATTGTTAAAAGGATGGCACCGTGCTGTAAAAGCAGCAGTGGCCTGGGCGGATGATAAGTAAAGAGTGTTAGCTGTCAGCCTTTGGGTATTAGCAATAATCTGTAATCTATATTAATGAAGCGTACTGATCTGATACAACAACTTGAAGCCGATCCTTTTTCCTGGGATATTATCATCATCGGAGGTGGAGCTACCGGCCTGGGTGCAGCCGTAGATGCTGCCGCCAGAGGCTACCGTACTATTCTATTTGAACAGGTGGATTTTGCCAAAGGCACTTCATCCCGCTCTACGAAGCTGGTGCATGGGGGGGTACGCTACCTGCAGCAAGGCAATATTAAGCTGGTGATGGACGCCCTGAAAGAAAGGGGCATTATGAAACAGAATGCACCGCACCTGGTGAAAAACCAGTCGTTTATAGTACCCAATTATAAATGGTGGGAAGGCCCTTATTATGGCCTCGGCTTAAAGGTATATGATTGGATGAGCGGCAGTCTCGGACTGGGCACTTCCGAATGGCTGTCTACCGAAGAAGTGTTGCAACTGGCCCCTACCCTCGATGCAGAAGGCCTTCGCGGCGGTGTATTGTATCACGACGGGCAGTTTGATGATGCCCGGCTGGCCATTAACCTGGCCCAGACTGCTGTGGAACAAAAAGCGGTGGTACTGAATTATATGAGTGTAACCGGCTTGTTAAAAGCACAAAATAAAGTAGCTGGCGTACAGGTAAAAGATGAGCTCAGCGGCAAGGTTTATGAAGTGCGGGGTAAGGTGGTGATCAATGCCACTGGTGTTTTTTCAGATGCCATACAACAAATGGATGATCCGGAAAAACCCACCAGCATTGCTCCCAGCCAGGGCATTCACGTAGTGCTGGACAAAGAATTTTTACCAGGTGAAGCGGCTATTATGATCCCCCATACTGATGATGGCCGCGTACTGTTTGCCGTTCCCTGGCACCAGAAGATCATTGTAGGCACCACGGATACACCTGTGAGCCAGATATTAGCCGAACCGCTGGCACAGGAAGAGGAGATACAGTTTATCCTGGAGCATGCGGCCCGTTATCTTACCAAAGACCCTTCACGCGATGATGTGAAAAGCATTTTTGCCGGCCTGCGGCCGTTGGTAAAAAGCACAGCCAAGAAAACAGCCGAAATATCCCGTGACCATTCTATCCTGGTATCTGACAGTGGCCTTGTCAGTATCCTCGGCGGCAAGTGGACCACTTACCGTAAGATGGCGGCCGATGTGATCAATATTGCTGCTGTGCAGGGTTCCTTACCTTACCAGGAACCAGTGACCAAAGAACTGGCTATTCACGGCGCCATGCCTACTTCTGATTACTCCACAACAGATTATTATTACGGCACTGATAAAACGAATGTTGATCAACTGGTAGCCGGCAACCCTGAACTGGGCGCCCTGCTACACCCTGATCTGCCTTATAAGAAAGCCACGATCGTATGGGCTGTACAGCAGGAAATGTGTATGACTGTGGAAGACGCTTTAAGTCGCCGTACAAGGGCCCTGCTGCTGGATGCCAAAGCGGCCATTGCCGCCGCGCCACTGGTAGCACAACTGATGGCTACTGAAATGAAGCAGGGACAGGATTGGATAGAGCAACAGTTAACAGCATTTTATGCAATAGCAAAACAGTATTTGCCTGAGAAAGTGAGTGGTGAGTAGTGAGTGGTGAGTGGGCGTTTGCTTCGATAGCAGATTTCTCACTCCGCTTCGCTGCGTTCGAAATGACACTAATGGGTGTTACGTTTCACCCTTCAACCTAAAACCTTCAATATTGCCATTATGAATTTATTTATCGGAGAATTTATTGGTACCATGCTCCTTATTATCCTTGGAAGCGGTGTAGTAGCCAATGTATTGCTGAATAAAACAAAGGGGCAGAACAGCGGCCTCCTTGTTATTGCTTTCGGCTGGGCCGTGGCGGTATTTGTAGGCGTGTATGCTTCTGCCAACCTGAAAGGAGAAGGTCACCTCAACCCTGCCGTAACCATCGCACTGGCTTATCTCGGTAAGTTCGACTGGGCCAATGTAGGCATTTATATACTGGCGCAACTGGCCGGGGCCTTTACAGGCGCCGTGATCACCTGGCTGGCTTATCGCCAGCATTTTCAGCAAACAGCCGACGGCAGCCTGAAGCTGGCCGTATTTTGTACAGGCCCTGCCATCCGTAGTACGCCCAATAATATTATTACTGAGATCATCGGCACTTTTGTATTGATGCTGGGCGCTTTACTGATTATTAAAGGTGATTATAAATTAGGCGCCCTTGATGCATTGCCGGTATCCTTGCTGGTATTGGGCATTGGCGTATCCCTGGGTGGGCCTACGGGTTATGCCATCAATCCGGCACGTGATCTTGGTCCGCGCATAGCACATTTTCTATTGCCCATTCCGCAAAAAAGGGACAGTGACTGGAGCTATGCCTGGATACCTGTGGTGGCGCCCATCATCGGGGCACTGCTGGCAGCGATGGTATTTAAATATTTTCTATCTTGAGGATATATGAAAAAGCTCTTTATCCTCCTTATGCTCTTTACTATGGCAGCAGGTCTTCAGGCACAGGATGCCGAACAAAAATTAAAAGAAAAAGGTATCGTACTTACTACTCCTTCTGCACCCGTAGCTAATTATGTGAATGCAGTACGGGTGGGTAATCTCCTGTACCTGAGCGGCAAAGGCCCTACCAAGGCTGATGGTACCCATATCACCGGTAAGGTGGGCAAAGAGCTTACCCTGGAACAGGGTTACCAGGCAGCCCGCCTGGTGGGCATTAATCACCTGGCGGTACTGAAGGCCGAGCTGGGCAGCCTGAATAAGGTAAAACGCATTGTAAAGGTGCTGGGAATGGTGAACTGTGAAAACAGCTTTGGCGACCACCCCAAGGTGATTAACGGTTACTCCGACCTTATGGTAGAGATATTTGGCGATAAAGGCAAACATGCCCGCTCTGCCGTTGGCATGGGTTCCCTTCCCATGAATATTGCGGTGGAAGTAGAAGTCATTGTAGAGATCGAAGATTAATTGCCCCGAGGATCACCTTGCAGGCCCGTTTGATCTCTTTGGGAGATATGGTCAGCGGTGGCACAATGCGCAGGCAGTTGGCAGCAAAGAGGAACCAGTCTGTCAATACCCCTTCGGCTATGCACCTGTCAATAACCTTTTTATTGGTTTCATAGCTGTCAAATTCCACAGCAATCATCAGTCCATTAGAGCGGACGGCCTTAATAGCCGGATGCTGTAATAGTTTTATAAAGAGGGCTTCTTTCTTTTTCACTTCCTGCACCAGCGTTTCTTTCAGCAATACTTTCAGTGCCGCCCCTCCGGCCGCACAGCAAACCGGGTGGCCGCCGAATGTGGTAATATGTCCCAATACAGGATTATCAGTCAGGTGGCCCATGATGTCTTTCCCGGCGATGAAAGCCCCCAGCGGCATGCCGCCGCCCAGGGCCTTACCCAGCAACAGGATATCGGGAGTAATATTAAACTGTTCAAAGGCCCATAAGGTACCGGTACGGCCAAAACCGGTTTGTATCTCATCCAGCACCAGCAGGGCGCCTGTTTCGGTGCATTTTTTACGCAGGGCCTGCATCCATGCTTTGGAGGGTGTATATACCCCCCGTTCAGCCTGTACAGGCTCTGCAATCACGCAGGCGGTACGTTCTGTAATGGCCTCGATTGCCTCCAGGGAATTATGCTCCAGGTGCAATATATCCGGCAGCAGGGGACGGAAAGCCCGCCGCCAGTATTCATCGCCTATAATGCTCAGCGCGCCCTGCGTGGAGCCATGGTAACTTTGGTTAAAGGCAATGACCTGCGTTCTGCCGGTCACCCGTTTGGCCAGTTTCATGGCGCCCTCCACGGCTTCGGCCCCGGAATTGGTAAAATAGACCGAATCCAGGGAGCCCGGCAAATGGTCTGTGAGCAGCTTGGCATATTGCACCTGCGGCGACTCGATCATTTCCCCATACACCAGTATATGCAGGTAATCATCCAGTTGCTTCCGGATGGCCTTAATGACCCGTGGGTGACGGTGGCCCACATTGCAGACACTAATACCCGCAATGAGGTCAATATATTCCTTCCCATCGGCATCCCACAGGCGGCTGCCTTCAGCTTTGACGATCTCCAATGCCAGCGGCGCTGCAGAGGTTTGCGCCACATGACGAAAAAATAACTCCCGTTGATTCATGGAGCAAATATACTGGTTGCTGGCTACTGGTCGCTGGGTACTGGTTGCTGGTTATTGGCCGTATCCGTTGTTAGGTTTAGTATATTTGTATAGGCGTAAAACAGTAAACAATAACTACAAACCATAAACATCAACCTATGCCTGTCATATTACATGTAGATGGAACCTATCCCACCTTTGGCGATAACGTTTTTATAGCCCCCAATGCCACCATCGTAGGTGATGTGGTAATGGGCAATGATTGCAGTATCTGGTTCAATGCCGTTGTACGTGGGGATGTTAACAGCATCCGCATGGGCAATAAGGTAAATATCCAGGATGGCGCAGTGATCCACTGCACGTACAAAAAAACCAAAACCATCATTGGTAATAATGTATCTGTTGGCCATAATGCCATCGTGCACGGCTGCACTATTCACGACAATGTGCTTATTGGTATGGGCGCTATTATTATGGACAATGTGGTCATTGGCAGCCATAGTATCGTTGCCGCCGGCGCCGTCGTACTGGAGGGTACCCAGATACCCGAGGGAACGATCTATGCCGGCGTACCTGCCAAAAGAGTAAAAACTATTGACCAATCTCAAATCCAAGGTGAAATCGACAGAATAGCAAACAATTATGTGAAGTATGCCGACTGGTTTCGCGACCAGGTGACAGAGGAAAAATAGATCGCCTATTGCAACTACGAAATAATATAGTTAGCTTTAAAAAGCGTTTAAAATCCACTGCATTCCAGTTATGAAAATCCATCAAATCGTAATCGTTTTAGTCTGCTCATTCATCATTCTGTTGGGTAGCTCGTGCAGCCTTTTTGGTCCTAAATATGGTTGCCCTTCCAATGGAAAGAATGTAGGCGCTGAACGAATACTAAGTGGAGAGAAGGTACCGAAGGCTAAGAAGTTCAGGTCATAATTCCCGATACGAAGTTTCCTGTTCGTACCCTTTCGATAACATTTAAATCCATACTGTATGAGCCTTACGCTGCGTACCGACTTCGGCTGTACCGAAGCCATCATTGACGACGATTGCGGTCTGAAACGCTTTTATGAAGTGGCCAATATTCTCACCGACGATCTGGCAATACGTTTTACCCAGAAACAGGATGATTTTGATACTTTAACCTGGAACTTCCTGTACAAAGGCCACATTTTAACGCTTCACTACAATATTTACACCGGCATTTCCATTTATCCGTTTAAGTTCCGGGAGGCCCCCCGTAAGGATAATGATGCGGTAATAGAAGTGGCCAAATTCCTGGAGAATAAGTTACTGGTGCACAAGGCAAGGAGATTTGTGTCCTGATCATAATAAGTCTGACAGATCTATTTACACACCAATTTATTAAACAGCGGGGCTCAGCTCAACCTGTCAGATCTTTTCATTCGTTCGCTTACCATACAAAGTTTTACTTCTGAAACGAAAGGGGTCCTGCCATACAGCAGGACTCTTTGTTTTAGTATTCTTTTTCTTCTATGGATTCGAGTATTTTATAGTAGCTGAAGAAACGCTCTTCATAGATAATGCCATCCTCCACCGCTTTTTTTACTGCACAACCCGGCTCATTGATGTGGAGGCAATTGTTGAACTGGCAGTCATTGATGCGCTTAGCCATTTCCGGGAAGTAATGCGACAATTCCTGTTTGGATATATCCACCAGCCCAAATTCCCGCATACCCGGCGTATCAATGATCTTACCGCCAAAAGGCAGGTCAAACATTTCTGCAAAGGTGGTGGTGTGCATCCCCTTACCGCTCCAGCCACTTACATCCTGGGTCTTCAGCTTCAGTTCCGGAAAGATGGAATTGATAAAAGTAGACTTACCTACACCTGAATGCCCACTCATGAGCGTGATCTTATCTTTCAACAGGTCTTTCACTTCTTCTACACCTTCTCCCTTGGGTACCGACATGAGTACAGTGGTATAGCCAATGTCGTTGTACATAGCCTGGAGGACTTCATATTGTTCCTGTTCTTTTTTCTTGTACAGGTCGGCTTTATTAAAGACGATGAGGGCCGGTATATGGTACGCTTCACAGGTGACCAGGAAACGGTCAATAAACCCCTGAGAGGTTTTAGGGTCCCGCAGGGTGGCAAAGAGTAAAGACTGATCCAGGTTGGAAGCTACAATATGGTGCTGTTTTTTATGGGAAGGCGATTGCCGGGTAATGTAGTTCCTGCGGGGCAATATTTCCGTGATCATAACGGTGCCCTCGCCTTCATTTTCTGTTTCCACTTCCACCTCATCGCCCACCGCAATAGGATTGGTGGAAGTAATGCCATCAATTTTAAACACCCCTTTGATACGTGCATTCAATACCTGTCCTGCTTCGGTTTTCACCACATACCAACTGCCTGTTGATTTGTATACTAATGCTTTCATTGTCTCAACCGGAATTGGAGGGATGAATTGAATGTATGAGTTTGAGAATTGTTCATTAAGGGAACTTTCTGAATAGGGTGTAGCGTAATATTATTTCCAGCAAAAGTAAGGCAGCCGCGGCCAATGCAAATGGAAAGAAGCGTTCTGTATAGCGTTTTAAGGTAGTTACCTCAATTTTGGATTTCTCCAGTTTATCAATTTCACCGTAGATGTTCTTCAGGCTTTCATTGTCCCTGGCCCTGAAATACAGTCCGCCGGTTTCTTCAGCAATGAGGCGCATGAGTTTCTCGTCAATGTTCACTTTCTGCCGCCGTATTACGGCCCCACCCATACCATCCGGTACCGGCATAGGTGCATAGCCATCTGTACCCACGCCAATGCTGTACACGCGGATATGGTGCGCCCTGGCCAGGTCTTTACCTGTGAGCGGATCGATCAATCCTCCCTGGTTCTCTCCGTCTGTAAGCAGGATAATGATCTTTGTTTTAGCCGGAGAGCTTTTCAGGCGGTCTACACTCACCCCCAGGCCATCGCCAATGGCTGTTCCATCTTCCAGCATCCCGCGCTGAATGTTGTATATCTGTGATTTTAAGATCTGCTTATCGGTGGTTAAGGGTACCAGCGTAAAGCTCTCTCCCGAAAAGATGACTACCCCGATACGATCGGTGGGGCGCCGGTCTACAAATTCCGCCGCTACCGCCTTGCTGGCTTCCAGCCTGTTGGGCAACAGGTCCTGTGCGAACATACTGCCACTCACATCCAGGCATAATATGATATCAATACCTTCACCCATTTTCAGCTCTTCATCATTGCGGGTTTGCGGGCGCGCCAGGGCAATGATAACACAAGTCACTGCCAATAACCGCAGCACCAGCAAAGCATGCCGGAACGTCTTTTTCCAGGAGCTGCTTTTTCTTATAAATGCGGTGGAAGAAACCATCACGGTAGCCTGCTGTGCAGTATACCTGGTGAGGTACCAATACACCATCAGGGGTAGCAGCAGGAAACCACTGAAAGCCCAGGGATAAGCAAAATCAATATGTTGAAACCAGTCGTATAACAAAGCTTAAGGAATGTTATTAAGTGTTTTAATAGCAGATTCAATGATGGCATAGTTCTTTGCATTGTCCTCAGCGCCTGGTTCATACCGGGCGAACTTTACAAAGTCGGCCATGCGCAAAGCATTTGCCAGCTCACGGAAATAGTCTTCATGCAGGCGTTGCTTCTTCAATTCACTGATCAGCTCTTCATTGGTCTTTTCCAGTGAAGCAATGTTGAGCTTACGGCGCACGAATACCCGCAGAATATCATTGAGACCTGTATAGTAATGTTTTATTTGTCCTTTGCCGGGAAGGTCCTTTTTACGCAAGGCTTCCAGGGCCTGTATGGCCTCGTCGAAAGGTGTAAGCGCTATGGCTACCGGTACAGGCGCCGCTGTTTTTTTCTTCTTCCTGAATAACCAGAACAGGAGAGCGATGGCTACGAGTGTAGCAGCGCCTATGATCCAGGGAATGTAGCCGGTTTCCGTATCAGGTACGTTCTCTATCTCCTTAATGTCCTTATAATCCTGTGAGAGATCGGCATTGGAATAACCCACCTGTACCCCCAGCGAATCAGCATAGTAGGTTTTGTCGCCTACCTTCAGCGATAAAGCGGGTATCTGCCAGTATCCTGAATCATAGCTGGTGATGGTTAGCTGTTGTTGCCATTTTTTTCCATCCACGCCTTCCACCGTGTCTATCTTTCCTTTATCTATAAATTCAAAATGGGGTAGTGTGTCGAGGTTAAACCAGGTAACAGGCTGGCCAAGCGGAGCGCGTACATCGAGCGTGAGGATAATGTCTTCGCCAACGAGTATTTTATCGCGGTCAATATAAGCCTTTACCAATACCTGTGCATTGGTGCCAAGTGTACAGCTCAACAAACAAATCCCAGCTATAATATATCGTACCATCCGGCTCATGTATACTTTAATCCATTACTTATTACGGCCAATAAAGAATTTCTGTAGCACTTTCACATAGTCTTCGTCTGTGCGGATATGCAATAGATCACTACCGGCATGCGTAAAGACGTACTTGCAATAGTTCGTATGCCGGAAGAAAACTTCCTGGTATTGTTGCCGTACCGTAAAATCACTGGTATCAATCCATTGCCGCTCACCAGTCTCCGCATCCTGCAATTCCAGCAGCCCGGCATCCGGCAATTGCATATCCATTTTATCGTATACTTTAATACCTACCAGGTCATGCTTTTTGCCGGCTACTTTCAGGTCATCATTAAAGTCGGGGTCCAGGAAATCACTCAGCAGGAAGGCGATACAACGCTGCCGGGTAGAGTTATTGAGTCGCCGCAAAGCTTCTCCTATTTTCGTTCCCTTCCGGCCGGGCTCCATAGTAAGCAGTGTGCGCACCATGTACAAGACGTGATCGCGTCCCTTCTTGGCAGGAATAAATTTCTCCACCCCGTCGCTGAAAAATATAAGTCCCACCTTATCATTATTACTGATGGCCGAGAAAGCCAGTACAGCCGCCATTTCCGTTACCATATCCTTTTTACGGGCATGGGTAGTACCAAACAATGAACTGGCGCTTACGTCTACCATCAGCATAACCGTCAGTTCCCGCTCTTCTTCAAATACCTTGCTGTAAGGATGGTTGAACCGGGCAGAAACATTCCAGTCAATAAACCGGATATCATCCCCGGCCTGGTAATCCCTCACTTCTTTGAACAGCATACCCCTTCCCTTAAAAGCACTGTGGTATTCACCCGTAAAAATGTGGCGGGTGAGCTTTTTGCTTTTAATTTCCAGCTCCCGGACTTTCTTTAATATTTCTGCTGTTGTCAATGTCATGGAACAGGTATTACACGCAGTACATCATCAATAACGGCTTCTACATTTACGTTTTCAGCTTCTGCCTCATAAGTCAATCCGAGTCGGTGCCGCAGTACGTCTTTGGAAATGCTGCGTACGTCTTCCGGTATGACAAACCCCCGTTTATTCAGGAAGGCATGCGCCTTGGCGGCCAGCGCCAGGTTAATGCTTGCCCGGGGCGATCCGCCATAGGCGATCAAAGGTTTCAGTTTATCCAGTTTATAACGCTCTGGGAAGCGGGTGGCAAAAACGATATCGAGGATGTAGTTCTCCACTTTTTCATCGAGATAAACCTGCCTGGTGAGGTCGCGCGCCTTCAGCACTTCCTGCATGGAAACGACCTGTCCTACTTCGGGCGGTTTTAGTCCCTGCACATTCTGCCGTATGATGATCTGTTCTTCATCTTTGGTAGGATAGTCCACAATTACTTTCATGATAAACCGGTCCTGCTGGGCTTCCGGCAGGGGATATGTTCCTTCCTGTTCCAGCGGGTTCTGGGTGGCCAATACGAGGAAGGGTTCGTCCAGCTTATGAGTAGTGTCGCCAATCGTTACCTGGCGTTCCTGCATGGCTTCGAGCAGGGCACTTTGTACTTTTGCCGGGGCCCGGTTGATCTCATCCGCCAGGATAAAATTGGCAAAAATGGGGCCTTTCCGCACCACAAATTCATTCTTGGGCTGGTTATAGATCATGGTACCGATAAGGTCGGCAGGGAGCAGATCGGGGGTAAACTGGATACGGCTGAACTTTGCGTGCACAGCCTGCGCCAATGATTTAATGGCCAATGTTTTAGCCAGTCCGGGCACACCCTCCAGCAGTACGTGACCATTGCTTAAAAGGCCTATCAGCAGCCTGTCGAGCATATGATGCTGTCCAATGATCACCCGGGCTGTTTCATCCCGCAGGCGGTCAATGAAAGCGCCGTGGTATTGAATTTGATCGTTAAGTTGACGAATATCGTCGGCAGTAGCCACCATATAAAGCTTTTAGCGTGAACGATTGATAATCAGGATATGAAAATACGAACAAAGCCGATGCAAGTTACTTGCCAACTTATTAAAAGCCTTCAAAAAAGCCAAATAAGGCACCTGAAAAACAATAAAATAGGCCTAAAACCGTTATACGGGGAATGATATTACTCACCAAAATCCAACAAATGAAAAAGACCTCTATCCGCCTCCTGCTTATGTTTGCTGTGTCAGCCATTTTATTAGGCGCCTGTAAGAAAGATAAGGACGCTGAGCCGGTGGCCGTTACCAAAGAAAACCTGGCCGGCAAGTACAAAGCAACTGAGATTAAAGGAAAAGCAGCCGGCGTAGACTATGATGTATACAATGAAGTTTTTGAGGCCTGCGAAAGGGATGATATTTATACTTTGAATGCAGACTTCACAGCTAAATATGAAGATGCCGGCACCAAATGTGATGCCAATGGCAGCAGCAGCTACGACACAGAGTGGGAGCTTGATGGAAATAATATCGTGATAAGAGGAAATAGTATGGATTATATAGGAGTCGTTAAGTCCTTTGATGGAACAACACTTGTTATTGAAGGTTCTGCCGACTTTATGGGTATGAGCACATCTTTCCGGGCTGTTCTTAAGAAACAATAACAAATTACTGCTTTTCTAATATAAAAGGCCGGTGTTAAAGCACTGGCCTTTGCGTTTATCTGTCGGTGATACATGGTCATAAGATTTATATAATCAGGCGCTATGTATCATACGTGAAAATTAGTTTTTTTGTGGCCAACCCTCAACTCCTTATACAACATGAAAAACAACTTCGTCCGTTCCCTGTTGGCTTTGCTGTGTATTACCGGTATGCTCACCGGATGCAAAAAAGAGAAAGAAAGCGACTATGATAAGAAGGTAAAATTAATCACCTCAAAGACCTGGAAAATCACCTTCAGGGGATCTGATGCAAACGGAGATGGCACGTTGGACCCCAACGATCTTGATGAGAATATCCTTTGGGGTATAGATTGCATGTTCGATGATATTTATACTTTTAAAACCAACGGGGAGTATACATATGTTACCTATAACAACGAGAACACCAATTGCGGTGTAGGGTCCTATACCAGCCACTGGGAACTAAATGCCAATGGCCAGGATTTTGTTTTGAATACATTGGAAGAAGGCAAACTGGTAACGTTGAATGATACCACCCTGCAGTTTTATGTTCTCCAGGAGGATGGCTCTAAACACTTTTATATTTTCAAGCGCTAATATAACCTCCCCTTCACCTTAGCCGGAGATCATGCTCCGGCTTTTTTATTGCCCGGTTTTCAGGAGAGGTATTTGCCCACGATTGGCACCCGCCTGCCCACGCCAAAGGCCTTGCAGCTTACACGTATGATGGGACAGAACTGGTTACGCTTGTATTCATTGGTATTTACCATTTTCAATATCCTGCTCACCAGGGCTTCATCAATGCCTTTGGCAATGATCTCCTTCGGCCCCTGTCTTCTTTCAATGTACTGGTATAATACTTTATCCAGTAAATGGTATTCGGGGAGGCTATCACTGTCTTTCTGATCAGGGCGCAATTCAGCAGAAGGCGCTTTGTAGATGATGCTTTCTGGGATGACCATGCCATTGCGGTTTATATACCGCGCCAGTGCATATACCTGCATTTTGTATACATCACCCAATACACTTAGGCCGCCCGCCATATCACCATATAAAGTACCGTAACCGGTAGCCAGTTCACTTTTATTAGAGGTATTGAGTAAAATGTAGCCGAATTTATTGGCAATGGCCATGAGCAGGTTGCCCCGCGTACGGCTTTGGATGTTCTCTTCCGCCAGGCTGAAGGGCAAGTCCTTAAATACAGGCTTGAGCGTAGTCAAAAAAGCATCATAGACGTCCTTAATGGGCAGGATGTCATACGGATTGCCCAGTGTTTTACTTAACTGCTCCGCATCGCTTACAGAATGCCCGGTAGAGTATTGTGAAGGCATGAGGATGGCGCGCACGTTTTCTTTTCCCAATGCCTCACAGGCCAGGGCAAGGGTAACAGCGCTGTCAATACCACCCGATGAACCCAGTATGGCTTTGCTGAACCCCATTTTGCGAAAGTAATCACGGATACCCAGTATGAGCGCCTGGTGTATTTCCCGGATATTTTTCTCTGCTGTGAGGTAGTCAATGATCTGTTCAGGATCGCTCACCTTTGACACCCTCATCTCTTTATCGAAGTCATGCGTTGTGAGTGGTGAGTGGTGAGTGGCGGGTTCTGGCTCCGGACTTCTGGCTGCTGACTGCTGACTGCTATATTCCGGTTCGTCCACTATTGCAAAGTCTTCTTCAAAGTATTTCATTTCCTTCACCACTTTGCCCTGCGCATTCATCACGAGGCTGCCGCCATCAAATACAATTTCGGTTTGTGAGCCCACGGCATTGCAAAAGAAGAGGGGCAACTTATATTTTAATACATTGGCGCGGATGATCTCAATACGGTCTACATCGTGATCGTAGTCGAATGGAGAAGCAGATATATTGATGATCAGGTCTGGCTGTTGCTTCACCAGTTCATCCATAGGCGCCATCCGGTATAAGGGATTATCGCCCAGGTTCCACATGTCCTCACAGATCATTAATGCGATCTTTTTCCCTTTAAAAGGAATGACGGCATGCTGATAGGCTGGTTCAAAGTAGCGGTACTCATCAAATACATCATAGTTGGGCAGGAGGGTCTTTTGCGCCACGCCATGTACTTTTTTCTCATACAGCAACCAGGCTGCATTGAAGAGGTCTTTGCCGGCTATTTCCGGGTTGCGTTGCGGGCTGCCTACAATGACGCCAATATCATCGGTATGCTCCTTGATGATATCAAGAGCACGATAGCACTCATTAATAAAATCATTGAATTCGAGGAAGTCGCGGGGGGCATAGCCGCATATACTTAATTCGGAAAATACCACCAGGTCTGCTCCACGCGATTTGGCATATTGAATAGCGCCGATTATTTTCCATGTATTATCTTCAAAATTGCCGATATGATAGTTCTGCTGAGCTAATGCAATCTTCATAGTACAAATTTACGTATTGTGGGCGTAGGCGCAACATTTGGTAAACCTTCCCGGCTAAACGCAAAAGATTGCCTGTTAACGATGTATAACAAAATTTTACATTTATGTTTACAACATAATTACCACTACAACGTTTGTCACACATGAAAAGAACAGGATTTATTGCTTTGCTGTTGTGTACCTTGCTGGCCTGCCGCGATAAAGATACGCCCGATGTATCGGACATTAAAGTAGACCTTACCACACACCGTTTTGACCAGGACTTTTTTGCTGTCGATACCAGTCGACTGATGGCCTCCTTGCAACAACTGGCGCAAAAGTATCCCTGGTTCATAACAGATTATTCCCAGGGCATATTGGGTCTTCCCCCTTTTGCTGATACCAGTACCCAGGCGCCCCAACTGGTAAAGCAATTTTTACGGGACTATCAGCCCATTAAAAAAGCAGTAGATGAAACTTTTGCTTCTACCCGTGCTGCAGAAGCGGAGATTAAGAAGGGATTACAATTTGTGAAGTATTATTTCCCGGCATATAAAACACCGCCACACCTCGTTTTTTACATTGGCCCCCTGGATGCTTATTATGAAACCCCCACAGGCCTGTACGGAGATGCCATTAATCCCGAAAGGTGGCTGGGCGTAGGTTTGCAGCTTCACCTGGGCAAAGATTTCAGCCTGTACCAAAGTGAAATGGGGCGCCAGTTGTTTCCTGCTTATATTTCCCGGCGCTTTACACCGGAAACTATCCCGGTTAACTGCATCAAGAATATCATTGATGATATTTACCCGGAAAAGCTCGCCGGCAAAACATTGGTAGAACAGATGGTAGAGAAAGGAAAGCGCCTGTATGTGCTGGATAAACTGATGCCTGAAACGCCCGACACGTTGAAGATAGGCTATACCGACCGCCAGTTGAAAGGCTGCTATGCTAATGAAGGCAAGATCTGGAATTTCTTCCTGGTCAATAGCCTGTTGATGAATAATGATCCATCCCTTATAAAAGGCTATATGGGAGAAGCGCCCAACACACCAGAACTGGGTGAGGGCTCACCCGGTTATATTGGTCTTTTTACAGGCTGGCAGATCGTGAAGAAGTATATGGAAAAGAATCCCGACCTGAAGCTGCCGGCACTTTTACAAAAGCCTGCCATGGATATTTACCAGCAGAGTAAGTATAAGCCGAAATAGAATACAGAATACAGTATTCAGAATCTTCACTTCTTCCCCATTTTGGTGCGCAGTAACTCACGCACTTCCTGTAGCTCCGTGATGTCTTTAAAGGCTTCTTTGGGCACCAGGAAGAAGGAACGGGGATCAAAGTACAGGTGAAAGAAGTAATGACTTTCTATGAAGTGACTGAAAGCCGACCAGGGCCAGCCTTTGGCGCCGCGCTCTGTTTCCAGTACGACCATATCTTCCTGGAAATGCATAATGAAATGATCCTTGAAGGTAGCAGAACGCCGGTATATGCTGGATGGCAGGATGCGCCAGATGATGAGCATGAGGATGAACCAGAGTATAGAGAATACGAGGAAGGATAATGCCTGGATGTATTTCAGGTACAGCATTATGGCCGATACAATGGTAAATACATTCACGAAAACCAGTAAGATCTTGATCTCAGGACGCATCAGGAAATGATACCGCAAAGCCTGCACCACCTCTTTTTTATCATAGCCGAATTGAATGGTCATTCATACAATGTTAAGGGGGTAAAAATAAGGAATAGAAGGAATACCGCAGTTCCTATAATTTTGAAGCTGCATGAAAAACAGCATGAAATTTTGGTTAATAGCAGCCTTATTCCTGTGTGCCTGCCGGCAGCCTGCTCCCGATCATTCTATTACCCGGGGATTTTACTATTGGAAATCAGCCATCAGCTTATCAGACACGGAGAGAAATGCACTGGAAACATTGCAGGTAAAAAAGCTGTACATCAAGTTCTTTGATGTGGTGTGGGATGCCACTGCCCGGCGCCCCATGCCGGTAGCCAAAATACAATTTACAGATAGTATGGCAGCCTGGCTATCGACCCGTTCCATCGTCATTATTCCTACCGTATTTATTACCAATGAATGTATGCAATCTATTGATAGCAGCGAGGTGCCCGGTCTTGCCAGCCGTGTACAGGAACTGCTGACCGGTATTGCTAATCACTTACCGGCTACCCTGGCCATTCCTGAGGTACAAATGGATTGCGACTGGACCGCCACCAGCAGAAGGAATTATTTTGCTTTTCTCACCAGTTTGCAAACCCTGCCCTTTTTTCAGCAAAAAGAAATATCAGCCACCATCCGCCTGTATCAATGTAAGTATAAACAAAAGACGGGGATTCCGCCTGTACAGAAAGGATTGCTGATGTGCTATAATATGGGCAACCTGAAAAACCAGGCTACCCGTAATTCGATCCTTGAAGTAGCGGAGTTGGAAAAGTATATTGGCAACCTGTCTGAATACCCCCTGCCGCTGGACCTTGCACTGCCGTTGTTTGACTGGAAGGTATTGTACCATGACCGTGTGTATAAGGGACTGATACAGGGCCTGCCCGATTCCCTGCTGCAGCAGGAAGGTATTGCCCGGCAAACCGGTAACACTTTTTCTATGTTGGCAGATACTACCCTGCATGGGTATTCTTTTAAAAAAGGTGACTTTATACGACAGGAAGATGCTAATTTTGAAGAGATTATGCAAGCCACCCGGTTGCTCAGGTCAAAACTGGTTACCCCTCAGATTACAGTAGCGCTTTTTCATCTTGATTCATTAACCCTTCATAAGTACGCAACACATGAACTGGAAGAAATTTTTAATGGTCTGCATTAATGTAGCCTGTCTGGCCATGCCTTATAATATCATTGGCTGTGCAGGCGGCGATCCTGATCCTTACGATTATTTTGTTTCTTTCTTCAACAGGAATAATGCCGGGGTGAAAGGCTATGAGCCCTTTTATTATACCAATTACCGCTTCCTGTACCAGGAAGAAGAACCGGTGAATACCTCCGACCTCACTTCTGCTGAGTGGGTAAAGTATGGGAATAACGGTTTTACTGCCAACGATGCCCGGCAATTTGTAACGGAATATGCCCGTAAAGACCTTTCCAGCCTGTATTATCACCTGGAGAAGAACCAGCCTTTGCAGGTACCTGATTCTGTAAAGAACAATGGTATGACGCAATTTTTTATGACCAGCAAAGACCTGGAAGCACTGGGCTATATTATGTATGCCAAACAGGTGGAGCCCAATGTTACCGGCTACTGGACCTCCTGGGAGCCTATAGAACGTGATACAGCCAGGATGGGTAAGCTCATGAAGAACGGGCAGCAATTGTATGCAGTAGCCAAAAACATTGCCATTAAATTAAGACTGGCCTACCAGGTAATCAGGCTGGCCCATTATAGTAAACGCTATACAGAGTGCCTGCGGTTGTATGATGAGCTGGTGAAACCCAATAACACGCCCGGTGTGTTACAGGACCTGTGCCTGGGCCTGAAGGCAGGCGCCCTGATGCACACGGGCCAGAAGGAAGAAGCAGCCCTTATTTTCAGCCAGCTCTTCAGTAAAAGCGAGCTGAAACGGGTATCCAATTATATGAGCTTTGACTGGTGTGTAAAACGTTTTGAGGAAGAGAACCGTCGCGCCTGCATGGCCCTTGCCCAAACAAATGAGGACAAGGCCAACCTGCTGGGCCTGTTCGTACTTGGCAGTAACAAGGAAGAGTTGAATGCGCTTGAAGAGATCTACGGGTTATCGCCCAATGCCGCCCTGCTGGAAATACTCACGATCCGTGAAGTGAATAAACTGGAAGAATATTATTTCACGCCGGCCCTGGAGTTTGAAAAAGGGAAAAAACAAGCCACTATAAATTATTCTACTGTTGACCCTACAGACAAGACTTTCGTTTCCTGGCAAGAGGAAGGCACAAGCCTTATCCGTTTCTGTCAGGAGGCAGTTGCCAATAAATCGGTCAGCAATAAAGGGCTGTATTCCCTGGCTGCTGCCCATGCCGCCATTATTACCCGCGATTATGCTATGGCCCGTAAGCTGCTGGCTGCCACCAGGAAACTGAAATTGTCGCCCAAACTGGAAGACCAATGGGCTATGAGCAACCTGTTGCTCACCATCAACGCCAAAGACGTCATGGATGACGCCTTTGAAAAACAGCTACTCCCTTCCCTGCAATGGCTGGAAAAGAAAGCTGCGACAGATGCAGAATATGCTAAATTTTACCGTCGTCTCTTTACGGATGTGATCAGCCCCAAGTACCAAAAGAGCAATAATGCCAGGTTTGTACTTTCTGTTGGCGTGGCCGACTGGGTCAATCAACAGTATGTAAAAGAAGGCTGGGGCTATTATGGCAATCATGCACTGACTACGTTGCGTTATAAGATGACGGCACAGCAGGTGGAACAACTGATACAATTGATGGAATCCAAAAAACTGACTGCTTTTGAGCAATACCTGGTAGGCCATAATTCATTTTCCAAAGACGATGTGAATGATGTAGCGGGCACTACCTGGCTGCGCCAGTTTGATTTTGCGGCCGCCCAAAAATGGTTTGCCAAGGTAAGTCCTGCTTATTATCAGGGGGAGACTTACAGCTTTTACCTGGCCGCCAATCCTTTTGCCGACCTGATCCTGGATACCCATGCCTCTACCGAACAGGACACGGCCAAGTATACCAAGCTCAGTTTCTGCCGGAAGATGTGGGGCCTGGAACAGGAAGTGAAGACCAATAACGATCCTGAAAGAAAAGCCAAAGCTTATTATGAACTGGCCAAGGGCCTGTACCAGATGAGCTATTGGGGCAATAGCTGGTTACTGGTACATTATGACTGGAGCGGCAATGACGGCTTGCACCGGGGTGATGATGACCAGCCCGGCGACAAGGAGTATTATGGGGTGTATAAAGCTGAAGAGTATTATATGAAGGCATACAATCTCACCCAGAACAAGAATTTCAAAGCCCGCTGCCTGTTTATGGCGGCCAAGTGTGAGCAGAAGCAAATACCGGTCCCTTCCTGGTCGCAGTTTAAAGATTATAGCGATTATGAGAAAGCCACAGCCGCCTATAGCAAAAGCATTACGCAAAATGCAGCCTATTTCCCTTTACTGGCCAAAGAGTATAGTACGACTGCTTTTTATAAGGAGGCATTTAATACGTGCAGCTACCTGAAAGATTTTGTGAGTAAGAAGAAGTAGTCTTGAAGGCACAAGTATCCTTTGCGTATGGCCCGCCCGACATACTTGCGCCAGTTTTGGTGACATCCGAAGAAACTAAAAGCCCCGGTTTATAAGCCGGGGCTTTTTGATGATAATAAGTTATTCATCCTGTGGTCATAATACGAGTAAGCAACCTCTTAGCGCAATCCGCGACCGCATTTGGCTTTGCCATTGGCAGCCTGATACGGCGTAAGGAAACGATTGCACGAAGTAAAGATCAAAGTAACGATGGCTATTGCCAGTAGTGTTTTCATTTTCATAAACGTCCAGATTGATTGTTGAACAAGGGATAAACGTAACAGCAAATCAAAAAAGTACTTGCCTTATCATAAAACGATGCCAAAATTCCACAAAGTTCTTTTGCTCTTTACAAATGACTGATTGCCCCTTACTTATATTACCCTATTTGACGTATATCAAGTCCCCTTATTGCCTGCCATTCTTCCCTGCAGGGGAAAAGGGTGGGAAAACGCCACCTTACAGGCCTATAAAAAAAAATCCGCCCATGGAAATGAGCGGATGAAGTTTATGATTAATAAACCGTCCAATATTTTTGAGAGACCGACAGGTTTAGGGAAACCTGTCAGGTCTTATCTTTCGCTTTAGCTGCAACCCATGCTGTTGCCACAGTTCAGGCATTTGTAGCAGGTACCACTGCGGATGGTAATATGACCGCAGGTATTACAGGCCGGCGCATCACTCTGCATGCTTTTCGCAGCCGCATTCACTGCATCCAGGCTGGCCTCTGCTTTGGCGGGCGTGGTGCGGTAAGATGATTTAACCGGCTCATTTTCACCGGGCTTATTCGTCTTAGGACCTGCCACGATCCGCACATCACTCAGCTCAGGTGTTTTTTTTTCGTACTCCAATGAGGTGGGGATCTCATCCCAGTCATCCGTGCCTGTATTCTGTACTTCCGGCCTGTCCAGCACATGCACCAGGTCTGTACGGCCCAGGTATTCATACGCCAATGCGCGGAAAATGAAGTCTACAATGGAAGTAGTGCTCTTGATATTCGGGTGGTCCACCATACCGGCTGGTTCAAAGCGGGTGAACACGAATTTCTCTACAAACTCTTCCAGCGGCACGCCATATTGCAGACCAATGGAGATGGAGATAGCAAAGCAGTTGAGCATACTACGCATGGTAGCGCCTTCTTTTGCCATATCAATAAAGATCTCCCCTACTGTTCCATCGGAGTATTCACCCGTGCGCAGGAACATGGCCTGACCGTTGATCTTGGCCTTTTGGGTAAATCCTCTGCGTTTGGCCGGCAAGGTCCTGCGTTCCACGATTGTTGCCAGCTTACGTTTCAGCTTGGTATCGGGTGATGACTGAACACGCTTTTGTACTTCTTCCAACAGTTCCTCGATGGTTAGCTTGCCCAGGTCAACAATGTTGGACTGAGGCGTTTCTTTTACTGAAGTTTCCTCGGACTTTGCTTCTTCGGGACTCTCGGACTTTTTCTTTTTATCGCTCTTATTGCTCAGCGGCTGGCTCAGTTTGGAACCATCGCGGTACAGCGCGCAGGCTTTCAGGCCCAGTTGCCAGCTCATCATATAAGAGTCGGCAATTTCTTCCACGCTGGCCTCATTGGGCAGGTTGATGGTTTTGGAGATAGCACCGCTCAGGAAAGGCTGTGTGCCTGCCATCATGCGGATGTGACCATGCGCATGGATGTAACGCTGACCTTTCTGACCACATTTGTTGGCGCAGTCAAATACCGGCAGGTGTTCGGCTTTCAGGTGAGGCGCTCCTTCTACTGTCATAGTACCGCATACATAGTCATTGGCGGCCTCTATCTGCTCATCGGAGAAGCCCAGTGCTTCCAGCAGGCTCCATTCGAAGTTGAAGTATTGCTCTGGTTTGAAACCAAGGCGCTGCAGGCATTCTTCGCCCAGGTTATATACATTGAATACAAATCCTATTTCGAAAGCGGAACCTACAGCGGTATCCAGCTTTTTGATCTCTTCTGCAATAAATCCTTTTTCACTCAGGGTTTGGTGATTGATGTGCGGCGCACCGGCGAAAGTACCTGCACCCACTGCATATTTTACAATGGCGTCAATTTCTTTGGAACTGTATTTCAAGTTCTTCAGGGCAGTAGGAACAGATTGGTTGATGATCTTAAAATAACCACCACCACTCAGCTTTTTGAATTTCACCAGGGCAAAGTCGGGCTCTACACCGGTAGTATCGCAATCCATTACCAGGCCAATGGTACCGGTAGGCGCAATAACCGTGGTCTGTGCATTGCGGTAGCCATGTTTTTCACCCAGTTGTACGGCATCGTCCCAGGCCTTGGTAGCTGCCTTCAGCAGGTAAGCAGGGCAATACTGTGCTTTAATGCCCACCGGTTTGATGCTTAATTTTTCATACTCACCGGCATCATAGGCTGCCAGGCGGTGATTGCGCATTACGCGCAGCATATCCTGCTTGTTCTCTTCATACTTTGCAAAGGGTCCCATAATGGAAGCCAGCTCTGCAGATGTTTTGTAAGCAATACCCGTCATGATTGCCGTGATAGCGCCGGCAATTCCACGGGCTTCTTCGCTGTCATAGGCAATTCCCATTACCATTAACATAGAACCGAGGTTGGCGTAGCCAAGACCCAGTGTTCTATAATCGTAGCTAAGCTGGGCTACTTCTTTGGAGGGGAATTGTGCCATCAATACGGATACTTCCAACACCACTGTCCACAGGCGGCAGGTGTACTCGAATCCTTCTACATCGAAGGTGTTGGTAGCTTCATCATAGAACTTACGGAGGTTGGCAGAGGCAAGGTTACAGGCCGTATTATCTAAGAACATGTACTCGCTGCAGGGGTTGGACGCATTGATGCGGCCACCCTGCGGGCAGGTATGCCATTCATTGATGGTAGTGTCGTATTGCGTGCCGGGATCAGCGCAACGCCAGGCAGCATAAGAGATCTGGTTCCATACTTCTTTGGAAGGTATGCGCTTCATAACGCGGCCATCTGTTCTTGCCTTCAGTTCCCAATCCTGACCAGCTTCCAGTTTCTCAAAAAATTCATTGGGTATACGTACAGAGTTGTTGGAATTCTGTCCGCTCACCGTGCGGTAAGCCTCTCCTTCATAATCGCTGGCATAGCCGGCATTGATCAGGGCAGCCACCTTCTTTTCTTCCTCTACTTTCCAGTTGATGAAGTCCATGATCTCGGGGTGATCGAGGTCGAGGCACACCATTTTGGCGGCCCGGCGGGTAGTACCACCGCTCTTGATAGCGCCGGCAGCGCGGTCGCCTATTTTCAGGAAGCTCATCAGGCCGCTGGAGGTACCACCGCCACTCAGTTTCTCTCCCTCTCCACGCACCTGGGAGAAGTTGGTACCTACACCACTGCCATATTTGAAAATGCGGGCTTCACGTACCCAGAGGTCCATGAGGCCACCATCATTAACGAGATCGTCACTAACACTTAATATAAAGCAGGCATGCGGCTGTGGACGTTCGTAAGCCGAAGTAGATTTCTTTAATTGACCATCTGCAGGATCTACAAAGTAATGTCCCTGTGGCTTGCCGGTAATACCATAGCTTTCATGCAGGCCGGTATTGAACCATTGGGGACTATTGGGCGTGCAAGCCTGGTTAATAATACAGTACACCAATTCCTCATAAAATACCTGGGCATCTTTGGCGGTTGCGAAGTAACCATAGCGTTCGCCCCATACGCGCCAGCAATTGGCCATACGGTGCGCTACCTGTTTAATAGAAGTTTCACGTCCCAGGGAACCATCGGCCTGGGGAACGCCTGCCTTACGGAAATATTTTTGAGCAAGGATATCAGTAGCAATCTGGCTCCACTGTTTCGGCACCTCTACATTGGTCATTTCGAAGACAACCTCTCCACTCGGATTCCGGATTACCGACGACCGATAATCATACTCAAACTGGTCAAACACACTAATATCATCACGGGTAAAGCGGCGGCTAAACTGCAAGCCCTTTGGAGATTGCTTCTTATTAGTCATAAGGTTAGTAATTAATAAGTTTACAATTAATAAAAATGATTGCTATCAGGCAGGGTAGGGAAACGAAAATATCTTCCTCTACTCAATTTTCAATCCTTGAAATATGCACATCTTGTGGAAAAAGGAGGTGGAAAAATTCATAGTTCACACTGGTATTGCGTTCCTTGATTTTTGCACATCCAATCTGCATTTCAGGATAAATTTTATTTGGTTTTGATCGATAAAAAAAGTATGTTGATAGAGGCTTTTGACCGTAATTTCCCCATACTTCCAGCGTACATTTTCTCGCTTGGTTTTACGATCAGCAACACCAAAGTCTATGAGTAACAACAAGCTCGGGAAAACATAGTTTGATACTTCTTTATGTATATTTTGCCTGTTAGCTTAACACGATTTTAATTTTATCCTTCCTGCTCATTTCACGGCTTTCCTGCTTTTGTTGTTTTTTTGCACGCATGAACTACAGGAACCTTTTCATCATTGGCTTGCTATTGCTCAGCTTTGACCGCACGATTGCACAAACCCAGTTTGCCGGCTGGATAGCAGATTTTAATACATTCAAAATCAATACCAAACTAAGCGTACACGCAGATTTTCAGTTAAGAAGCACTGACCAATTGAAACATGTGCAAACATTGCTATTACGTGCCGGATTAAATTATCATATGAATAAGAAGCTGGTACTTACTACTGGCTATGCGTTTATCCATAACCGGAGTGTACAGGCCGGCATAAGCGGGCATGTTCCTGAGCACCGTATCTGGGAACAAGTGCTGTTTACCCATCCGTTGACCATTAGTCCAGGTATTCATGGTACACTGGCACACCGATTGCGATTGGAACAGCGGTTTCTTCCGAGGCCCTACGTGCAAAATCATGAACTGAAGCACGATGGTAACCTGTATGCCAACCGGTTGCGGTATTTTATCAGGAATGTAACGCCACTGATCTCTTCGGCGACAGGTAAGGCACCTTTCCTGGCCCTGCAAAATGAGGTATTTGTGAATATTGGTGATAAATCGGCCGTCAACCGGAAGTTCTTTGATCAGAACAGGGCTTATATCGCCCTGGGTTATCGATTTAACAAGCAATTTGACGCCGAGCTTGGCTATATGAACCAGTATATCAATGGCCGGAATGAGACTTTTACGAATAATCACATCGTTCAGTTGGCCACTTACGTACGTTTATGAGTGATTATCCACATAGTGAATTAACTGCGTGAAAGCCAAAAACTTTTCGCATTTTTGTACAAGATCCAATAGCTAAGGCATGACGAATCGTATTTACCAATCTCTATTACTACAGAAAGCGAAAGGACACAAGTCGTTTGCCGTACTCATTGATCCTGATAAGGTAACGACAGAAAAGACGGATGAGCTTACCACCCTGGCGGTGGAAGCAGGGGTAGACTACCTGTTTATCGGTGGTAGCTTGGTCATTTCCAACCAGTTAGACGAAGTCGTACAACAGGTAAAGCGGAATTGTGATATACCCGTGATCCTGTTTCCGGGAAGTCCTTCCCAGGTATCCCGTTATGCAGATGCCTTATTATATCTTTCTGTTATTTCAGGCAGGAATCCCGAACTATTGATTGGCCAGCACGTGATATCAGCCCCATTTGTAAAGCAGAGCGGGCTGGAGATCATTTCTACCGGTTATATGGTCATTGATGGCGGTGCTCCTACCACGGTATCTTACATCAGCAATACGGCGCCCATCCCGGCCGACAAGAATGAGATTGCCATGTGTACCGCTATGGCGGGGGAGATGCTCGGCATGAAACTGATCTATATGGATGCAGGCAGCGGCGCCCGCCGGGCCATTACCGAAGACATGATTGAAAAAGTATCTCAGGTTATAGAAACACCCCTGGTTATTGGCGGCGGCATTACCGACCCCGAAAAAGCCTACCGCAATTGCAAGGCCGGCGCCGATGTGATTGTCATTGGCAATGCCATTGAGAAAGATGCTTCCCTCATCAAAGAAATGAGCGCAGCGATCCATTCCGTGCCGGTGAAGGCTTCGCGATAAAGTACAGGGTCTTTGCATAAATTGATCTTATGTGTATTTCATCAGATGTTTCGAAATTACCAGGTTCCTCCGGGTGAAAATAAGAATTCAAGATTCGATTCAGTATCATATAACCACTGATAACCACTTGTTCTATTATTACAGAATGGTTCTATCAGTTCTGCCATCCGAATGTATAACGTATGGGTTAAGTAGCAGATAAAGTTTACATTATTTTCAGTGGTTAGCCCAATATCTGTGTCTGCTAACTGAAGCGTTACTTTGCAATTCTGTGATGTAATGAATTCCAGTTTGCTTAATTCTAATGTTTCACGATCATCCACGATGGTTCGCTGAATTGCCTGCCTCAGCAGACTTGCTTCAGCAGAATCAAAATCATATAAGCGGACCAACTGATTGGCTACAACATTTGTAAAGCGACCACCATCACTTATATCGGAAAGAAATTCAAGTTTCATATTTATTCATCTTTGATCAGATCAGTATAATTCTTTTTAATAAACGCGTACTGCTTTGAGGTAAGGAAAATATGTCCCCCTTCCTGACCATTATCCATGCAATAACGAATTTCCCCATCTATCTTATTCTCTTTCATGGCCTGTCTTAATAAATCAATAAACTTGGGATCGAGCCAGTCGCCATGAAAATCAAGCATGGTCTCATATTTCTTTCCATTCATGGTAAAACCATATTTTACCTTCTTAGCACTATCCCATGATTTTTCAAACTCATCAATAATATCTGTTACCGAAAATACCCCTCTGGAGGCTTTTTCAAATCGCTTTGTTAAGTCCTCATATGGATTTCGCAGGTTGCCAGTCTCCCAATCAAATATTACTACGGTATGGGGGATGCGCATACACACATCCAATGGTGATGTAATATCGCTAGCGAAAATGGAAGCTTTCGTACGGTCAATTTCCTTATTTGATAAATGGGCAAAAAAACCATGATCCGTCAGGTCCTGTATAAACTTATTGATGCCTGCCCGGTTCAGACGTACATCAAAAGTTTCATGGCTTAATACATAGTTTTCTTTGTTGATTACTTCAGCCTCTCCTTTTTTCAATAACAGCAAGCCTACTTTCTTTTCGCCGTATACCATTTCCCCTTCTTCAGGAATATTCACTGTATACAACCTGTAAGATGAATTAATATCTGCCAGCCATTTATTAACGCCTTTATGAAAATCGCGGCTAACCCTCGCAGGAGGATCTTCCGGGTAATTGGGATCAGGTTCAACCTTTACATAATCATAAAAGAAAACATGTTCGTAAAGCTGCCCGTTTATAGTAAAGCTGAGTTTCAGATCCTGCCTGATCATGTCGTCTTCTTTCTGCCGATCTATTACAATATGTAGGTTTTCATATTTAAAATCGGGGATCAACGCTGCAACAGCCTGAAAAATGACCGGATAAGTAATATGGGGATTAGCTTCAAGACGCGTAAGGTCAACAAACCTGTAACGCTCGCTATAAGAAAGTATCTGTGCAATATCCTTCAGCTCATATGGCTTATACGATTCCAATAACGCTTCCTTTTTTTCTTTGGTCAATATGCCCTTGTTTGCGAGATCATCAATATGCTGCTGTTGCTTTTTTAATTCAGTATCATAAGACTTGTAATAGTAACTTCTTTTCAACAGGAATCCTACCAGCGCTAACTCGTCGTCTATAGTAGCATCCTGTATTCCTTTTTTAGCTTCTTCGTATACCATTTCACTGATGAGTCCCAATACCTTGAAGTCTTCAAGGGTCCGCGTCCTTGTACGGCCAATGGTACTTCTTTTGGGATGAATGAGATCTTCGTTACCTCGGCTGCCCAGCGGTGGATAGGCTGTCCACCCTCTTTCAATCACAGCGTCTTCAGCAACAATTTTATCTTCTACTCCTGTCTGGTTGAGCAGGCGATGCATTTGGGAGTCAAAAAAAGCCTGGTTACAAAACCATAGAATGGTTTCTTTTGAAAGTCTCGAAGCGTGGTACATCTTGAGGTCTTCCTGATCATCCGATGTCACGTTTTTATGATGAAAGGCATTCAGCAAGACTTCTTTACCCTTGGTGTTTAAGATCTCTTTCTGTTCCAATTGTGCGGCATAAGCCTCGGCATCCTGGAGGGTGATCGTTTGTGCGTTCATAAGAAAGGGGGAAGAGGTTAAAATGATCAGTAAAACGTTGATTCTCATACCTCCTAAATTTAGCGAACATTCCATAAACTACCAGCATAAAACACCTTGATTATTATTTCCGGCCTGGCTGCCTCCTTTCTCCAATGTTTGAATTTTGCAATAGATGGTTTGAAAACTGTAACTTTCGGGAGGGCGCGGTGTTTTAATTTTGTAGGGTCATTGGATTACTCCGCTTTATCACTGCTAATATCCCGGATTATGGAAAAGACAGAAACCTTAGAGGATTTTTACCAGAAGAAGTTGAATTACCTGCCGCAGAACCTGAAACAGGATATCGGGCATTTTAATGTATTTAAAACCGAGGACTGTGTAGGTCCCGGCTCCACGCCGGTGAAATACAGCCGCCGCGACTTTTACAAGGTAAGCCTGATGCGGGGAGACTTCATTTTCCACTATGCCGATAAAAGCATTCCCGTTTCGGGCAGCACCCTGCTGTTCTTCAATCCCAAAGTGCCCTATACCTGGGAAGGCAATACAGAGACCAATACCGGTTTCTTCTGCATTTTCAAGGAAGGCTTCTTTAGTGAAAAGCTGCGGGGCAGCATCAACGAATTTCCCATGTTTGCCCCGGGCGGCAAGCCAGCTTACCCCCTCAGTAAAGAGCAGGATAAAGACGTAAGTCAGATCTTCCTGAAGATGATGGAAGAGATTGGTTCTGATTATGCCTATAAGTATGACCTGCTGCGGAATTATGTTACGGAAATGATCCACTATGCGTTGAAGATGCAGCCTTCCGAGAATATTCACCAGCATACAAATGCCAAATCGCGCATTACCGCGGTATTTACCGAATTGCTGGAGCGGCAATTTCCGATAGATTCGCCTTCTCAACGCTTTTCCCTGCGTTCAGCCAACGACTTTGCCAAAGAACTGGCCGTACACGTTAATCACCTGAACAGGGCCATTAAAGAAACTACCGGTAAAACCACCACCGAACATATTATGGAAAGGCTGATCAGCGAAGCAAAAGCATTGCTGAAACATACCAACTGGAATATTTCAGAGATCAGTTATTGCCTGGGCTTTGAAGAGCCTTCCCATTTCAATAACTTTTTTAAGAAACAGGTGGCGCTCACCCCTTCTGCCTTCAGAAGCATTTAATACATAGCATTACACTTGTCCATTAGCGGTGACACCTTTCGTTTGCGTTGCAAGCAAAAGGCGTCACCGTTCTTTTTGTGATTATATAAGGCCCCTTGAAAAGCTTATTTTCTCCCGGTTTGAATTTCGTAATTATTGCTTTGAATGCTGCAACAAGATCGGGTGCACCGCACCGTAGCTTTGTGTTATCAAAAACAAATCAATTATGAAACACAGTAAAGTATGGTTCGTAACCGGCGCCTCCAAAGGCTTAGGTTTGTCACTGGTACAACAGTTATTGGCACAGGGCTATAACGTAGCCGCCACCTCAAGAAGCAAAGAAGAATTGATCAGGGCCGTGGGTTATAGCAGCAGCTTTCTGCCCCTTACGGTTGACCTTAACAGTGAAACCAGTATTCAGAAAGCGATTGACGAAACGGTTAATCTTTTCGGTCAGGTAGACGTAGTCGTAAACAATGCAGGTTATGGCCTGGCAGGCAGCCTGGAAGAGCTCACAGATGCAGAAGCCAGGAAGAATTTTGACATCAATGTATTCGGCACCCTGAATGTGATCCGCCGGGTAATGCCTTATTTACGGGCACAACAATCCGGGCATATTTTCAACATCTCTTCCATTGGTGGCTTTATCGGTACTTTCCCTGGCTTTGGTATTTATTGCGCTACCAAGTTTGCCGTAGAAGGATTTACAGAAGCACTGTCGGCCGAGATCAAGTCTTTTGGTATTAAGGCTACCATTGTTTCTCCCGGTTATTTCAGAACGCAATTCCTTGCTGCCAGCTCCCTGAATGTGCCTGCCCATCCGATAGAAGCTTATAAGGAAGTAAGGGAAACACAGGCTTTTCACCAGGAGATCATGAATGGCAACCAACTGGGCGATCCCGATAAAGCAGCCCTTGCCCTGATACAGGTAGCAGAAGCCCCGGAAGCTCCCCTGCATTTATTCCTAGGCAGTGATGCCTATGAACTGGCCTATAACAAGATCAATTCCGTCCGCGAGGAACTGGAAGCCTGGAAATCCGTGACCATTTCCACCGCTTTTGAGCATCAACCGGCAGAAGCATAGTTGCCACCCCAGATAACAGGACCATGAACTATGCGAAGCAATTTTATGTATTCAGGCTGGAAGAAAATGGCAACACCGTCACCCCTCAGCAGCAGGCTGATTATTTCACTATCAGCCTCGTAAGCAACAATACACCGGGCACGAAAACCATGTTGTGTTTTTATGGCCCCCAGGCTCCACAGGCAGCAGGATCATTACCCGGCAACCCGGCGGGATTCTCCTGCCTGTTTAACACCGCTTTTCTGTCTGGTAAAATGCAAAGCATTTTCCGCGCCTTGCCGATGTTCAGGCAGAACGCCAACCCGGTGTATTTTTTAAATCAGCGGCAGGATAAGCGCATCCGGGAGTTATTTGAAAAGATGCTGGAGGAGGTGAATAACAACTATACCTTCAAGTATGAATTGCTGGGTAATTACCTGGCAGAGATCATCCACTACGCACTTAAGATTCAATCGGCCACTTTTCCCGGGAATAGCTGGCCGATTTTTTAGAAATACTTAATGCGGGGATCAACAGAAGCAAAGCACATTTGTTTAGATTTGGACAATGACACGTGCAAGATATACCGTGATCCTGCTGACAGGGTGGCTGTTTTGTTCTGGTTGTTTTGGACGTTGGGTAATGACCGACCGGGAGGTGAAGAAGTATTATGCCAACAAACCGGTAAAGCCCACGTTCTTTACCATCCAGAATGATTCAGCTTCGCTGTTTTGTGCCACCACAGGCGCAGATACCCTTCCTCCCCTGCTCATGATCCACGGCGCGCCGGGCGCCTGGTATGGCAGCCGGATCCTGCTGGACGATCCTATCCTGCAACAACATTTTCACCTGATCGCAGTAGACCGGCCGGGATACCATAAGTCGCGCTTTAAAGGCAAGCGCCATGCAGTTACTTCCATTACTTCCCAGGCCACTATTATCCATGAAGCGCTTCGTCTCAACCGGTCACGCAAGCCCGGGGTAGTGATGGGAAGCTCCTATGGTGCCCCTATTGCCGGCAAGATGGCCCTTTTATATCCCCATGACTTTAACCACCTGATAATGCTGGCCGCCGCCATTGACCCGGACAAGGAGAAGTTCTGGTGGTTCCATCCCTGGGTTAAAAGCGGCTTCCCCTATATACTGTTCCCCCGCTTCATCAAAAGCGCTACCAACGAGAAATTCACCCATGTGGACGAGCTCAGAAAGCTGGCGCCGGAATGGCAATACCTTACCATACCTGTCACCGTCGTACAAGGCGGTTCGGACGATATTATTGAACCGGCCAACCTGGACTTTGCCAAAAAAGTGCTGCAGGGAAAACCTGCCAATTTTATCTTCCTGCCCAATGCAGGGCACCTCATTCGTATGCAAAGACCTGATATTGTGCGCTCTATCCTGCTCAATCCCCTGCCGGGCATATCTACCAGCATCGGTGCAGGTAAATAAGCGCCGGGAACCTGCCCCGAATGTACAAGATGATACTTTAATAAGCGAGGTATACTCAGGTAGTTGTCTGGGAATGGTCTAAGAGTGCTCTGGGATAGCTCTAAGATAGTACTATAGCAGTAGTAGTCCTGTACTGTTCCCAGAGCAGTCCCGTACCATGCTTAGAGCAGTCCCCCTACATTCCCTGAGCATTCCACTACCACTTGACGCTACACTTGTCTACTTTTCACGAAATACGGCTTTGCCCGGCTTTTACGGGCATCTGGCTGCCCCACAGGAAGCCCAGGAAGCCCCTACGAACGCTTGTTCTCTGGTTTTTACGGAATTAGCTAAAATTTTACATTAAAAATCCCCCTGCATCCCAAAAAATGTTTTTCTTTGCGGTGTCAAAAGCATTTGAGTAAAAAGCTTATTCATCATTTGAAATGCAAAAAAATCTCACCATACAACTCGCTGATGTAGTAGCGCAAAGCGTTATTACTATAGTGCGTGGGGTTTTTGCTGTACAACTCCGTACAGTTTTTGTTAGTCGTCCTGTCCCCGTCAGGGTACGACGTTGATACCATCCTACCATAGTATCCCCTATTGTAACGGAACTATGCCCCAAGCCGGGGATTCGTGTCTTTAGCAGTGTTTATATCCGCTGCATTTGTTCACATTTTATAGTCTTGTCAAACAATGGAAACGCAACATCACTTCCAGATAATTGTAGCCAATGAAACCCATCTCAGTTTCGCACAGATCATTTGCGATGAGATGGAATCTTCTGCCAAAGCACGTGGCACCGGCATTGCCAAGCGCTCGCCGGATTATATTAAACAGAAAATGCGCGAAGGGAAAGCGGTGATCGCCTTCAACCAGGATGGCATCTGGGCAGGCTTTTGTTATATCGAAACCTGGAGCCATGGCGAATATGTAGCCAACTCGGGCCTGATCGTATCGCCTGTGTTCAGAAAGGGCGGACTGGCCAAGGCCATTAAGAAGAAGATCTTCGAACTGAGCCGCAAGCTGTACCCCGAAGCCAAGATATTCGGACTTACCACCGGCCTGGCCGTAATGAAGATCAACAGTGAGCTGGGCTATGAACCAGTGACCTATTCTGAACTTACGCAGGATGATGCTTTCTGGGCCGGCTGTAAAAGCTGTGTGAATTATGAGATCCTGATGAGCAAGGAAAGGAAGAATTGTATGTGTACCGCCATGCTCTATGATCCCAAAGACCACTATGAGCCGGAAGAGACCAAACAGTTCTTCGAGGAGAAGAAGGGCATTCTTGAACGCCTGCTGCGCATTAAGCAGTGGAAGTTCTTACAACCCTTTCTGAAGAAGGATAAAGAGGATAACAGCGCTAAGATGGTACAGGCAAGCAAGCGGAGGTCTTTGCTGCACTACTTCTTTAATTTGTAATCGTTAATCACTAATTATAACTACCATAATACAGCAATGAAAAAAATAGTATTAGGATTCAGCGGCGGACTCGACACTTCGTTTTGTGTAAAGTACCTGAGTGAAGACAAAGGTTATGAAGTACACAGCATCATCGTTAATACCGGTGGTTTCAGTGAAGAAGAGTTGCAACAGATAGAAGCCCATGCCTATAAACTGGGCGTTAAAACACATACTACTGTTAATGCCGTAAAGTCCTATTACGACCGTATCATTAAGTACCTGATCTACGGAAACGTATTGAAGAATAATACTTATCCCTTAAGTGTAAGTGCCGAAAGGTTGAGCCAGGCCGTTCATATTGCCGAGCATGTGCAAAAGCTGAAAGCAGATGCCGTAGCGCATGGCAGTACCGGCGCCGGTAATGACCAGGTACGTTTTGACATGATCTTCCACATCATGATCCCCGGTGTTGAGATCATTACCCCCATCCGCGACCTGAAGCTGAGCCGTGAAGCAGAGATCGAATACCTGAAAGGCAAAGGAGTAGATATGAACTTTTCCAAAGCGATGTATTCTATCAATAAAGGTTTATGGGGTACGAGTGTAGGTGGTAAAGAGACTTTATCCTCCAAAGGCATGTTGCCCGAAGAAGCATGGCCTACACAGGTTACCAAAACCGGCAGCGAAGAAGTAAAACTGAGCTTTGTAAAAGGGGAACTGAAAGCTGTAAATGGCAAATCATTCGATCACCCTTCAGAAGCCATCCAATACCTGCAAACCATTGCAGGCCCTTATGGCGTAGGCCGTGATATCCACGTAGGTGATACGATTATCGGCATCAAGGGACGTGTAGGCTTTGAAGCTGCCGCTCCCATGGTAATCCTGAAGGCCCACCACGCCCTGGAAAAACACGTGCTGACCAAGTGGCAACTGAACTGGAAAGATCAACTGGCACAGTTTTATGGCAACTGGTTACATGAAGGCCAGATCCAGGACCCTGTGATGCGTGATATTGAAGCGTACCTGGAAAATTCCCAGCAAAACGTAACCGGCGACGTATTTGTACAACTGTTGCCTTACCGCTTCCAGGTCATTGGCATTGAATCGTCCTATGACCTCATGAGCAGCAAGTTTGGCAAGTATGGTGAAATGAATACCGGGTTTACCGGCGAGGATGTACGTGGATTCAGCAAGATATTCGGCAACCAGACCTCTATCTGGACTGCTGTGAAGGAAGAGAATAAGAAATAAGCCGCGAGCCGTGAGCTACGAGCCGCGAGCAAAAAGACTCGTAGCTCATAGCTCGTAGCTCAAAGCTCTTTGAAGTCATTACAGACTTCAGAACATTGATCTCTGTATATATGAACAAAAATATTAAAGTAGGTATCGTTGGAGGAGCAGGTTATACCGGTGGTGAACTGATCCGTTTGTTGGTTAATCACCCGTATGTAGCTGTTTCTTTTATTCATAGCCGCAGTAATGCCGGCAAGCCCGTATATGCCGTACATGAAGACCTGATCGGTGAAACAAAACTACAATTCACCGGCGAGCTGAGCCAGGATATTGATGTATTGTTCCTGTGCGTAGGTCATGGTGAGGCGAAGAAGTTCCTGGCAGAGAATCCTGTTAATGACAATATCAAGGTTATTGACCTGTCGCAGGATTTCAGGCTTGGCAAGCATTCGGCAGTCGGCAATCGGCAGTTTGTTTACGGTCTTCCGGAACTGAACAGGGATGCCATCCGTACCGCATCCAACATAGCCAATCCCGGCTGTTTTGCTACTGCTATTCAACTGGGTTTATTACCCCTGGCCAAAGCAGGTTTGCTTGACCATGTGTACACTACCGGCATCACCGGTTCTACCGGCGCCGGGCAAAGCCCTAGCTCCACTTCTCATTTTAGCTGGAGGGCCAATAATATACAGGCCTATAAAACGCTGAACCATCAGCACATGAATGAGATCGGCGAGTCTATGCTGCAGTTGCACCCTGCCGGAAAAATAGACATCAACTTCATTCCCTGGAGAGGCGATTTTGCCCGCGGTATATTCATCAGTTCACAACTGGATTGTGACCTTACTGAAGCACAACTGAATAACCTGTATACTGAATTTTATGATGGTCATCCGTTTACCATCGTGAGTAAGCAGCCTATCTTTTTAAAGCAGGTAGTGAATACCAACAAATGTATTGTCCAGTTGGAGAAGGTAGGCACCAAGCTGGTAGTGCATTCTATCATTGACAATTTACTGAAAGGCGCTTCGGGCCAGGCCGTACAGAATATGAATCTTTTATTTGGTGTGGATGAGTGTGCAGGATTGAAACTCAAGGCTAATTATTTTTAAATACAAGCTGCCGGCTTATAGCCTGCAGCCCAAACAAGTAGACCATGAAGCTATTTGACGTTTATCCCATTAATGACATTACCATCGTAAAAGCCAAAGGCTCTTATGTATGGGATGCAGCCGGTGAACAATACCTTGACCTGTATGGCGGTCATGCGGTAATATCTGTTGGCCATACCCATCCCCATTACGTACAGCGAATTACTGATCAACTCAATAAAGTAGGTTTCTATTCCAACTCCATCCGAATACCCCTGCAGGAAGAACTGGCCACCAAGCTGGGTAAGGTTTCCGGCAAGGAAGATTACCAACTGTTCCTGTGTAACTCAGGTGCAGAAGCCAATGAGAATGCGCTGAAGCTGGCTTCTTTTTTCAATGGCCGCAAGAAGATCATTGCCTTTAAAAAAGCTTTCCATGGAAGAACGTCACTGGCTGTAGCGGCCACCGATAACCCGTCTATCGTGGCTCCGGTGAACCAGACTTCCAATGTGATATTCCTTCCTTTCAACGATGAGGAAGCCCTGGAAGCCTGTTTTAAAGCACAGGGCAGTGATATTTCGGCTGTTATTATTGAAGGCATACAAGGGGTAGGTGGTATCAATGTAGCTTCTGTATCCTTTCTGCAAAAGATCCGGCAGTTGTGTGATGCCCATGGCACAGTTTTTATTGCCGACAGTGTGCAGTGTGGCTATGGCAGAAGCGGTAAGTTCTTCTCCCACGACTTTGCCGGTGTAAATGCTGATATTTATTCTATGGCAAAGGGGATGGGCAATGGCTTCCCGGTAGCGGGCATTATCATCTCTCCGAAGATACCTGCCAAACATTCCATGCTGGGCACCACCTTTGGTGGCAATCACCTGGCCTGCGCCGCTGCACTGGCTGTGCTGGAAGTGATCGAAAAAGAGAACCTGATGGCCAATGCTGCTGAGGTGGGCAACTACCTGATAGAGCAATTGAAAGCCATCCCTGAGCTGAACAATGTACGGGGCCGTGGCCTGATGATCGGGTTTGATGTTCCTGAAGAGCTAAGAGACCTGAAGAAGAACCTGCTGTGGAAACATAAAATGTTTACCGGCGAAGCAAAGCCCAATGTGATCCGCTTACTGCCTTCACTGGCGCTTTCTAAGAAAGATGCTGACCAGTTCCTGGAAGCCGTGAAAGAAGAGATCGCGGCACTGGCGCCGGCACACTAATATCATTATACTTTATCACTAAAAACGTTCTTCGGGGAAATGAGAAATTTTATTTCTGTACACGATGTGTCCAATATCAATAACCTGGTAGCAAAGGCATTAAGCTACAAGGCTGATCCATTAAAAGACAAAACGCTGGGCGCTCACAAACGCATTGGATTATTGTTCCTCAATCCCAGTATGCGTACCCGCCTCAGCACACAGATAGCGGCGCAAAACCTGGGCATGGAAGCCATTGTGTTTAATGTAGGACAGGAAGGCTGGGCGCTGGAGTTTGAAGAAGAAGCCATCATGAGCGGCAGCACGGTAGAGCATGTAAAAGATGCGGCGCCCATCATGGGTAAATATTTTGATATCCTGGCCATCCGCACCTTTCCTTCCCTGAAGAACCGTGATGATGATTACAGCGAATTATTCATTAAGCAATTCATTAAATATGCCGGCATCCCGGTAGTGAGCCTGGAAAGCGCCACCCTGCACCCCCTGCAGAGCTTAACAGATGTGATCACTATCCAGGAAACCCTGAGCCTCCCTGCTTCAACGGTGAAAGGCAAGAAACCAAAGATCGTACTTACCTGGGCGCCCCATGTGAAGCCATTGCCCCAATGCGTGGCCAATAGTTTCTCCCAATGGATCAATGCCTGGGGACAGGCCGATTTTGTGATCACGCATCCGGAAGATTATGAACTCGACACCCAATTCACCAAGGGTGCTACGATTACCCATGACCAGGATGCAGCCCTGAAAGATGCCGACTTTGTGTATGTGAAGAACTGGAGCACTTTCAATAATGAATACGGCCGCATTTACACAAACGATCCTGCCTGGATGCTGACCAATGAAAAGCTGGCCCTTACCAATAATGCCAAAGTAATGCATTGCCTGCCGGTAAGAAGGAATGTGGAGCTGAGTGATGAAATACTGGATGGTCCCAACAGCATCGTTACCCAGGAGGCCTCCAACCGCGTATGGGCTGCCCAGGCAGTATTGTCGGAGATATTAAAAGCAAACTATTAAACAGGGAATTTGGAAAAGTTATTCATCGTTAAGATTGGCGGAAATATTATAGATGATGAGGCAAAGCTGTCTGCATTCTTAACTTCCTTTGCGGCCCTGCCCGGAAAGAAAATACTGATCCATGGTGGTGGTAAGCTGGCTACCCGGCTGGCCGAAGAGATGAAGATACCCCAGCAACTGGTAGATGGCCGGCGCATTACCGATGCAGAGACCCTGAAAGTAGTGACGATGGTGTATGCCGGCTATATCAATAAGAATATTGTAGCCCAATTACAGGCCCGCGGCAATAATGCCATTGGTCTCAGCGGCGCCGATGGCAATGCCATCCAGGCGCATAAAAGGGTACACCCCACGATGGACTATGGATTTGTGGGTGATGTAGACCAGGTAAATGCCGGATTGCTGAAGTCCCTGCTGGACCAGGAGCTGGCCATTGTACTGGCGCCTATTACGCACGATAAACAAGGATTGTTACTCAATACCAATGCCGATACCATTGCCCAGGAAACCGCCAAAGGCCTGAGCGGGCATTATGATGTGCAACTCATCTATTCATTTGAAAAGAGCGGTGTATTGCTGGATGCCAATGACGACAGCACGGTGATCAGCTCCATTACGCCCACTTATTACCAGCAGTTAAAAGGAGAACAAAAGATCTTTGCCGGCATGATCCCCAAGCTCGACAATGCCTTTGCCGCCCTCAACAGCGGTGTAAAGAAAGTGATCATCGGAAAAGCAGAACAGTTACAACAATTAATTGCCGGCACGGCCGGTACAACCATTATCAATGAGCAGTGACCATATAACCATATTACAGGAAGAAGCCATCGCCTTGCTGAAACAACTGATTGCTACGCCCTCGTTCAGCAAAGAGGAGGAGGAGACTGCAAAGATCATACACCATCATCTCGATAAATACACTACCAATGTAAAGACCCTGAAGCATAATGTCTTTGCCTGGAACCATTATTTTGATGATTCGAAACCTACCCTCCTGTTAAATTCCCACCACGACACGGTAAAACCCAATAAGCATTATACACTCGATCCATTCACGCCCATTGAGAAAGACGGGAAATTATATGGCCTCGGAAGCAATGATGCGGGTGGGCCCCTGGTAGCATTGATCGCTACTTTTCTCTATTATAACCGCCGGGAAGATTTAAAATACAACTTGATCTTTGCTGCTTCTGCCGAAGAAGAGATCAGCGGTAAAGAAGGCATAGAATTACTCTTACCGGAATTAGGCTCTATCGAATGTGGCATCGTAGGTGAACCTACGCAAATGCAGATGGCGGTGGCCGAACGCGGCCTCATGGTACTGGATTGCCTCTCGCACGGCAAGGCCGGTCATGCCGCCAGGGAAGAAGGGGAGAACGCTATTTATAAAGCACTGGCCGATATAGAGTGGTTCAGGAATTACCGCTTCCCCAAAGTATCTGATTTACTGGGGCCGGTGAAAATGAGTGTTACGGTCATTGAAACAGATAATAAAGCGCACAATGTAGTGCCCGCCCAGTGTAAGTTTGTAGTAGATGTACGGGTGAATGAGCTGTATACTTTTGAAGAGGTACTGGAAGTGATCCGGGCCCATGTACAGTGTGACGTGCAGCCCCGCAGTACGCGCCTGCGCTCTACGTCCATAGCCTTAGACCATCCGCTTACCAAAGCAGGTATTGCTTTGAACAGAACTTATTATGGTTCTCCCACAACCTCCGACAAAGCACTGATGCCATTCCAGACCCTGAAGATGGGCCCGGGTGATTCGGCACGCAGCCATACAGCCGATGAATTTATTTATGTAAATGAGATTAAGGAAGGCATCCAATTGTACATCCAACTTTTAAACCAGGTATTATGAAACTGTGGTCCAAGCAAAACACCTCCACCTCTGAGTTGATAGAAAAGTTCACCGTAGGGCGTGATAAGGAGTTTGATATCCTGCTGGCAAAGTATGATGTAGAAGGCTCTATTGCCCATGTGACCATGCTGGGTGAAGTGGGGCTGATGAGCAAGGAAGATGCAGCTACTGCTGTAAAGGGCTTACAAACCATACAACAGGAAATTGTGGAAGGCAAATTCAGTATTGAAGAGGGCGTGGAAGACGTGCACTCCCAGGTGGAGCTGCTGCTTACCCAGCGTATTGGCGAAGCCGGCAAGATGATCCACAGCGGCCGCAGCCGCAATGACCAGGTAGCAGTAGATATTAAACTGTACCTGCGGGCAGAAGTACTGGCAGTGAAAGCCGAAGTGAAAGAACTGTTTGACCTGCTGATTGCCCAGAGCGAAAAATTCAAACACCACTTATTACCGGGATATACCCATCTCCAGATCGCCATGCCCTCATCGTTTGGTCTATGGTTAGGCGCCTACGCTGAAGGTTTGGTGGATGACCTGGAGCTGTTGGCTGCCGCTTATGCAGTAGCCAATAAAAACCCGCTGGGCAGCGGGGCAGGCTATGGTTCTTCTTTTCCGTTGAACCGTACCCGCACGACCCAACTACTGCAATTTGGCGCCCTGAATGCCAATTCGGTATATGCCCAGATGAGCCGGGGCAAAACAGAACGCGTTGTGGCCACCGGCATCAGTGCTGTAGCCGCCACCCTGAGCCGCCTGGCGATGGATTGCTGCCTGTACATTAACCAGAACTTCGGGTTCATTTCTTTCCCGCCGGAATTAACTACCGGCAGCAGCATTATGCCGCATAAGAAGAATCCGGATGTATTTGAGCTGATCCGCGCCAAATGCAACCGTATCCAGAGCACTCCCAATGAACTGACGCTGCTGGTGAACAACCTGCCTTCCGGCTATCACCGCGATCTGCAACTGACCAAGGAGATCCTGTTCCCGGCTATTGAAACCCTGAAGGATTGCCTGCAAATGACACGCCTCATGCTGTCGAACATGACGGTAACAGAAAACATCCTGGATGATGCGAAATACAAGTACCTGTTCAGCGTAGAGGCCGTGAATGAGTTGGTGAATAAAGGCATCCCTTTCCGCGATGCTTATAAACAGGTAGGCAATGATATTGAAAAAGGAACTTTCGCTTTCAATTATAAGCAACAACTGCACCATACCCATGAAGGAAGCATCGGCAACCTGTACAATGACTACATTGTGCAGGCCATGGATAAGGTGACCGGCAAGTTCTGACAAGAACAAAAGCTAAACGAAAAATCCCTCTCTGTCAATAGACCTGAGAGGGATTTGTATTTTGAGCCAGTGGTGCGAATACTTAGATATCCAGCTTGGCGTATTTCGCGTGGCTTTCGATGAATTCACGGCGTGGCGCTACTTCATCACCCATCAGCATACTGAAGATACGGTCAGCTTCTGCCGCACTTTCAATCGTTACCTGCTTCAGCGTACGGCTATTGGGATTCATGGTAGTATCCCATAACTGGGTAGCGTTCATTTCTCCCAAACCTTTGTATCGCTGAATGTTTACGCTGTCATCTTTACCGGCGCCGAATTTAGCTACCCATCCTTTACGCTGCTCCTCATTCCAGGCATAAGCCTGCTCTTTACCTTTTTTCACGAGGTATAATGGCGGCTGGGCAATGTATACATAACCCTGCTCCACCATGGGGGCCATATAGCGGTAAATAAAGGTCAGGATCAGCGTGGCAATATGGCTACCGTCTACGTCGGCATCGGTCATGATGATGAGCTTATGGTAACGCAGCTTTGCCAGGTTCAGCGCCTTCGGATCTTCCGGCGTACCTACTGTAACCCCCAGGGCGGTGTACATATTCCGGATTTCCTCATTCTCATAGATCTTATGCTCCATGGCCTTTTCTACGTTCAGGATCTTACCACGCAATGGCAGGATGGCCTGGAAGGAGCGGTCGCGGCCCTGCTTGGCAGTACCACCCGCCGAGTCTCCTTCGACGAGGAACAGCTCACAACGCTCCGGGTCACGGTCCGAACAGTCGGCCAGCTTACCGGGTAAGCCGCCGCCGCTCAATACGCTCTTCCTTTGTACCAGCTCACGGGCCTTACGGGCGGCTGCCCTTGCCTGTGCGGCCAGGATCACTTTGGAAATAATATTCTTGGCCTCTTTGGGATTCTCTTCGAGGTATTTTTCCAGCGCTTTGGATACGGTACTGTCTACCACACCCATTACATCGCTGTTACCGAGCTTGGTCTTAGTTTGGCCTTCAAATTGTGGTTCGGGTACTTTTACAGATATGATGGTGCTGAGACCTTCACGGAAGTCATCGCCTTCAATCTCTACCTTGGCCTTTTCAAAGAGGTTCTCACGGTCGCCGTATGATTTGAACATACGCGTCAGCGCCCGGCGGAAACCACTCACGTGGGTACCACCCTCGATGGTATTGATGTTATTAACGTAGGAATAGATATGTTCGTTGTAGCTGTCGTTGTAAGTAAGGGCTACTTCTACGGCTACATTGCTCTTTTCATCGCGACCTTCCACATAAATGACTTGCGGTATAAGATTGTTCCTGCCAGCATTCTTATCCAGCATCTCAACAAACTCCACGATACCGCCTTCGCTATAAAAAGTTTTTGTATAAGTAGCGTCGGCCTCATCCTTTTCACGAAGATCATTCAGCACGATCCGGATGCCTTTATTCAGGTAAGCCAGCTCACGTAAACGGCCTTCGAGGATGTCTTTCTTATAAACACTCACTGTAAAAATGCTCGTATCGGGCCAGAAGTGAACCTTTGTTCCTGTTTGATCAGAGATACCAATTTCCCTTACCGGATACTGGGGAACACCAATGCGGTACTCCTGCTCGAATATTTTACCCTCCCGTTGAACAGTTACCTGCAGGAGTGTACTCAGGGCGTTTACGCAACTCACACCCACACCGTGCAAACCGCCGGAAACCTTATAGGTATCTTTATCAAACTTACCACCGGCGTGTAACACTGTCATTACAATTTCCAGCGCACTTTTCTTTTCCTTTGTATTGATGCCGGTAGGGATACCACGACCATCATCTATTACAGAAATAGAGTTGTCTTCGTATATCGTAACAACAATATTTTTACAATATCCGGCAAGCGCCTCGTCGATCGAGTTGTCTACGACCTCATATACCAGGTGGTGAAGGCCCTTTTCGCCAACATCGCCAATATACATGGCAGGACGCTTACGTACCGCTTCCAAACCCTCCAGGACCTGTATACTATCTGCTCCATATCCATTGGTAGCGGGGGTAAGAATTTCATTGGTTTCTGTAGCCATAAATGCTTGTGAAAATGCTTGTGTGAGTTAAGAATGTTGATTCCCGCAAATGTACGAAAATTAAGGCTTTCGGCCGCTTTTGGAGGGGCATTTTATGCACCTTTTTTCACCGTTTAAACCCTTGTTTCTGAAGCCTTGAAATAACTATTTTAACACCTCTTTTCAACAAGGTTTCTTACCCTCTTTTAACCTTCGTAGTTTTACTGCACGATATTTGTTATGAAATAACCGCTACCCATTCAATAACTATGGATTCAAAAAACCTCTCCCAAATAACCTTTGATTTTTCCGAAGCTCAGGCACAGGAAAATGCCTCTGTAGGCATAAGGGTAAAGTCCCTGAAGCCGGTGGTTGAGCCGCCTAAGGAAGAGCCGCCTGCCGAAAAGGCCGTTACCACTACGGCTAAGCCGGTTGTCAAAAAATCTACGCGTGGCCGTAAATCCCTCAAAGCACTGGATGCAGAAGCCGACCTGGTCAATATTCCCGTGGACGAGGTACTCTTCCAACGGCAGTATTATGCCATTGGTGAAGTAGCCGAAATGTTTGGGGTGAACCAGTCATTACTCCGCTTTTGGGAAAACGAGTTTGATATCATTCAACCGCGTAAGAACCGCAAGGGCGACCGCCATTTCAGGCCTATAGACATCAAAAACCTGGAACTGATCTATGACCTGCTGCGCCGCCGCAAGCTCACCATTGAAGGCGCCAAAGCCTTCCTGAAGAAGAATAAGCAGGGACGGGAAAGCTTTGAAATGATACAATCACTGCAAAAGGTAAAAGAGTTCTTATTAGAGATAAAAGCGTCTTTGTAGAAGCCGCGAGCTTTGAGCTGCGAACTAAACCCGCAAAGCAGCATTCCGGCTCGTAGTTCGTTGCCCACAGCTCGTAGCTGTTTTTCATCCTTCTTTGGTAATCACCACGCCTGCTTCTTTCGAAGCCAGTTTAATGTTCATATCTCTGAGCAAGCCAATCAGCAACAGGTTGATCTCCTGCCGGAGGGCATTGAAATCGGCAACAGGGATGGTAGCCGTAAAGAACTCTACATTTACCAGGTAGGTATCCTTAACAATATCAGACAGAAATACAGTATAATTTTCTACTACATTATTCCGCACTTGAAAAAGCTGCTGTACACGCAGTATCAACTGATTGATGGCTTCATGGGAGGTATCACTGCTCAGCTCCAGTTGTACAAAGGCCCGCCGCTGCGTACGTAGCGTAAGGTTATCCATAATACTGTCTACCATCTGCTTATTGGGCATCGTTACAAAAGTCTTCTGGTCGGTGCGTATACGGGTACTGCGTAAACCGATCTTTTCCACGGTACCGGTAATCGTTTGCACCTTAACCAGGTCGCCCACCATAAAGGGTTTATCAAAAAAGATAATAAAAGAGGCAATCAGGTTTTCCAGGCTTTCCCGGGTAGCCAGTGCGATGGCCGCACCACCGATACTTAATGCGGTGATCAGGTTGGTAATGGGATAACGAAAAGCCAGTTTCAATACCATCAGCACGCCCAGGATCACCAGCAGCGCCTTAAAGAAATCCTTGAAGAAAACTACCAGTTGATTGTCCGTCTGGTCGGGCGTAAGATCTGCTTTCTGTTGCAGGATCATAGCCACAAAATCTATGATGCGTAACAGGAGCCAGATAAAAGTGAGGATCAGTACAATGATCGCGACACCATCAATCAGGTCATGTACGTGTATCTTGTAAATATTTACATTCAGCCGTTTGGGGAAATTGAGCTTGTCCAGGGAAATGATTACTACCAGCAGGAGCAGGAATGTTTCCAGCGGCGAAACCACCAGGTTCACAAACGATTTCTTATCAACACCACGGGCCAACCGGTGCACAATCCTGTACAGGAGGCCGGCAATATAGCGGGAAAGGTAGCGCTTGAACAGGACAGCTAACAGTATAGAACCGCTCACCAGCAAATAACTCCGGATCGTATTCTCCAGAAAAACTCCATCCAAAAATTTGTCCATGCTGCAAATTTAAATAAATCGGCATGCACTATAACAGCTACTTTGATAAGACTTGTTAAAAGTAATAATCAACGGTAAGAATATACTTCCAGTTGGTGATCGCGCAGCAGGTATAAGTTACCGGGAATGATCTTTATCTTCCGGGCTTGCTGCATAGTTGCCGGTATGCGGTATTGCTGCAGGTTCAACGTGCCGGGTTCATACCGGTATAACATACCAGCATCCCTTCCAAAAATAGTATTATTAATAACGGAGAAATCGGTCCAGCCGGTAAACCGGATGCGGTTCTTAAAGGCACCATAATAATCAAACAGGTATACACCTTTGGAGGAATCGTAGAGGTATAACTGTTTGTTCTGATCTACTATAAAAGACGGTGAAGGAACAGAGTCAAAGAGCAGGCGGAAGTCGGTAGACTGATCAATAATACGTCCATCTTCTCCTACCCTTTTCAGCTTGCTTTCCAGTTCATCAAATGCCCAGATATTGTTGTCATACGCCTGGCCGATGGATTTCACCTGGAACAATTGCAGCTTGCGCAAATCCAGTGTAGACCTGGTATTCAGGAACCTGTCAAGCGTTACTACCGTACCAAAATCCTTGAAGTACAGCAATACCTTTAAAGGGTTGGTAACATCTATAAAATGCACCTTCCCATATTGCCGTACGTTATTAAATACAGCAATGGAATCACCGGCAGGGCTCATCTTTTTCAATTGGCCTGCCTGACTAAGTACATATATATTGCCCAGATTGTCTACCGTGAAGTCTGTAAACTCACCGGCAATCTTTCGCTGGAGAATAAAAAAAGTATCGCCCTGGTTCGTGTCCCCACGAACCAGGGCGCTTTGCGCAACACCCGTAAGGTATCCGCCTCCCAACAGGCACAGTAATATGGTAATGCGTAAGAACATTTTATTTGGCAGCCTGGCCCCTGATGATCTTATTTTCCCCTTCGGGGTATCTTGACTGCATCGTTAACTGCGCTCCATCAAATACCGCATAGGTATAATAACGTATCCAGTCGCCCAGGTTGATATACCGGCTATCATTGTTTAGTGTAAAGTCAATAGGCAGGTGCCGGTGTCCGAAAATAAGGTATTTATAATGTTTCTTTTGCAATACCTCCTTGCAGTAAATAATGAGCCACTCCCCTTCTTCGCCAAAGAACTTTTCATCGGTTTGCCCGGTCATCGCTCTGCTGCGGCGGCTCAGGTAATTGGCCAGTCCCATTCCCATATAGGGCGGCAGGATACCAAACAGCCAACGGCATACCGGGTTCCTGAATACTTTCTTGATGAACTTATAACCATGGTCGCCGGGCCCGAGGCCATCACCATGCCCTACCAGGAATGATTGCCCGTTGAACTCAAATTCCTTCGGCTCAAAATAGACCGGGATGTTCAGTTCCTGCTGGAAATAATCGGTCATCCACATATCATGGTTACCCACAAAGAAATGCACCGGTATACCGGCATCCGTGATCTCGGCCAGCTTACCCAGCAGGCGTACATAGCCTTTGGGTACCACCATCCGGTATTCGTACCAGAAATCGAACATATCCCCTACGATAAAAACAACAGCAGCATCCTGCTTTATTTCTTCGAGAAAAGTTACAATACGTTTTTCCCGTATTAAGCTGGCAGCCGCATCCGGCGCACCAAGATGAAAATCGGAGAGAAAATATACTTTTTTACCAGCGGGTATATTCATTAGCTAAACCTGTAAGGTTGTAATTAAAAGAAGCCTGACGATCTTTTCTCATCACGGTACTGCAGTACACTGCCGGAGGCAATAAATGGCTTGCCCGCCACATCCTGGTTGTACCAATAGATCCAGGCAAGGGTATCTCTGTCATTCACCACTACGTTTACTGGTTCCCTTCTGTACAAAGACGTTTCACCGGCTTCGGGAAAGATACCTTCATAATCGTCCAGTTGACAAAAAGCCCAGTCAAACTCTTCTTTATTGTTCAACTGGTACAATTCACCGCTGATCCAGGCATCCTCATTCACGGGAACGGCTGCCGGGTATTCACCCATGTCAAACAGTTTGCCTTTTACTTTGGCAGGCCCGATCAGTGTAAAATAACGGCTTATATAAGCGTAGGCAGGATGGTGAAACCCGCTGAGCAGGGAGCCGTATACAAAGAGTTGATATATTTCAGTGGACATTTGTGTTTCAGTTATCTGTAAAGATACGGAAGACAGCTTCGACAAAGTTTATCCCGTTTCACGGGACTCAGGGACTCAGCCTGACACTACTTACTGATATTGATTACTGATCCACCAGGAATACGTACACTTCTTTGGGACCATGCACGCCTACCACCAGCGTTTTTTCAATATCGGCTGTGCGGCTGGGACCAGTAGCAAAAGTGATCAGGGAAGGAAGATTGGCGCCATACTTTTCTTTTGCCTGTTGCAGGCCATCTTTAAGTTCATACACCAACTGACTGGCATAAGCAATGCAGATATGTACAGGTGCATAAACGCTTACTGTACGACCGCTTTGTTGCCCGGCGCTCATGACAATAGAGCCTGTTCTGGCGATCAGCCATTCACAGGAAGTAATGGCGGCATCACAACTGGCTACATCAGGATGGGTAAACTGGTTAAAGCCGCTGGCTGCCAGGTCTGTTCTCAATACATCTTCCCGGCAATAGATCTTATCCCATTTATTGTGGGCAATTACCTGTTGCAACTGTGCAGCCAGCTCCTGCCGGTTGAGGCAGAAAACAAACTTACCCTGAAGTTTGGAGAACTGTTCGGCAAACTGTACTTCCAGTTCCTGTTGGGAGGGCTGGAATACAGAACTGTTGCCTTCACTTTGCGGAAAAGGAAGAGGCGTTGATTGTGTCAACGCCTTCCGTATTTTCTTAAGAATACTTTCTCTTGCAGGAGAAATGTTCATTAGTTATAATTATGAAGTAGCAGGATGATTGGTCACATTGCTGTCGTAGGGCGGCACGCCTTCACTGATCGTACCTCCTTCTGCTCCGTGACCCGGATTACCGTCCACATCCAGCAATTTCTTTTCACCATAAGGACGTTTGCCGATCAATGCTTCCACATCGCTCTGGAACAATACTTCTTTGTCCAGTAATGCTTCTGCCAGTTTCTCTACCTGTCCTTTCTTTTCTACCAGCAGTTCTTTGGTCTTTATGTAAGCATCTTCAATCAGCTTTCTCACTTCATCATCTATCAGACGTGAAGTTTCTTCTGAATAAGGCTTCGTGAAAGAGTTCTCTGCCGCGGGGTCGTAAAAGCTTACGTTACCTACTTTTTCATTCATACCGTATACGGTAATCATGGAATAAGCAATGCGGGTAACCTGTTGCAGATCATTCTGAGCACCGGTAGATATCTTGCCAAAGAAGATATCTTCGCTGGCGCGACCACCCAGTGTCATACAGATCTGGTCGGTCAACTGGTCTGTATTGTACAGGTATTGTTCTTTCGGTGTGTATTGTGCATAACCCAGCGCTGCTACTCCTCTCGGTACGATCGTCACTTTCAGCAGGGGATACGCATGTTCCAGGTACCATCCGCAAATAGCGTGGCCGGCTTCGTGGTAGGCAATGATCCTTTTCTCATCGGGAGAAATGATCTTGTTCTTCTTTTCCAGGCCACCGATCACCCTGTCTACCGCATCCTGGAAATCTTCCATTTCCACAGATTGTTTGCCTTTACGGGCAGCGATCAGGGCAGCTTCATTACAGATGTTGGCAATATCAGCGCCCGCGAATCCGGGGGTCTGTTCTGCCAGTTTATGAATATCTACTTTTTCAGATATTTTGATTGGCTTCAGGTGCACTTTAAAAATGTGCTCACGGCCTTTCAGATCGGGCTTGTCAATAGAGATCTGGCGGTCGAAACGGCCGGGACGTAACAGCGCAGAGTCCAATACATCCGGACGATTGGTGGCAGCCAGTACAATGATGCCGCTCTCGCCGCTAAAACCATCCATTTCCACCAGCAACTGGTTGAGGGTGCTCTCGCGCTCGTCATTGCTCATGATGGCATTTTTACCACGGGCGCGGCCAATGGCGTCAATTTCATCAATGAAAATGATACAGGGCGCTTTTTCACGGGCCTGCTTGAAGAGGTCTCTTACCCGGCTGGCGCCTACCCCTACAAAGAGCTCCACGAAATCGGAACCACTCATAGAGAAGAAAGGAACCTGCGCTTCACCGGCCATGGCTTTGGCCAGCAGGGTTTTACCGGTACCCGGAGGGCCTACCAGCAGGGCGCCCTTGGGTATTTTACCACCCAGCGCGGTATATTTCTTGGGATTCTTTAAGAAGTCTACGATCTCCATCACCTCTACCTTGGCTTCATCGAGGCCGGCCACATCGGAGAAAGTGATGTTCACCTTGGTGCCTTTATCGAACAAAGTAGCTCTTGACTTACCGATGTTGAAGATGCCGCCGGGGCCACTGCCGCCGCCTGCACCACCACCCATCTTGCGCATGAGCATTACCCAGATGAGGATAATTACTACCAGCGGGAGCAGGAACTGGATAATGGAAGTGAACCATTCTCCTTCCTGGGCGGGCTTATTGGGCACTTCTTTTACTTCCGGATGGGCTTTATACCATTCATTCAGCTCTTTCTTGAATTCTTCGGCCTTGATAACACGGAACTCAAAGTGGGGGCCTTTTTCAGATACACCCGGCCATTTTTTAGATAGCTGGTCTTTGTATTTCTGATAACCTCCCTTGGTGAGGGTGATCCGGATAAGGTTCTTATTAGTGATCGTGGTAAGCTTATCGATATCTCCTTTTTCCAGCATCTGGTAAAACTCCAGTTCATCAATTTCCTTGGCATCAGGGGCAAAAGAACCGAATAACTGAAAGGCTACCAGAACGGCAAAGATGATCGCCCATACCCAGTAGATATTGAATTTTGGGCCTTTACGCTGGCCATTGTCATCCCCCCGTGGGCGCAGGCGGGGAAAACCGCGTTCGTTCTGTCTTGACTCGTCCTGTGACATATTGTACTTACTTCAGCTTGTTTTTCTAATTAAGGATTATAGCAATGAAATTGTTCGAAAAAACCTGTTGAAATGGCAGATTTGGAACAGTTCCCGGTACACAATATCAAACATCCGGCCTTAAGAATCAAATTATTTATGTTCTTCGGCTTCGGCGTCGCTCCACATTTCCTCCAGTTTATAGAATTTGCGGGTTTCCGGCAGCATGACATGCACCACGACATTAACGTAATCCACCAGTACCCATTGCGCACCCTGGTGACCTTCATGGTGATACGGTGTTTCTTTGGTAGCATCCTGCACGTGTTGCTCCACAAAATCGGCAATGGCCTTTACCTGGGTAGTGCTGCCCGCTTCACAGACAATGAAAAAATCAGCAATAGCTTCGGGAATTTTCCGGAGATCAAGCGATGTGATATGACTACCTTTTTTCTCCTGGATAGCGTGGATGATAGCTTTGAAAATCTTTGAGTTTTTGGTTAACCTGGCTACACTATTTCGTTTACGACGGGTAGCTAACATTGACAATTGTTCCAATAATCAAAACGTTTTAAATGGTCAAATTGATATGCCCAACAGCGGATAGCGCTTGCTTATCAGGACCCTGTATATACCGTCCATTTCGCCTGCTATGCTCATCTCCCATATATAACAGCATAGATAGCTTAAACGTTCAACAGGAATATCTATTTTCGTACAATCCAAAAATAGTAATCTTTTGCCATATCCCGCTATCGGCCAACGGCTTATTATATTACCGACAATAGACAGCACCAACAACTATGCCATGGGGCAGGCCACTGCCGGTAAGGCTGAACACGGTACCGTGTATTTTGCCCTGGAACAGACGGCTGGCCGCGGTCAGCGCGGAAAAAGCTGGCTTACCACCCCGGGTGAAAACATCATGATAAGCGTGGTAATCCGGCCGCAACCCCTGAAAACCAGTCAGCAGTTCCTCCTTTCAGCAGCTATCGCCCTCGCTTGTTATGATTTCTTTAAAAATTATGCCGGGGAGGAAACCTGCATCAAATGGCCCAATGATATCTATTGGCGTGACAGAAAGGCAGGAGGGATATTGATTGAATCGAGGATCGGAAGTCAGCAGTCAGACTGGCTCTTCGCCATCGCCGGTATGGGCATCAACATTAATCAGACAGAGTTTGCGCCCGGGGCGCTCAGACCCGTTTCCCTCAAGCAGATCACCGGTAAAACATACAATATCAATACATTGGCCCAGGAACTGTGCGAATGCCTCGAAAACCGTTACCAGGCCATTCACAATCCCGCCCAGCTATTGACAGATTACCACCAGGCGCTGTACAAGCTGGACCAGTCTGTAAAGCTCAAAAAAGGTAATAGCGTTTTTGAAACCACCATCAAAGGGGTGACCCCCGATGGAAGGCTTATAACCCGGGATACCCTGGAGCGTTATTTCGAAGTAGGAGAAGTGGAATGGGTTATTTAATCTTTCTTCTTTTTAATGGTAAACACCCTCGACAGGTTGAACCCGAACCTGATCTCACCTTTCCAGAAATCATCCGTAGTGGTAGTCAGGAAAGCTTTTTCATTCATGCCGGAGGCATTGGTGAAATGCAACTGGAATACGTGACCGCCGGTCTCTATATCAAAGCCCATGGCCAGCGGATCTTTGGTACCCGGCTGCCGGCCAGACAGAACAGGCGTATAATCCACTACAAAGGCTGTCCGTTTGGATAGCTTTATCCTGCCGCCCAGGCCCAATGCCCAGGTATTATTCTCATCATCGGTGTCCGGCACCAGATTACGATGCAGGAAAATAGGGTTTACCTGTAAGCTCAATGCTTCACTGAACTTGCGGCCTATAATGATCTCCTGGTAAAAAGCAAGGCGGTGCTTGAAACCATACACCTCTTTGGGTTCGGGAAAATCCTGCGTCTTCAATGACATACCGGATATCAATACCACTGAGAAAGGAACACCGCCGGGGCCTTTGGATTGCCATACAGGACGGTATTTGATAAACCCGTCCAGTTCCTTGTTCAGGTTACTCCGGCCAACACCAATAGTAAGGCTTTTACCCAATCCATAATCAAAGCCAAAACGCATATTGGCCTGGTCAAGACCAAAGAGGTCTTTCAATCCGTTTTTCACCGTTCCAAAGCGGTGCAGGATGCGCACATCCAATACACCCTTACCAATAAATTCCATGGAATGGGAATGGATCACCCGGGATGACTTAAAAGCATTCTTTACATATTCTTTCTTCGCGGAATCAGGACCCACCTCTTTCAGTAAGTCCTGATCCTGGGCATGGATTGTTTTAGCAGAGAGCAATACAGCAAGCCCCATTAAACAACCACTTATTATTTTTTTCATAAACAGTATTGTTAAAAAGAGAAATCAATTTTTTAAAGGTTCCAGCGCACAGTCAACTGTTATGGTAACTGTATTAGAAATATTTTCCTTTACTACGGCTGGTATTTTGATATTATAATCCGATAGCAGGATATTAAAATCAGCATTCAGTTGCGGCTTGCCGCTCTTCACCGTGATCTTTCCCGGCACTTCTACTTCCTTACTTACGCCATGTATGGTAAGGGTTCCCTTTACTTTGGCATTATATGACCCATCCTGGGCATAATTCACCTCACTGTTATTTGTTACCTGCCCTTTAAAATCTGCCTTGGGATACTTATCACTTTCCACATAATTCTCATTGAAATGTTCCTGCATCAGGGCTTTGGCAAACTCAAACCCTTTCATCAGCACGGCAAACTGTACAGCCCCGCTTTTGGAGTCCACTACAGCAGTAATGCCTTTGTGCTTTGCGGTGATGGTTTCAATATTCCCTTTTGATACAAAAGATATCTTACCATTCTTGGTAAAAAATTTATCCTGTGCAGTAACCAGTACAGATAATAATACCCATACACTGGTCAGTCCAATAACCCGCTTTTTCATTCCTGTGCTATTTTGTAATATGTTGAAATTGACTTACTACTCTCCTCCTATCACACACCTGTTCAGTTCCACATCAGAGCCCAGCAGGCCGGTATCATCTTTTTTAAACCCGGTGATAGCGCCTTTAATAGTAACCTGGTTGCCACGTTTAAAACCGGCGCCGGTAGCAGCGTGCGCACTATCCAGCAGGCACCTCACAGAAGACGACAGCTCCATGGTATCACCCAACACTACCGTACAATCGCCATCCACATTATCCACGGCTTTCACCATCCCCTGTACAGCCAGTATTTTATTGCGGTACTTATTATAAGCCACTGAATCATTGGCCAAAAACTCATTCACCAATGCAGTGGCCTGCACCGTATAATCAGGCGCTACAGTAGCCAGGTCCTTATTGGTACGGTTGTATTCACGGTATACATAAATAGCTACCGCAGCAAGCACCAGCAGGATGCTGATAATAATTGCCTGTTTCTTTGACATGTATTAATTATTGGGTGTTCCTGAATCTACCCAGCACCTGATCTTCCTGATGTCTGCGGCAGGGAGGGGCGCGGCATTCCTCGGCATAAAGCCGCTGACAACAGCATTTTTTATCCGTGTGCCGGCATTTGAAATCTCGTTATAAGTGGTTAACTGCCCCGGGCCGTTGGTAGAGCCTACTCCATGACATCCCTGGCAATTGGCCTGGATGATGGGCAATACATCATTAACAAAACTGGCATTAACACCTGTACAATCACCTCCTGCGGGATTTAACAGTTCATCCTTATCATTGGTACAACCAATGAACACCGCCAGGCATACTGATAAGGTGAAAAAAACTTTTTTCATCATATTACAACTTATTTCCTGTGACTATTCTTACGGATAATTATCAGGGAGGGTTGCCTCCCATAAAAAATCCCTGTCCTGGAAAGGACAGGGAACCAAACCCTTAGAACTAATGATAACCCACAGGAGAAATTCCTTTCTGCAAGGATTCAGATACCTGATTCTCCCGGGTCTATGTATTATTACGTTGATTCCCCATTACAGGTTTCTTTAACGCTGAAAGAGTCCGGATAGCGCCCTGGCGGTTTAATATTTTCTGGAAGAAGTGATCGTTATATCGGCCCATTGCCAGGCCTTGTCAAACCGCTGTTTAACAGCCGCCGCTTCGTCCGGTTTATTTTGTCCTGTCAGGCTATTGAACAATCCCATCAAAGCCCAGCCATTCTCCGGCAGGTTAACCAGGTCTTCCCGGTACACCCTTTCAGCCTCCGCAAATTGCCTGGCCTGCAGCAACACATTGCCCAAAGTATGACGCACGGGGAAGAACCAATCCGGCGGCTCCTGGTAGTTGAGTTTATCTTCTATTACAATCGCCTTCTTCAATACGGCCACGGCCTTATCATATTGTTGTACATAACCCAATATTTCCCCTTCCAGCGTGAAAGCAGCGATCGTGATCAGGTCCAGTGCGCTGTTCGTTTCCCATATCAAATGAGGCCGCAGGGATTCATCTGCTGCATACGCCTGCAAAGTTTTCAGCTCCTGTTGCGCTGCTGCCAGGTTACCCTTTGCGGTCAATGCCATGCCACGTGCATAATGCCAGATGGCGCGCGGATATTTCAGGGATTCACCGGGAACAGGCAGCGCCAGTATATCATCCCATTTACCCAGGTGCACCAATACATAGTAAGGAATAATATAATAGTGTTGCACGGTACCAGACTGGGCAAGGTATTTTCTGTCGGCATTACGCGATACGCCCCAGGCAGCTTCTATCGCTTTCTTACTATTGCCTTCCAGGAAGGCGCAGGCAGCCAGGAAATGTATATTATGCGGGTACAACAACAAAGGGTAGGCGCCTTCCGCCTTGCATTGATTAATGTAACTGCTGTCTGACAGTCGTGCTTTTTCAGTAGCTATCACCCCATCATGGTAATTCCCTGTGCGGATATAAATATGCGCCGGCATATGTACCAGGTGGCCGGCGGCGGGCAGCATATTCAGCAACTTACGGGCCGCAGGGATGCCTCTGCTGGCCGTGCGCGAAGCTTCCACAGCATGGATATAAAGATGAAGCGCTCCTGCATGATTGGGAAATGCGGTCATTGTCTTTTCCAGTAACTGCTCAATAGCAGGTGTCCAGGGTTGTGGGGTACCGTCTTTCTGGTACAAATTCCAGGGATGCTCATTCATCAGCGCATCCGCATACAGCACAGCAATCTCTGCATCACCCGGGAACTGTTCATAGGCCTGCTTCATGGCGGCAGCATAAGCAGCATTATAAGGCGCCATATCTGTTACCGGTTCCGTTGGAAAACGTTTTACCAGCGCGGCAATCAATGCCTGCTCCCTGGCAGTGGTGTTTACACTATACTTCCTGGCGTTGGTCATCGCTTTATTAATATCCCCCAGGCTGGCAGGGTTCAGGGCTGCATTATAGTTAGGGCCCAATACCATGCCCATCCCCCACCAGGCCATCGCACAGTCGGCGTCCAGTTGGATGGCCTGCATAAAGGAACGTCCTGCTTCACCATGATTGAAGGCATAGAGCAAAGTAAGCCCCTGGTTAAAATATTGCTGCGCCAGCTTTGAGCGGGTAGTAATGCGATAATGCAGATTGCCCAGGCCCTTGATCAAAGGCGCTTTGCCTCCCTTCAGTTTCTCCGGATCAAAAGAGGGGGAGCAAAAAATTACACGGCTCCCCTTATCCCATCCCGGGGTGGGGGATGGCGCTGTATCAAATGCTACCAATATAATCACTACCGATAATACGCTGATGGCAATGCCAACGATAAAATTACTTTTCATAACGGTTTCTACTTTGATGGTTAAGTTGCCTGGCAAAGATTACCAGGTCTGCTGTAAATCTTGCCGGCGCTTCCCAGTGCACAGCATGGCCAATGCCTGTATACACCACTAATTGCGACCTGCTCAGTGCGTTGGCTAGTACATCCTGGTCCTGCCGGGGTGAGAACAGGTCCTTATCACCCCATACGATCAGGACCGGCTTGGTATACGCTTTCAGCAGCGGCACATAATTCACTTTGAACAGCGGGTCTGCTACCGATTTCCAAACACGGGCCGGCACCTTCAGGCTTTCCTGTATCATCGTTTGCAGAAAGGCAGGCGGGATGGGATTGCCCAGGGTGCTTTGCTGGAATTCGGCGGCAAACTTCTCCTCAATAGGATCATTCAGCGTATCCAGCACCTGACCAAAACCCTGTATCGTTTCATTGCTGTTGAAATCGGCAAACGTGCCTATCAATACAATACCCATTGTTTTGGAAGGATGATCAATAGCAAAACGTTGCGCAACTATGGAACCCATGGAATGTCCCACAACAAGAGCGGCTTTGATCTTTTTCGCTTCGAGGAAAGCGGCTACATCCGCTGCAAAATCCTTTGGATCATAACCGGCCAGCGGTTTCTCCGCGTCTCCATGCCCTCTTTGCGATAAAGCAAAGGCATGCAAAGTAGCCGGCAGGTGGGGCAATACCAGTTCATACGAATGCCAGGAATCCGTAAATCCGTGCAGGAAAATAACGGGGGTGCCCGATGGGTTGCCCTGCTCTACATATTGCAGGTTTACACCGGTAGATAATTGAATAGACTGAACAGCAGGTGTGGCAATATCATTTTGTGCAGGCTGTGCGAATAGGCCGGCCCCTGTCAGCAATAATCCTATGAAGGATAACACTTGTTTACTCATGGCTTATAAAATTGTGATTGAAACGATGCGGATTGAAGACACAAAATTGCTTCGTCCGCGTGAACTGTACAATCACCAAAATGAGTAGGATAACCAACCGGATATGGGGAGAAGGTTTAAACGATCCTTTGATTGATCGCTTTGGCCACTGCTTCGGTAAGAGAAGCTACATGCAGTTTCTCATAGATCTTTTTTACGTGGCTGCGTACCGTTTCATAGCTGATGCTTAACCGGTCGGCAATCATCTTATAACTGAGCCCTTCCACAATGCAGGCCAGTACTTCTTTTTCACGGGGCGTAAGGTGATAGTCCGGCGCTTCTTCCGGCTTAATATGCTGCGGGATCTGTTGCAGTTTTCCCAGCACCTTACGGGCAATGGAGGGCGACATGGGCGAACCGCCATACTGCAATTCCATGATCGCTTCCACCAGCTTCGTGTTCAGGTGATTCTTAAGAATATAACCTGAAGCACCGGCGCAGATAGAATCAAATACACGGTCATCATCTTCAAAAACCGTTTGCATCAATACCTGGATATGGGGAAACGCTTTCCGGATAGCTGTAACGGCCTCAATGCCCGTCATGCCGGGCATCTCTATATCCATCAGCACGATATCAGGCTTACAGTCCCGCACATCTTCCACACAGTCCAGGACATGCGAGAAAGAGCCTACTACTTCAAAGGAAGGCACTGTTTTCAACAACATGGTAATGCTTTCACGGATATTCTTATTATCGTCAAATATTGCGATGCGCAGGTTCATATAAATGTATTACTCAAATTTCGCACTTTTGCCGTTACCCCGCAATCCCCACATTCGGTGATGGAACCTATCCTGCAGGAAACCGCAAATGGACCTTAGTCCCTTCACCGGGTTTGCTGCTGATCGTCCATACCCCCTTCATCTCCGCAGCGCGCATCTCCATATTGCGCAAGCCATTGCCCGACAGCGACTGGGAAGCATAGATCTGCACCTTCTCCAGGTCAAAACCCGCGCCGTCATCCTTCACTTCCAGGTCTATATGGTGGTGTCGCAGGCTGATCTTTACCCACAGGTTCTTACATTGCGCATATTTTAATGCGTTATTTACCGCCTCTTTAAAGATCAGGTAAAAATTCTTACGACGGGTCATTTCCAGGTTCACCTGCTTAATGCCAGGATCTACTTCAAAATGAAAAGTGATCTCTTTGGAGGCCAGCAGGGGTCTGGCAAAAGATTCCATCCGCTGCAGGATGGTCTCCATATTATCATGCCGGGGATTAATGGCCCACACAATATCATTCATTTCCGAGATCATCTCGCCCGAAGTATCGCTGATCTTCTCCAGTGTTTGCTGCAGATCGCCCTGCCGCTCCTGCTCATGGTAGATCCTGGCCACCTGGCTATACACGGAAATACTACTCAGGGTAGACCCTACATTGTCATGCAGGTCCTGCGCTATCTTATTGCGGATGGCCTGTTGCTTCAACAACTGATCAATGCGGTAACGGTAAATGGCATAAATAATAAGACCGGTTACCAGGGCGCAAAGTCCATAAAACCACCAACGTTGCCAGAAGGGAGGCACAATCGTAATATGGATGGTAGCCACTTTTTCATGCCATAGGCCGGCATTATTGGTAGCCCTCACCTTCAGTACATAGTCCTTTGCTTCCAGGTTCGAGAACTCCTGCGCAACATTGGTACCGATATCTATCCAGGCCTTGTCCCTTCCCTCCAGGATATAGGAATAACGGATATAATGTCCGGCAGAAAAATAAGGCGCCGCAAAAGCTACTGTAAAATAGTTCTGGTCATATTGCAGTACGATCCTGTCTTTCAGCAACAGATCACTGAACGACTCGTTGAATATCTTAAAATCAGTGAAGAATACCTGTGGCAGGTCATGCGCCTCCTTCACAGCAGGCGGATTAAAAGCGATAAAATAATTGGTGCCTGCCACATACAAATTGCCCTTGCTGTCTTTAAAAATAGCGCCTTTCACTCCACCCACCTTCTCAATATCCGGCAATTCAAAGGAAGTATAAGACTTCCGCAGCGGGTCATACTTATGCAGGTTGCCATTGCTGATCATCCACACATTACCACGCGCATCCACGGCTATTCCTTCCAGCAGGTTATTGGACGTGGGAATATGGGTAAACTGCCGGTTGGTCCTGTTATAATAATTCAATCCGCCGCCATAAGTACTTACCCACAAATTGCCGGCAGCATCTTCCAGCATATCATACACATTATTATTGCTGATGCTGCCAGTCGTGGCCGGGTCATTATTAAAAAACTGCAGCGCCGCTTCGTCTTTCCTGGGCCGCGTACCCAGCCCCCTGGTAACGGAAGTAGTCCAGAACTGGCCATCCCGCGTTTTGTACACCTTCCGTATCAGGTTATTATTATCCCCCAGCTTAAGATGGTTGATCACATCCTTTACAGGATCATGCCGGCTTATCCATCGTTGTTCCACCAGGTCATAATAAGCAAGAAAATGCCCATAGGGGGCCGTCATCAATACGGGATGCCCATCTACTGTATCCCTGACAATAGACACAACCCTCGATTCTATGATCTTATTCATCACCCGGTCCTGCTCTGTATTGGGCAGCAGGCTTACCTGCAAAGTATTGGGGTTACACCGGAATAAGGAATAATCGGTTCCCAGGTACAACGTGCCGTCCACATCTTCAAAGAACCTGGTCACCCGCAGGCGGTTACCCTTATATAGTACCGGGTGAAAAGTAAGATCATGACTACCCGCCTGTCTCTTATAAATACCCTCACTGGTGCCAATCCATAACTGACCATCACGCTCATAAAAATCATAGATCGTAATATTGGTCGTATTAACCCCTTTAACAGGCGGCAGGAAAGTTTGCTCAAACTGCTGCAGCATGGGATGATGTATACAGATCCCATTATTGGTAGCCACCCATACTACGCCATTCTTATCGGTATACAGACTATTGATCCGGTTATCGGAAATAGTGCCTTCGCGGGCAGGGTCGTACTTATAATTATAAAAGCGACCGGTTTTCTTATCATAAATATGCAAACCGCCATACCGGCCGCCCATCCATATACGGCCACGGGCATCCGCAGTAAAGCAACTGATCTCATCATTCTTAAAAGAATACGGATCGTCTGTCTGCCGGAATACCTTTTCTTCCCCGGTTACAGTCGAACGGCAGTACAATACCTTATCCCAGGAGCCAAACCATAGCTGCTGTTCATTATCTGCAAACAGGGAAGTGATCACTGCATGCGGCAGCTTGGCATACAGGTCCTTATAGGCCGGTTCTGTTTCATATTGCAGGTTGCGTGGGTTCATCTTCAGCATGCCGCCGCCAACCCTGCCCACCCACAATATCCCGGCATGGTCCAGCTCCACATCCAGCGCCGTCATCGTACCATGCTTCACAGGCTCTATGAACTGTTCTCGCACACGGTCAAAACGCAGCAGGGCCACCCCGCTGGTGGCTATCCATAAATAGCCCTGCCGGTCGAGCTGCAGCTTATTCAGCATATTGACGGGAATAGAATTACTGTCTCCCGGCGAATGCCGGTATTGTTTGAACTGCAGCCGCCTGGATTGCCTGTAATCATACCGGCTCAGTCCGCCATCTGCGGTAGCGATCCACAATACGCCCTGTTCGTCCTCCAGGATATCATTGATAATATTGCCGGAAATAGTGGTGCTGTCGCCGGGCTTATGCTGGAATACCACGAAATTATGGCCGTCATAGCGGTTCAGCCCGTCATTGGTGCCAAACCACATAAAACCACGCTGATCACGGATAATACAATTCACCTTACTGTGAGAAAGGCCATTCTGTATGGTCAGCCTGTCAAAATACAGGGAGGATACCTGCGCCGGCACGGAAAACCAGCATAGTATAATAAAGAGCGGTAACAACAACTTTTGACACATAGACTGCATGAATTGAGCCAGCGGGCCAACACCTTAAAAGTACTGAAAGACGGTCAAACTGGTCGGCCCGGCATAAAAGCAAAATACCGCCGGATGCAGTTTACATGCCGGCGGCTCGATAAAAACCCCTACCTGAAAAGCCTTTATTTCGTTGGATTAGTTTACACACTGCGATTTACCCTGCCTGGTTTTCACCCTCCTACTTCTTCACGGGCTCATCATAAATGAAATCATCGAGGATCACCAGGTCGGCAGTACCCCCGTCGCTCACATCTTTACCGCCGGCTGCCAGTGTTCCCTGGTGGCCTACCCGTATAGATGTCACCTTTGCTTCTTTGAAATACACACCCAGGAAAGAAAAACTGCTTCCGCCACTGCGGGCAGGAGCGAAGAATTTACCCAGGCTCTTGTCCTCATTGAAAAATTCCATGAAAGTGGAGTTGGCCGCGTCTACATCCGAAAACACGATACCAAACCCTCTCACCGTGGCAGCAAGGGGCTGGCCCGGCACTTCAGGCTTTATAGGCCAGAGACCATTGCTGATATTGGCAAAGGTTTTATTGCCGCTGAAAGCAGCAAACTCCCCGCCGGTAGTATTATTCACCTCAATAAAATTGGTAGCGCTCACCCTGAACTCACCGGTCCCCGGCTCATACGTGAGGCCGCGCTGAAGGCTCGCAGGTACATTATTGCCCGGTGTATTGAAGAAATTATTGGACATGGACTTGCCTACCAGGCTATCCGGCACCGCATCCCAGTTTATTTCCCGGTAACCGCCTACAGCGCCGGGCGTAGTATTCAACGTACCTCCCAGCAGGGTGCGGAACTTATCCAGGTCGTCCTGGATATTGCCTGAGCCGCTCACCACTACCAGCTTCTCCTCGTCTTTATCTTTCTTACAGGCTGTCAGCAGCAGGCTGACTGCTACTACAGCAGCCAATAACCGGCTCCAATGGCCGGATGAATGTTTCTTGTGTTTCATGCTATACTTAACTTTTGCGGCTACAAATGTCCTTCCAATAACTTCCCTTAAAAATCCCCATACATGGGAAATGGTATCCCCACTTGTGGGGATATAAAAAATCCCCCCCGGCAAACGGGAGGGAGCACTCACTGGGAATTAATCACCCAAAACCTACGCTAAACTGTTTTATGTCAGGCTGAGCCTGTCGAAGCCTTTAATTTTAATTAATTCTGGGCCAGGGGTTCTGAATAGAAAAAGTCATCCATCACCACCAGGTCCTTTGTACCACCGGCGCTCACATCCTTGGTACCGGCAGCCAGTACGCCATTACCCATAATAATCCTTACGGCAGTCACCTTTTCATTCGGGAAAAATACCCCCAGGAAAGAATGGCCATTGGCATCGGTGCGGGCAGGCGCTTTGAACTTGCCCAGGCTTTTATTGCCGCTGTAAAACTCGAGGGAAGTACTGTTGGCATCATCCACATCAGAAAACACAACGCCAAATCCTTTTACAAAAGCATTGGTATTGGTGCCCGGCACTTTGAAAAAGACTTCATTGGTAGTGCCATTGGCATGGGCAAAAAGCCTTTTGCCACTGAATGCCTTGAACTCATTGGCATAGGATGCATCTATTTCCGAATAGCTGGTACTGTCTATGCGAAATACAATACCGGTATTGGCATATTCCAATCCTCTCTTACGGCCGGCAGGACCTGCAGCATCCTTATTATTAAAGAAATCAAAAGGAAAAGTATTGTTGTGATTATTGGCAGGAGGAACGCCTTCCCAATTGATCTCCCGGCGGCCGGAAGTTTTGCCCGGTGTGGTATTGAGCGAATCGCCCAGCAGACCCCTGAACTGCGCAAGGGCATCGGTGAGGTTGCCGGAAGCGCTTACTACTGTAGACTGGGGCGTGTTGGGTGGTGGCGGTGTGTTATAATCATCGTCATCATCCTTGCTGCAGCTCACTACCAGTGTAGCCGCCAATAATAGTGCGGGGAATAATTTAAACTGTTTCATTGCTTAATAAGATTTACGTGGTTTGATAATGTGATTGTTTTGGGCCCTGGTTCGTGTCCCTGGTTCGTGTCCTCACGAACCAGTCATTCACGAGCCAATGACGATGCAAAAATGCATTGTACACGAAGCCTGTACAATCGCCGAAGGTGGGAGTGCAGTAACTGAAAGTGGGGAGGGGCTAATACCTAAAAGCTAACAGCTATTTCTTCCAGGCAGCAATGATCTCTTCTGCATGTTGCTTATTCGTTGGGCGCAGGAATATCTTGCGGATGATGCCTTTCTCGTCTAATACGAAAGTAGTGCGCAGGATGCCCATATACTTACGGCCATACAATTGCTTTTCATCCCACACACCATACTTATCAATAATCTTGTGTCCGGGATCGGCCAGTAAGGTAAAAGGTAAATTATATTTGGCTTCAAACTTCTTGTGCTTCTTTTCCTCATCCGGACTAACACCCAACACTTCAAACCCTTCTTTTTTCAACAGTCCGTAATTATCGCGCAGGTTACAGGCCTGAACCGTACAGGTAGGGGTATCATCTTCGGGATAGAAATACAACACCACTTTCTTTCCTTTATAATCGGCCAATGAAACGGTATTACCATTCTGGTCTATGCCTTTAAATGCCGGCGCTTTATCGCCTTCCTGTAGTGTAACCATTATAAGTTGAGCGTTATCTTGTAAACTTAAAAATCTTTTCTGTCCTGTTGCCTGCTTCATCCTCCGCACTGATCACCAGCTCATGCTCACCGGCCAGGCATTTCTCATCAAACCGGTAAATGAAAGTACGTCCTTTATCATTTGTAAACCGCAGCCACTTGCCATCCAGCAGGGTACGTACATTTTTAAACCGCTTCATATTATCCGTAACCGTAAATACAATGCGGCTGGCCCTGCTCAGGTCGGCCCCATCGGTCAGGCCGGTAGCCACGATCTGGGGAGGCTCCTCATCGGTGATCAAACGGTACGACCCGAAATCACGGAAGCGGGCCGAGGCCCAGCCATTTTGCCATTCTACCTTTTGCACATCACTCCGGCTGCCACTGTACCACTGCATCACCGTATGCTGCCGTTCATTAACAGTCAACGGGCGGTTTGGTTGGATGCGTACAAGGAATGCTTCCTGCAGGGGAATGGCAGAACTACCGATGGTATGTACATCCGATACACCCTGCGGGTGGGTATTTGCCGACTGGCTATGCCGTATATGCACGGAATCGTACAAGCAACGCTCTCCGATATAGAACTCACAATGGGGCGTTTCAAAGCCATCCAGCATAAAAGGGTAAAACATTTTATCCGCATTCGTTACCGGCGCTACAGCCGCTCCGTTATACTGAACAGTATAGTGGAGGGTTGCGGTATTATTATACCCGTCCTTTATCACAATACGAACGGCATGAGCCGCTCCGTCGCTGATGTCAATAACACCATCTCCTTTTACCTTCTTATAAATGGAATTGATATACCCCGGCGGGTCCGACAAATGCTGCAACCAGGCGCCGCCTGCCGCCTTCGTACGGTAATCTATATGGGCATTCAGGTAGCGGGTATCATTATAGCTGATATCGTCCATCCGGAAGCCGGTGATCAGTTCCTCATCCACATACAGTGAGGCTTCATAAATACCATTCAGGTTGGAAGAGCCGGTATGGGTATCAAAGGCGGTAATGGCAAAACTTACTCTGGGAGAAGCTGCCGTAACCAGGGGTGGTGCAGTGGTATAGTTGCTGCCGGTTCCCTTTATGGGAATAATCCGGGGCGATTGCTCATACAGGCTCCTGGTCCTGTCATACACGGCCAGCCGTAAAATGCGCGGAGTCGTATTATCGGCCAGCGGAAATCCAAACAACATCGGATTTACATTCACATCATCGGCCGTACGCCTGACCTCAAAATGCAGGTGCGGCGCCTGGGAGCCGCCGGTATTGCCGCTATAGGCCAGGAAATCGCCTTTCTTTACCGGGAACTGACCAGGCACAGGTTCGAGCGTAACAGCCCACGATTCGCGGGCATACTGCTGCTGCTTTACCCAGTATTCCAGTTTTGAATTAAAATCATTGAGGTGCGCATAGAGCGTAGTAAACCCATTGGGATGATTAATATAGATGGCGCGGCCAAAACCACCGGGCTCAATCTTGATCCGGGCTATATACCCGTCGGCCGCCGCATACACAGGCTGGTTCTCGCGGGCCTTCGTTTTCAGGTCAAGCCCCATATGGTAATGGTTGGGACGTAGCTCACCAAAATTGCCGCTCAGGTCCATCGGGATCTCCAGCGGGTTGCGGAAATACCCCTGCGGGTAATCAGCAGGCTGAAAAAGCTGCGCCTGCAGGTGTTGGGCACAACCTAACAATACAAAAACCAATACACGCATCCGATCAAATCAATTTATGGGTTAGTAGTGTGCAAAACTACGGGAATCCGCCATCCTGCATCCACCTCCTGATTCTGGAATTCCTCCATCCACTGGAAATAGACTACCAATCACTCGTTTTGTTTACTGCAAATGAAAAAAAAGCGACTAATTACATGAACGATTTGGCTAATAAAATACCGGATTTGACAAGCCAATATTAAACTAATATTAAAAATCCGGCGGTTGGGTTACCCGGCACGGCAATGGGTATAAAGAGAAAGGACAGATGGATTCGCTATTAGTATGTTAAGTTTTAAAAATACCCACTTAGTTGTATGTTTTTTTATGAACTATGGAACAGCTTTTGGCGTATATAAATTGTCTAAGATTATATGAAATGAAAGAATAAATCTACAACCTGTGTTTTATGAGTATGATACGTAACAGGACGGTTTTACTACTGGCATTAACGGTAGGGTCCATAGTCGGGATGTTCAAAGGAACAGAAGCTAAGCAGAAATGGGTATTTCGTATCAAGAGCCGTTTTGAGGAAAAGCGCCATCTGGCAGAAGAGAAGAAATTCATTCGCCAGGGCGGTGTGCCGTTGGATGATATCGAGATCGCTGCTTTTCACAACAACTGAACACATCAATTTTTTTCTACCAGCAAATAATAGCCTCTGCCGGTGGGAGAGGCTTTTTTATTTCCCCTTCTTTACTGCTATCCTTATAGCAACCTTACAACGATCTTACAGCGACCTTACAGCGATGTTATAGCGACCTTATAGCGACTTTACTCCCACCTAACCCCTGCCTAACTCCCGATCAACTCCCACCCAACTCCCTATCAGGCCCCTATCAAACAGCCTATCACTGTCAGCCCTGGTTCGTGTCCCAGTCAAGCCTTGGTTTGTGTCCCAGTCAGCCTTGGTTCGTGTCCTCCGAACCAACCCTAACCCCCTCTAAATGACCCCCTTCCCGTCATCTTTGCCATGAGCCAAAAAATAATCCGCATTATTCCCCCCATCACCTTACTTTTGCGCAATTTATCCCGCCGGTAAGACCGGGAATTTTTTAAAAAAAGCAAAAAAACAGCGTAAAAGAAGATGCCCAAAGACACCTCGATCAAGTCAGTACTTATCATCGGTTCAGGACCCATTATCATCGGACAAGCTTGTGAATTTGACTACTCCGGCACCCAGGCTGCCCGCAGTCTGCGCGAAGAAGGGATCAAAGTGATCCTTATCAACAGTAACCCCGCCACCATCATGACCGATCCTATGATGGCCGATAAAGTGTACCTGCTGCCCTTAACAGTAGAGAGTATTGAACAGATCCTGGACGAAAACCAGATTGATGCCGTACTGCCTACAATGGGCGGACAAACGGCCCTCAACCTGGCCAAAGAAGCCGCAGAACTGGGCGTTTGGGAAAAATACCATGTCCGTATGATCGGCGTGGATATTGAAGCCATTGATACCGCAGAGGACCGCGAGAAATTCCGCCAGCTCATGGTAAAGATTAATGTGCCGGTAGCACCTTCCAGAGTGGCCAACTCTCTGCTGGAAGGAAAAGAATTTGCCCAGGCCATTGGCTTCCCCCTCGTAATCCGCCCTTCCTTTACCCTCGGTGGTACAGGCGGCGGCTTTGTACACGACAAATCTGAACTGGAAGCAGCTCTCGACAGAGGTCTTAAAGCCTCCCCCATCCACGAAGTATTGGTAGAAAAGGCCGTACTGGGATGGAAAGAATATGAGCTGGAGCTGCTGCGCGATAAAAACGACAACGTTGCCATCATTTGTACGGTAGAGAACGTGGACCCCATGGGCGTACATACAGGCGATTCCATTACCGTGGCGCCTGCCATGACCCTGAGCGATACCGCCTTCCAGGATATGCGCAACAAAGCCATCCTCATGATGCGCAGCCTTGGCAACTTTGCCGGCGGCTGTAACGTACAGTTTGCCCTGAATCCCGAAACAGAAGAACTCATCTCCGTAGAGATCAACCCGCGGGTAAGCCGATCTTCGGCCCTCGCCTCCAAAGCCACCGGATACCCCATCGCCAAAATAGCGGCCAAACTGGCCATCGGTTATAACCTCGATGAGCTGAAAAACCAGATCACCCAAACCACTTCCGCCTATTTTGAACCGGCGCTGGATTACGTGATCGTTAAAATGCCCCGCTGGAACTTCGACAAATTCAAAGGCGCCAATGATACCCTCGGCTTGCAAATGAAGAGCGTGGGTGAGGTAATGGCCATCGGAAGAAGCTTTACAGAAGCCATCCAGAAAGCCTGCCAAAGCCTGGAGAACAATGCCATCGGACTTGGCTACTACGGCCATAGCCGCATGCACGCCGAAGAGCTCATCGAATACATCAAAACCCCGAAATGGGACCGCATCTTCCGTATCAAGGACGCTCTCACACTGGGCGTATCTGTAGGCACCATCTCCAAAGCCACGGGCATTGACCGCTGGTTTGTGAATGAGGTCCAGAAGATCGTGAACCTGGAGAAGGAGATAGCCAAATACAAACTGGCTACTCTGCCCGAAGATGTGCTGAAACAGGCGAAATTCCTCGGCTTCAGCGATCAGCAGATCTCTACCATCATGCAGGACGGTAATGACGAAGCCGTCTATGAGAAAAGGAAGGCAGCCGGCATCACCCGCGTATACAAAATGGTAGATACCTGCAGTGCAGAATTTGAAGCGAAGACTCCCTACTTCTACTCCACTTTTGAATCCGGCAACAATAGCGAAAGCAAAGCCAGCAAAAAGAAAAAAGTCATCGTACTGGGCTCAGGCCCCAACCGCATCGGTCAGGGTATTGAATTCGATTATTGCTGTGTACATGGTCTGCTGGCCCTCAAAGAGTGCGGTTATGAAGCCATCATGCTGAACTGTAATCCTGAGACCGTTTCCACAGACTTCGATATGGCCGATAAATTATACTTCGAGCCGGTATTCTGGGAACACCTCTGGGAGATCATTGAACTGGAGAAACCGGAAGGGGTGATTGTTCAGTTGGGCGGACAAACAGCCTTGAAACTGGCCGAGCGCCTCCATGAAAAAGGCATCAAGATCATTGGAACTTCTTACGACAGCATGGACATCGCGGAAGACCGTGGCCGCTTCAGTGACCTGCTGAAAGAATTAAATATACCTTACCCCGACTATGGCACTGCTTTTACAGTAGATGAAGCTGTTGAAGTGGCCAATAAAGTAGGTTATCCCGTACTGGTTCGTCCCAGCTATGTACTGGGCGGACAAAGGATGCGTATCGTGATCAATGACGAGGAAGTAGAAAAAGCAGTAGTAAGTCTGCTGAAGCATATCCCCGGCAATAAGATCCTTATTGACCACTTCCTGGACCGTTGCCAGGAGGCGGAAATAGACGCCATCTGCGATGGGGAAACCGTTCATATCATGGGTCTTATGGAGCACATTGAGCCGGCAGGCATCCATAGCGGCGACAGTAACGCCGTATTGCCGCAGTTCAACCTCTCGCCCCTGATCGTGGAAACCATGGAAGAATACGCCAGGAAGATTGCCTTCAAACTCAATATCAAAGGGCTTATCAACATCCAGTTTGCCATCAAGGATGGTAAAGTGTATGTGATAGAGGCCAACCCGCGCGCTTCCCGTACCACGCCATTCATCGCCAAAGCTTACCAGATACCTTACCTCAACATTGCTACCAAAGTAATGCTGGGCGAGCAAAGGCTCCGCGACCTGAAAGTGGTGAAGCGCCTGAAAGGATATGCGATCAAGGAACCGGTATTCAGCTTTGAGAAATTCCCGGGCGTGAACAAGGAACTGGGCCCTGAAATGAAATCGACCGGCGAAGCGATCCGCTTTATCAAAGACCTGCGCGATCCTTACTTCCGCCAGTTGTACAAAGACAGGAGCATGTACCTGAGCAAATAATCCCGTTTAAAAGACAATAGTCTGACAATAAAAAATCCCGGTTCATGCAACCGGGATTTTTTATTGGTATGGTTTTTTAGCCGTGGTACCTTTATACAAACAATTGCCATGAACAAGGAAGTACAGTACATCATTACCACGCTGCAGGGATCCCTCGATGGCGATCCCTGGTATGGCCGCTCCCTCTATGCGATCCTGAAAGAAGTAGAGCCTGCCAGCGTCTTCATCAACCCTGATGAAAAAGGCCATGCACTGATTGAAATACTGTACCACATGATTGCCTGGGCAGAGGCGGTGCAAAGCACCCTGGAAGGAGATACCCAAAAACAAATAAGTTATTATGAAGCGCTCGACTGGCGGGAAATAGACCCTACCATCCATACCTGGAAAAACGGGGTCAATGAGTTAAAGGCAACTCACCGGCGTATCCTTGAACTGCTGCAATCTAAAAACGACGATTTCCTGGCATCACCGGTCAGTCAGCGTACCTATACCATCGGCTATATGCTGCACGGGCTGATACAGCACAATATTTACCACCAGGGGCAAATAGCCTACGTAAAAAAATTACTGGATTAATAGTGCGTCCTAAGCTTCTACCATGCCGTGGCGGATGGCATATAATACCAGCCCCACCCTTGTTTTTACTTTGAGCTTTTCAAAGAGGGAGTTACGGTAGTCATCTACCGTCCGTGGACTTACAAACATTTTAGCGGCAATATCCTTATAAGTAAGCTCTGAGCATACCCATTGCAGGAATTCCTTTTCTTTCTCT